>CBDIWQ010000165.1:0-10800 GCA_965285965.1 uncultured bacterium | reverse complement strand
CGGTCGCCCGACCTTGACCTTCACGTCGAGGCGGCCGGCTCGCAGGACCGCCGGATCGATCAGGTCCTGTCGATTGCTGGCGCCGATGACGATCACGTTGCGCAGACTTTCCACCCCGTCGATTTCGGACAGGAACTGCGGGACGATCGTGGATTCGATATCGGAGGAGATGCCGGTGCCGCGTGTAGTTGCTCCATGCCGGCCAGGTTGACCGCCCGACTGCTCGCGACATGCTCGTCATCAGTCAACGCGGCCAGGGCCGCCCGCTGGGCCAAGCTGTTGGCGTTAAACGGAGGCCGGACACGATTGAGAAGGTTATTGATCTCCGGTGTGGCAATGCCGTACCCGATCCGTAATCCGGCCAAGCCGTAGATCTTCGAGAAGGTCCTGAGAACAATGGCGTGACGGCCTTGCTTGACGTACGCGAGGGTATCGGGGAATTGCGGGCTGCGGACATACTCGAGATACGCCTCATCAAATACGACAAGGACGTCTTCGGGAATCCGAGCCATGAGGCGATGAACGGCCTCGGCAGACACCATCGTGCCAGTCGGGTTATTGGGATTACACACAAACAGGAGTCGCGTCTTGGAAGTGACGGCGTCCGCCATCGCCTCCAGATTATGCGTCCAGTCGGCAAGCGGAACAGTCACCGGCTGGCCATGTGCGGCCGTCACTTCCATTTTGTAAATCACGAAGGTGTGATCGGCCATCACCGCTTCTTCTCCGGGCGATAAGAAGGTGCGCGCCAGCAGGCCCAGAATTTCATCGGAGCCGTTGCCCAGGATGATGTGCTCGCTCGTTACCTTCCATCGGTCGGCAATGGCCTGTCTGAGCCGATAGGCGCCACCGTCCGGGTAGCGATGTAAGGTCTCTGCACCTCCGGCCAACGCCGCCACCGCCTTGGGCGAGGGACCCAGCGGGTTTTCATTCGAGGCCAGCTTGATGATGCGCGTGAGGCCCAATTCGCGCTGCAGTTCATCGATCGGCTTGCCGGGCACGTAAGGGCTGAGGGATGCGATATCGGGATGGACGTGTAGTGCCATGTGTCTAACTGTGCGCCGGGTAGGACCCGAGAATCTTGAGAAACAGGCAGCGTCCCTTGATTTCCTCCACTGCCCTGTTCACGCGTTCTTCTTGGATATGGCCCTCGACATCCACAAAGAAGATGTACTCCCAGGCCTTTCTGCGCGAGGGACGAGATTCGATTTTGGTCATGCTGAGGCCGTGCGAAGCGAACGGACGCAGCAAATCATAGAGGGCGCCCACCTTATCCTTCACGGACAACATCAGTGAGGTCTTGTCCTTACCCGTCCGCTCGGGCGCTTTCTGCGAGAGTACTAAGAAACGCGTGAAGTTGTTCAGATTGTCTTCAATGCGCGACTTGATCACCTTCAGGCCATAGAGCTGGCCGGCCAATTCCGAGGCGATTGCCGCTGACGCCGGCTCGTCCATGCAGAGCTCCGCAGCCCGGGCCGTGCTCGCGACCTCGACGACCGGCACGTGCGGGAGATTGGTTTCCAGCCAATTGCGGCATTGCGCAATGGCGTGAGGGTGAGAGTAGATTTTCTTCACCTCGTCCATCATACCGGACTGGGATAAGAGATGATGCGAGACTTCCTGCAGGATCTCTCCATAAATGAGCAGGTTCGAATCCACAAACATGTCCAGCGTATGATTCACGACCCCTTCGGTGGTGTTTTCAATGGGCACGACCCCGAAGTTGGCGCGACCGCGTTCGACTTCGCTGAACACCTCCTTGATACTATGCACCGGCACATACTGAGCCGAGGAACCGAACTTCTGCATGCAGGCCATGTGGGTAAACGTGGCGCGCGGGCCGAGATAGGCCACTTTTTGCGGCCCTTCCAATGAGAGGGAGGCGGACATGATTTCTCGATAGACCGGCCGGATGGCGTCAGTGGGAAACGGGCCCGTATTCTGCTTCATCAATCGCTCGAAAATAGCGGCTTCCCTCCCGGGGGTATGGAGGTTGGCTTCGGCATCCTGTTCCTTTTTGAGCTTTCCGATCTCGACCACGCTTTTCGACCGCTCATTCAGCAGGCGCAGAATTTCATCGTCAATGCGGTCGATTGCCTTGCGATACTCGGACAAATCCCTGGGCATGTAGGCGAACCTCGGACTTCTAGACTGAGGGATGGTGCCATCCCCCTATGGAATGTGAAGCACACTTGGACAAGGGGTGAATCTTACAGGAACGGCCGAATCTATTGCAAGGATACTCCTGACATTTCAAAAACTTGGTGGGGTGTGCCCACCGAACGACATCGACAACGCGCAAGTCGGTTACAGCAGAATCGTGGAGGGTTTTTGGAAGTGGTCGAAAGCCTGGCGCGTGGCCTGCCGCCCGCGGCCGGTACGTTCCAGAAACCCGGCCTGAATGAGATACGGCTCATAGACGTCTTCCAGGGTCCCTTTATCGTCCTGCACGGCGGCAGCCAAGGATTCAATCCCCACAGGCCCGCCGTTAAACTTTTCGATGATGGTCAGAAGGATCTTTCGATCCATGTCATCGAAGCCCGCCTGGTCGATGCCCAGCCAGGCCAGGGCCTCTTGGGCGACCGGCCGGTTGATATGACCGCCGGCCTTTATCTGAGCATAGTCCCGCACGCGCTTAATGAGCCGATTGACGATTCGTGGCGTGCCGCGCGCTCGACGGGCAATCTCTGCCGCCCCCTCACGCTCGATGCCCACATCGAGCACGGCAGCGGATCGCGTCACAATAGCTTCCAGTTCCGTAGGTGAATAGAATTCGAGGCGATACACCAAACCAAAACGATCCCTCAGGGGTGAAGTGAGCGCGCCGGCGCGGGTGGTTGCCCCGACTAATGTGAAACGGGGCAGATCCAGCTTGACGGTGCGGGTGGCAGGGCCTTGCCCGATCACCAGGTCCAGCTGGTAATCCTCCATGGCGGGATAGAGCGCCTCTTCGACTGAAGCCGGAAGACGATGAATTTCATCGATAAACAGGACATCATGCTCCTGGAGATTCGTCAGAATGGCGGCCAGATCCCCCGCATGGGCCAGCACCAACCCGGACGTCGACCGCAATGCCGCACCCATCTCTTTGGCGATGATATGCGCAATCGTCGTCTTGCCAAGTCCGGGAGGACCATAAAAAATCGCATGGTCCAGGGCTTCTCCACGCTGCTTGGCGGCCTCAATGCAGATCCGAAGCGACTCCTTCATCTTCTCCTGGCCGACATATTCGTCGAGTGACTGCGGACGCAGCACGTTGTCGGTGCTCCGCTCCTCGTCCGTCATGTGGTTCGTCACGAGTCGTTCTGTCATGAACAGGTTCCCGATTCTTATGGGGCGCCCGGAACCGGTTGATACTTCGGCGGCGGAGGCAACGCTCCTTGGCCCGGCGTCGCTGGCGCGCCGCAATCCGGAGGGCAGCGCTTATACCCCTGCGTCGGATCGGGTAACGTGTGCTCCATGTGAGGCACCTGGCATTGCGTAAGGAGGCCTCCGTCCTGGGCGCCGCAACGAGCGGGCACGGACGACCGTCCAATTTCATTGTACCCTTCGGGACAGGATCCGCAGACCGATAACAGATTGCTCCCGAGGGGAACGCATTGGACCAAGGTCGGATCGTCGCCCTTGCAGATCTCCGCGGCTTGAGTGACGCCGGTCTTGGCGTATCCTTCGGGACAGGTCCCGCAGGTCTTTCGTATACTTTTCGGTTCTTGGACCTCTTCCGCCAAGGCCATGATGGAAAGGCCGCCAGTCAGAGTGACGAACATGGACCATGCCAGCATGAGTCTCGGCATGGCCGCGGCGATGTTTGTGATCATCCTTACCCCCGTGCCAGTTCCTTGAGCCCTTCTCGGATCAGATCCTTGAGCGCCATAGAACCTTCGGTCGTGGCGGAGATTCTCTTGAGAGCTTCCTTCGCATCTTGGGGGCGGTAGCCAAGATTGACGAGGGCGGACAAAGCGTCCTCGTATGGGCCATCCACAGTGACTTTGACGGCGGCCTCGCCCGGCACGCCGACGATGCTGATCTTTCCTGTTTTGTCCTTCAATTCAAGGGCCAATCGGCCGGCCGATTTCTTGCCAATGCCGGGCACCGTCGAGAGCTTGTCGATATCGCCCGATTGAATAGCGGAGACGAGATCCGCCACAGGAAGACTGGACAACACGCTCAAGGCGAGCTTAGGGCCGATGCCGGACACCGACGTCAGCAGCAGGAACGATTCCTTTTCCGCCTGGGTGAGAAACCCAAACAGCTGGATGGCGTCCTCCCGGAGATGCGTGTGGATATGCAGGGCCGTCGCCTCCTCCACAGAAGGAAGCGCGTAATAGGTACTGAGAGGAACCCACACCTCATACCCGACGCCTTGCACGTCCAGCGTGAGATGGGTGGGAGACTTACGCGCTAACCGCCCCGTGAGAAAGGCGATCATGAAGTCCCGTTCGCTTGCGATATCCCGGTTGACACCATGGTGGAGCGGAACTTACCCGGCCGCAGCCGCAGCCATCTTTTCCATCACTTCGTCCGGAATGTCAAAGTTGGCATGCACTTTCTGCACGTCTTCATGCTCGTCCATGACTTCCATCAGCTTAAGCATTTGTTCGGCGGGCTTTTCCTCTAATCGAATTGTATTCTGGGGGATATAGGTAATTTCGGCCAGGGTGGTGTCGATTTTGGCATCGACCAGCGCTTTCTTGACTGCTTCAAAATGATGCGGGTCGGTGATGACCTCGTAGCTTTGGTCGCCCACTTTGACGTCTTCGGCTCCTGCCTCCAGCGCGAGCGACAACAACGCATCCTCTTCGACTTTGCCTTTTTCGATGGTGATGAGGCCCTTCTTATGGAATTGCCAGGAGACGGCACCGGCCTCGGCCATATTGCCATGGTTCTTGGTAAAGAGGCTCCGGATTTCCGCGACGGTCCGGTTGCGGTTATCGCTCGTAATTTCAAGAAGCACGGCCGTGCCGCCGGGACCGTAGCCTTCCAGCTGAAATTCTTCGTAGGTCACGCCCGGCAGTTCACCCGTGCCGCGTTGAATCGCCTTTTTCATCGTATCGCCAGGCATGTTGGCTTCTTTGGCCTTCGCCACGGCGAGACGAAGCCTCGGATTACCGTCCGGATCTCCCCCAGAGCGGGCTGCAATCGTCAGCTCTCTAATGATCCGGGTGAAGACCTTCCCCCGTTTGGCATCCTGCGCAGACTTATGACGTTTGATCGTGGCCCAATGGCTATGTCCGCCCATATAATCCTCCTCTAAGCCAGCGGAAACACAGCTGACGAAGAGTTATCAAATGAAGTGCCGTAGTGTAGACCTAGCATAGGGCTCAGAAGAGTGTCAAACTGGCCAAGCGCTACTCGGAATACAGAATGAGCTGCACGCCGATCAGGAACACGAAACCAGCCCAGCAGAGTTCCCACCTGGATTGCGGTGCTAGCATGGCACCGGTTTTCCAAGCCGATGCCAGTCGGCACACACCGGCGATGACGCCCGCTGTTCCCATGGCTGCATGATGCAGTGCGATGTGCTCTGCGGCGGGATGAAGCCCGTGGGAATGGCTGAACAACATCCATCCTCCCAGTACGGCAAAGGCCGGAAGCGGGACCATCCAGGCAGGATGCCTGACGAGCCCGGAGCGGCGAAGAATCTCGATCGACGCCGTCGCGAGCGCGCACAGGCCGTAGGTTTTATGCTGAAGGACTTCATGGTCGCCGCCGAATATCGTTTGAGACAAGGTCAGCGGGCCAACCGGCCAGGCCTCATGATCGCTCCATATCAATAAAAAGAGTCCTGTCAGGCCCAAAGCCCCCGGCAACAAGAGACGCGCCCATAACGGAGACGATGAACGAAGGGCCTGACTCCATTCGGCTGCCCCGATCACCATCAGGAAGAGACCGGCCACCCGATGATTGAATTCCGAATAGGCAATGCCTTCAGGCGACCCTTCCCAGATCACGAGTGCACTGAATTGATGGCGGGCATGCGAGAGGGCATCCGCTGTGCTGGCACCCTCTGGCGTATGCTGCGCAAGGACCGGATGCATCCACAGAACCTGCCATATCAACACCATGGCCAACGCGGCCCATGCCGGGCGAGACGGACCGAAGGAGCGGTGGGCAAGAGAAGTGGGCAATGGAAAGGCCCATCCGGGCGGCCGGATGGGCCTTAGTGAATTCAACATGACTTCAGGCGCGCGCTACATGAATTTCATGAATTTGTCTTTAGTCTCATCCATCACTTGAGCGGTGATGGTGGCCAAGCCCCGCTCCTTTGCCACGCGCTCGATTTCCTTACGGGCCATGGGCCGAATGAAGTCCGGGATGTTTTCCAACCGTTGTTCCGCTTCACGGGACCAAGTCATTCCGTTCGGCGAATCACTTTTCGACTCATCCATGACTTGGAGCGTGATCGTGGTCAGCCCCTGCTTGCGGGCATACGCCTCCACGCTGCCTTGCACCATCGGCTTCACGAAAGACGGAAGCCGATCGAGCTTTTCTTTCGCATCGGGTGTCCAGGCAAATTCAGGTGCGGCTGGCGTCGCGCCGCCTGCCGGTTTGCCGCCGGTCGTGAGACCCATTTCGGCCACCATCGCAGAAAACGGACAGCCTCCACTGGTCTTCTCGCCGGCCTTCGCAGGAGAAGGAGACGGTGAGGCGGTAGCCACCGGTTGACCGCCCTGAATCTTCTCGTTCAGATAAGCGCCCATCTGACCGGCGCCGGCGAGCGCTTCATCTTTGAGCGTGCCCCGGGTCATCTCGAACGGTGCCGCCGCTTCGGTGCGTCCGCCTAATTTTACCCCTAATGAACTGACCATTTGGGTTTCGCCGGGATTGGTAACCATGGAGAATTTTGCGTTGCATGAGGGACAGCCGAAGAACACCCCGAGGGACCCCTCGCCAGGCTTTTCAACCTTTTCAAAATTCATATAGGTTTCGCAGTTAAGGCAAACAAATTTCATAAGGACTCCTCTCGCAACGGCACCGTCTCAGAGTTTATCCGCCAAGACTTTCTTATAATCTAATAACGTGCGAATGCGCCCGGCAATGTCCTGGTAGCGTTGAATCGTCGGATAGGATTCGTCGAGTAATGGCATCCCCTTGTCGAACGTGCGAGCCAACTTGCGGTCGAATGGAATTCGTCCCAGCAGGGGAAGATCCAGCACGTCGCACATCGCCTCCGTATTGCCTTCGAACAATTCGTTCAGTTCGCCGCACGACGGACAGCGATATTCGCTCATGTTCTCAACGATACCCAGGACTTTAATTCCCATATCCCGCGCGTAGGTCACCGATTTTTGCACCACATCGGAGGCCACCTCAGACGGCGTGGTGACCACGATGGCTCCGGCCAGATCCGGGATAAAACCCGCTATGACAGGCGGCTTGTCGGCGGCAGCGCCGGGAGGCAGGTCCGCAAGCAGATAATCCAGGTCCCCCCACACCACATCAGACAGGAATTCCCGGATGACGTTCATTTCCATGAGACCGAGCCAGACGGGACTCACGTCCATCGGGCCCTTCCAGCGGACAGGTGAGGCATCGTCGAGGAAAAAATCCATCGACGCGACTTTCACTCCCAGCGGCCCGACTGGAGGAATCGCCCCATCGGAGGTCATCGTCAGCGACTGGCCATGCAATCCGAGCATACGCGGCACGCAGGGACCATTGAGATCCACGTCGAGCAAGCCGACCTTGGCACCTTGTCGGGCAAACGCCAACGCAAGGTTGACGGTCGTCATGCTCTTTCCGACGCCCCCCTTCCCGCTCATGACGACCAGCTTATGCTTAATGCCGGCCATGCGGGCATGGACCTGTTTGGTCTGCTCGGTAATCTGCTGGACGACCTTGGCATCGTCAGAGTACTTCAATTTCCCGAGGATGGTCTTCAGGTCCTTTTCAGGTGCCATATACCTACCATGTTGATGTGAGGGGTATCGCGAGCGAGGTACGGTAACACAGGAATTTCTGATGAGTCAAACCGGCGATCACAAAGCAGGAACGCCTGTCAGGACTCTCAAAGCCTCCGGCTCGAGATCCAGAACAGGACACCTCTGGAACGTCTCTCCGGTCCCTTGATGAACCCGGATGACGCGGGAGGTCTGTCCAATCACGGCTCAAATCGAGTATTGAAACGTCGGTTTGGCTCCGATGGCCTGAGCCAGGACGCCCCGTCGTTTGAGCTCATCCATAATGCGTTTCGTCGCCGCGTCAAAGTCTGTAGGCCCGCTGAGCACCACGTCGGTATTGGGAGGCGGCTCCTCATCGTTCTTGCTCATATGGACCGCGATCACCGGTGCCGGATGCACCAGCGTCCTGATCGCCTGCACGGCTTCCCGATAGGCCGGACCGAACGGATTGGTGGTGGAGACCACGATCAATCCCGTGTCGATCAACAGGCGCGCCACCTCGCCATAACGCCGGGCCATCTCGGTCGTCTGGCCGCGCTCGACTTCGCTGAGGTCGGCATCGAGGCCGCGCCGCAGGTTTTCTCCGTCCAGCAAGTAGGCGTGCCGTCCGTCGGCCACCAGACGGCCCTCTAGGGTGCGCGCCAAAAAAGACTTGCCGGTGTGCCGCCCGCCGGTAAAGAGCACCACGGCGGCCCGGTGACCATATTGCTGTGCGCGTTCTTCGACCCCGACCTCACCTTTCACCCAGGCAAAGTCACGGCGTCTTGCTTCTTCGCGAAGAAATTCCTGATCGTCATGCACCAATTCGGTGATGATTCCGCCACCCGCAATATCATAGTCGTCCACCAAGACGAATCTGCCGGTCGCTTCGAACGAAGCCGAGAGGTCGAACGCCACCGGCGCCTTCGCGCGAAGGGTCAACTCCGCCACCTGGTTCTTATTGACCGTCATGCTGCCTTGCTGCTGGGCCAGATCCATCGTGTCGATAATCCGATGGATGACCGCCACCTCGCAGTCCACTTCCTTCGTGGCGATACGGAGCTGGTATTTCCGGCCCTTCTCAAGCGGCTTCTTGCCCAGCCAAAACACATTCGCTCTGAAGGCCGTCGACACCAGCGGCAACTGATCTTGATGGGAGGCAATCTCACCCCGCTCGACAAAAATCTGCTCGTCGAACGTAATTCCGATGGACTGGCCCGCCGAGCCGTCCGTCGGCGGCGGCTCGATATTGAAGGCTTCAACCGACTTGATATTGGCCCGCTTGTTCGAGGGCGAGAAGATGAGATGGTCGCCGACTTTCAGCCGCCCCGCGGTGATGCGTCCGGTGATGATACGCCGTGCATCGAACTTGTATACGTCCTGCACCGGCAGCCGGAGCGGCTGCTCGGAGCGGGCCGCTTCCTTCCTAAAGGCGCTGAGCGTCTCGAGGACCGTCGGCCCGGCAAACCACGGCATATGCTGACTGCGATTAAAAATATTGTCCCCGAGCTTGGCGCTGACCGGGATGAACTGCGAGGGCACGGCTTTGAACTGCGCCAGAAACTCCCGATACTCTTTCTCGATTCCGTCAAACACGTCCTGCCGGTAGCCGACCAGGTCCATCTTGTTCACGATGACGGCAAATTGGCGAACGCCGAGCAGCGAGAGCAGATAGCCGTGCTTCTTCGATTGTTCTTTCACCCCTTCCAGGGCATCGATGAGCAAGAGTGCCGCTTCTGCCCGCGCGGCGCCGGAAATCATGTTCTTGAGAAACTCCTTGTGCCCGGGCGCGTCGATGATGATGTACTGACGGCCCTTCCAAATAAAGAAGGTCCTCGCCGTATCGATGGTGATGCCTTGCTCCTGCTCTTCCAGAAAGGCATCGAAGAGGAAGGCGTACTCAAATTCCTTCCCCTGCTGGCGGCAGATTGCCTGCACCTTTTCCAATTTACCGTCAGGGAGAGACCCCGTGTCGGCGTAGAGCCGTCCGAGCAAAGTCGACTTGCCGTGATCGACATGCCCCACGATCACAATATTGAGATTCTCAGATGGTTTCTGCGCTTGGTTCCCCATGGTCGTCTTACCTTTTGCGGATATCACCAAGGCCTCCAGCGAGGCCCGAGAGGGAAGTGGATGGCTGTGTCAACAGCGGCATTACATATACCCGTCTTTGCGCAGCAGTTCCATCCCGCGCCCTTCGTCTTGCGCACGTCCTGACCGCTCCGCGACGGTCGTGTGCCGAAGCTCCTCGATAATGTCATCCACGGTTTTTGCCGTCGACTTGATGGGCGTCGTGCAAGGAGCGCAACCCAGGCTCCGATAGCGGGTCCCGTCTCCCTTATCGAGATAGAGATCGATAAAGGGAATCTGCTCGAGCTTGATGTATTCCCAAATATTGATTTCGGTCCAATCCAGCAACGGATGAATACGAATGTGCGTGCCGGGGGGGAACGTCGTCTTGTACTGGTCCCAGAGCTCCGGCGGCTGATCCCGAAAATCCCAGTCGCCGTGTTTGTCGCGAGGAGAGAAATACCGCTCTTTCGCTCTGGTGCCTTCCTCGTCGGCCCGGACACCGAGGATCACGCCCGTATACCCTTTCTGCTCCAACAACTGCTTGAGGCCGTTGGTCTTTAACGCAGTACAACAGGTCACGCGACCCATGGTGTGATTCATGCCGGCTGCAAGGGCCTCCTTGTTCTGCCCGACGACCAGATCAAGGCGCCATTCACGGGCCAACCGGTCGCGGTACTCGATCATGGCCGGAATTTTGTAGCTCGTATCGACGTGGAGCAGGGGAAAGGGCACATGACCGAAAAATGCTTTGCGGGCCAGCCACAGCAGCACCGTCGAGTCCTTGCCCATCGACCAGAGCATGGCCAGATTATCAAAATGTTTGTACGCCTCCCGGAGGATGTACACG
>CBDIWQ010000164.1:0-4397 GCA_965285965.1 uncultured bacterium | reverse complement strand
CGGTGAGCCACCAGGCGAAGACCAGCACGACGAGTGCCGAAACGATGACTATCATATACTGCCTGCGCGACAGGCCAGGGTCAGTCCAGGCACGGCATCACTCGCGCCTCCATCCGGTAACGCGATAACCCGAGCGCAGTGGTTGCCGGAAGCCGATGCATGCGCCCACGATAAAATGCCTCTCCCCATCGTTCGAAGGAATCTCGGCCTTCGGGCAAACCGACAGGGATCCTCCACGATTAGCCGAGCCTGCTAGCATGCCAAGACGCTGTTCCGATAATGCTCGATCAATTCCGGGACCGCACTTTCAAAAGAGCATTCCGGCCTATAGCTCGTCTCCCGCATCAAAGCCTCTGTGCTGTACCAGGCGGAGCCAGCTAACTTCTGCAGTGTCTTGGAGGTAAACGGAAACGGCCTTCTCGTGACCTTCTCCACAACATCGCCTGCCACGGCCGTCCCCTTCAGCACCGCAAACGGAACCCGCCAAGTCGGCAGGGGCTTTCCCAGTCCACGACGAATGAGCTCATAAATCGCAGTGGTCGAATACGGGCGCGCATCGGCGACGATGTAGCATGATCGTTTAAACTCCTGGCAGGCAAGACAGGCCTGAACCGCACCCACGAAGTTCTTCACATGCAGCATGCTGCGGCGAGTGGCCAGTTCCGGTAACGGGGGGAACCATCCTCGGTCGATGGCGGCAATCATCCGATAGAGGTTTCCCTTCGTGGTCGGCCCATAGACCATGGGCAGTCGTAGTGAAACGACTTGCATTTCGCCCTGATTGCCATACTCAGTGACCAACCGCTCGGCTTGCCATTTGGATCGTCCGTAAGGGGTTTGGGGATCAGCCCCGTGCGTTTCATCAATGCAGCCATCCGTTTCCTCACCGAAGACCTTCACCGAACTGATGAACAGAAACCGTTTGGCGCCTGAGGCTCGCGCCGCATCGAGGACATTTCTGGTTCCTTCCACGTTGACCGAGTCATAGTCCTGATCCGTGCCGGTTTCATCAATTGCATGCACTTTCGCGGCCAGGTGGACGATCGTCTCACAGCCGCCGCTTGCCTCGCGGATCTTGCCCTTCTCACGAATATCGGCCACAACCGTTTCAATGTCCGCCGGCAGCACTGAGGTGTGGCGCTTGCCTCTGACGGCCGCGCGGATTTTGAACCGCTCCTGATGCAGCTGGGCGATGAGAGCTGAACCGAGAAATCCGGCGGCCCCGGTCACCAGAATCATGTGCACCAATAGGAGCCGTGCTCACAGCGTGCCTGTAACATTTCGCGGTAGAGCAGCAACATCTGCTCCACAATGGTCGGTGAGGACCATTCTTTTTCGGCCAACTGTCGACCGCGCACAGCCATAGCCTCCCGCTGTTCACTATTTCGGAGCAGGCGTTCGATGCCCTCTGCCAGCGAAGTCCAATCGCGCGGTTGGACGAGGACACCATTAATCTCATGCCGGACAATGTCGCGACATCCAGGCACGTCCGTTGCCACGATGGCTTTTCCTGAGGCGGCCGCCTCCAGCAACACTTTTGGCAATCCTTCTCGATAGGACGGGAGGACCACTAAGGAGGCGGTTTGATAGACAGCCGGCATATCATCACGATGCCCCCACCATTCAACGGCCCCTTCTTCGGCCCAGGCCGTCAATACCGACTGCGGGATGGCTGCCGGGTTATGGTCATCGCGCCGACCGACCAGTGCAAATCGAGCGTTAATGCCTTTGCTCCTCAGATGACGGGCGGCTTCCACAAATTCTCCTACTCCCTTGTCCCACAGCATTCGTGCGGGAAGCACGACGACTGGGATACCGGAGGGAGGGGACTGAATGGAAAACGCCTGCAGGTCAATCCCCGATCCGGCAATAACTCTTGTTCGACGGGCGGGCACAACTCCCTCATTCACTAACCGTTCCTGATCGTCATGATTTTGTACCAGCACGACGGACCGGCTGAGTTTCACCATGGCCTTCAAGCCAATCTTCATACCCCACCGCAATAATTTTATCCGTTCGTCGATAAAGGTATACCCAAGTCCGGCAAACGCATTGATCACGACCGGCACGCCGACCATCCAGGACGCTAATGAACCGTACAAGATCGGCTTCATGGCCACATGATGCACCACATGAGGCCGAACGGTTCGATAGAGACGCACGAGTTGAGAAACGGTTTTTAGCTCTTGCAGCGGGTTGCGGCTTCGCCGGACCAGCGCCAAGGGGACCAGAGTGAATCCTTCATCTCGAATCCGTTTTCCATGATCAGTGACCCGGGTCGCAACGGTCACGTCGAATCCGGCATCTCGTGCAGCCCGAGCGAGATCGAGCCGGTGCGACCAGAAATACCAGTCCTCCGTGACGACGTACACAATGCGTGGCCGCGCTGGGGTTACCGCTGATTCCATGCCTGAAACATCAATACGTTCCACAACCAATACTGCCAACTCCGTCTTCCGGAGAGATGCTCTTTCCATTTTTGTCTAATGGGTCCAGGATGGAAATACCCTTCCCGAAGGATCCTCTTTTCGTCTAAGAGGGTTTCAGCCCAGTCACGCAGAGGACCGCGTAGCCAGGCATCAAGCGGCACTCCGAATCCCATTTTGGGTCGCTCGATGAGATGCCGCGGGACATACCGATCAAGCACCTGTCGCAACAGCCACTTGCCTTGGCCATCGCGCACTTTCATATGCAACGGCAACCGCCAAGAGAATTCCACCAATCGATGATCCAGCATCGGCACTCGCGTCTCCAGGCTGACCGCCATGGCGGCCCGATCGACCTTGGTCAGGATATCGTCCGCAAGATAACCGACGAGATCGTGGAACATCATGCGCTCACTAAAATCCGTCCGGTCCAGCTGCATCGCTTGCCCATCCGCCCAGATGGGCTTTTCTGATGCCCCGATCACGAAAGAGCCGGGATCCCGGTGCTGAGAAACCAACCGTTGATAGAGTTCCGCTTGGTTCGCGACATCAATGATGCCCGCCAACTTGTGGAGTTTGTCGCCAAGCGCAGACATTCGTAGCTCGGCTGGCAAAGCCGCCCGCCACATTTTTCCGACTTGATCCCAGCGCTCAGGGGACAACAGGGTCAATCCCCGGCCCATCAGCCGCCGCAATCCCACGGGTAAAGGTCCGATCCGGCGCCAGATGGAACGCCCCCATGAGTATCTATTGTATCCGCCGAATAGTTCATCCCCACCGTCGCCGGAAAGCGCAACGGTGACATGGCGGCGGGCCAACTGGGCGACAAGATGCGTCGGAATCGTGGAGGAGTCTCCGAAGGGTTCATCATGGATCGATGGGAGACGAGGGATGACAGCCAACGCGTCGGATGCGGTCACGTAAAATTCTGTGTGATCCGTTCCAATGTGGGCCGCAACGGCTTTGGCATGCCTGGCCTCATCATAGTCGTCTTCCTTGAAACCGATCGAAAACGTCTTGATCGGCTGAGACGATTGGGCCTGCATCAGCGCCACGATGGTTGATGAGTCAACGCCGCCGGAAAGAAAGGCACCGAGCGGCACGTCCGAGATCATCTGGCTTTTGACCGCACGCCGCAGCAAGGCATCCAATTCATCGGCTGCCTGACTGTCGGTGAGGTCAGTACGCTCATGCTGCCTCGATACATCAAGCGCAGACCAATAGGATTGAGGTTCCGGCAAATACCCCGCTTTGTCGGTGGAGGAAAGGGCGATGAAGGTGCCGGGAAGCAGCTTGCGAATGCCTGCATAGATGGAATGCGGCAAGGGCACATAGGCATACCGCATATAACAAGCCAAGGCCCCGCGATCGATTTCACCCCTCCACCCGGGATAGGCTGTCAGAGCTTTGAGCTCCGAGCCGAAGAGAAAGGTGCCTTGAGACCATCCATAATAGAGCGGCTTCTCTCCAATACGATCACGGGCCAATGTGAGACGCCGTTCCACCTTATCCCACAGCGCAAAGGCGAACATGCCGACAAGGCTTCGGAGAGTTTTTTCGATCCCCCAGGTTTCTACCGCTCCGAGCAGCGTCTCCGTGTCCGAATGCCCGCGCCACGACATCCCCCTCAGCTCTTCGCGCAACTCCAAGTGATTGTAGATCTCGCCGTTAAATACGATCACATAGCGTCCGGAGCCCGACAGCATCGGCTGATGGCCGGCAGGAGAAAGATCCAGGATGGAAAGCCGGGCATGACCGAGCCCGAGCCCGGCAGCCGAATCACACCAGACACCGGCATCATCAGGGCCTCGATAGCGAATCGATTCCGCCATGCAGGCGACAACTGCTGAAAGACTCCGATCAGTGGCTCCTAAAACGCCTGCGATTCCGCACATGTCTTATGCGATCCAAGTAGCCATGATGAGCTCAGTTCGTACTGAGCGACCAACGGCGGATGAGCTTCACAAACGA
>CBDIWQ010000163.1:0-15656 GCA_965285965.1 uncultured bacterium | reverse complement strand
TCAATTCGAGCACCACATCGCCGGGCTGCAGCCCTGACGATTCGGCCAAGCTGCCTTCCTCGAGGTCGGTGACGACGACGCCGCTGTTGACTGGAAGATCCATCTGCCTGGCCAGGGGCGGCGTGATGTCGTCGAACACGACGCCGGAGAGCGGATGCGCGGTGGAGACGGAGGCAGAAGCGGCCTGATTCTTCTTGGCCCGCTCCCGCGGAGCTTCCTGCACGATCAAGTCGACTTGAAGCGGCTTGCCGTCACGAATGAAATCCAATCGGTGCTTGCTCCCAATCGACGCCTGCGCGATGAGGTTCCGGAGCTGACCGCTGTCCATGACATCCCGGCCGTCGAACCGCACCACAACATCCCCGCGTTTGAGGCCCGCCCGTTCCGCCGAGCCTTTCCCCTGGATGTCCGTGACGATGGCGCCTTTCACATCCGGGAGCCGGAAGATTTTTCCCAAGGGCGGGGTCACGTCTTGCGTCGACGCTCCGAGGAACCCTCGCACCACACGTCCCGTCTTGATCAGGCTTTGCACGGCGGCGCGGGCCATGTTGCTGGGAATGGCGAATCCGACCCCGACGCTCCCGCCGGTGGGACTGGCGATCGCGGTGTTGATCCCGATAAGCTCGCCGTGAATGTTCACGAGCGCCCCGCCGGAATTCCCCGGATTGATGGGTGCGTCGGTTTGGATGAAATCCTCGAAATCGGCCACCCCGACATCCGCGCGGCCGACGGCACTGACTATGCCGAACGTGACCGTCCGGCTCAAGCCGAGAGGATTCCCGATGGCGAGGACGAAATCGCCGACGGCGAGATGGCTGGAGTCGCCCCACGCGGCGGTCGGCAGATTCATCGCCTGGATCTTTACCACGGCTACATCCGTCTTGGGATCGGTCGCGACGACTTTACCCTTGTATTGCCGCCGATCGGCCAAAATCACTTCGACGTCGACCGCATCCGCGACGACATGATTGTTGGTCACGATGTACCCATCCGGCGAGACAATGACGCCCGAGCCCTGTCCATACTGCCGGCGAGCCGGAGGTTCTTTGAACAGGCCGAAGGGCAAGGTTTCATCACTGAACGCTTGATCCCGCACCATGACCGTCGAGGCGATACTGACGACGGCTGGAAGCACTTTATTGGCCGTCGTCTTCACCAGGCTCTGCAGGTCCTTGCCATTGGAGACCAGAAGGCTGGTCCCCGACCATGCCAAGGGGGGCGGCCATACCGCGGTCAACATCAATGACAGGCAGATTGTGACAAGCGCATGTCGGGTCACGTCAGGGATTCCATTATGAAAGATACCTAGGCAGCGAACAGACACCGTATCATGCAGGCGAGACCCGCGCACCCATAATTCCAGATGCCGCAGTGAAGCGCATTCGAGAAGACGGGGATGCCGCCTTGATCGCTGCGCCGACGGGTCAGGGGTGCAGCGCGCGGCTCACGCCCCGGCTTCACCTCTCACTTCTTACCATCATTCTCCAAAATGCTTCGAATGACCGTGATGACGTTCTCGGCCGTCATGTTGGCGCCATCGATTTTAATGTTGCCGTCCAACAAGAGCGCCGGCGTGGAGTTGAGCTTCACGCGTTCTCCCCATCGGCGGCCATCCTCGAAGGCCTGTGCCGGCTTCCCGCTTTCCAACCCGGCTTCAAATGCCGCGACATCCAATCCGACTTCTTTGATCAGCAACGAACGAATCGAGCGATCGAGGACTCCATTCATCTTGTCTTTATGGATAGTGCGAAACAACACCGCCTTCATCTCGTTGCCCTTGCCCATGCTCTTGGCCTGTTCATACATATCAAAAGCAGTGGGCAACTTACCGTGAATGACTGGAAATCCGACCATGGTAATGTCGAGCTTGTTGCCGAACTCCTTGACGAGCATCGGGATCCCCGTCTCATCGAATTGATGGCAATGTGGGCAATAGAAATCGGCGAATTCCACGACTTTGACTTTGCCGCGTTGGTGTGTTGACGGCTCATCCTTCAGCCATTCATAGTTGCCTTTGATCCCCGGGGCGGCCGCCTGAAGAGGATCCGCACCTCCCCACAGGACGAGGACACCGACCACCGCCATAGCGATACTCCATCGGGACAGGCACCAATTCATCTGCGTTCTCCTTTCACAGTGAGTGAGGGTCCGGTTGCTTGTGCCTATACCATACTTGGCACTTCCTGTTCTTTGCTATAATGCGCGGGTGAAAACTGCGCACAATAGGGCACTCGGCGTCCTGTTGTTCCTCATCGTTTGGGGCTGCGCCTCGACGGAGGATCCGGGGAATGGTTTGGAACCGCCGCAGCTGAGCTTCACCCAGATCAAGGCCGACCCGGCCCTCTACAAAGGGCAGTCGGTCACGCTCGGAGGCGAAGTCTTATCGGCCCGGCGCCTTAAAGATGGCACGCGGATCGAAATATTGCAGTTGCCGCTCGGCTCGTCGCTGCAACCGTCTCTGGATCGAACCCAATCGCAAGGCCGCTTTGTCGCGGTGCAACAGGAGTTTCTTGATCCGGCCACCATCCCGCCCGGCACCTTCGTCACCGTGACCGGGGACGTCGGCGGTTCGGTCACCTTGCCGCTGGACGAGACGGAATACACATATCCCTTGGTCGAAGTAAGGAGTTTGCGAGTCTGGGCCCCCCAGGAGACTGCGCCTCGGTTTCGCCCATACCCATATATGGGGCCGGGGCCCTATTGGAGTCCCTACTGGAGTCCCTATCGAAGGTCATGGCCATACTATTGGTAATCGGGATGGACTGGATTTGCCCGATAGGCGAGACGAAGGCGGCATCCACCGCACGGTTTGAGAACACCGCGCGAGGCGTGTTAGGCCCCCGTCGCGCGGATTATCGAAAAGTCGACCCCACGATCCGCTCCACTCGATCATCCCGCCCGCCAAGCTCACGGTACTTACGATATTGCGCCAACGCACGCGCCATATCCTTACGATAGAGCTCATAGAACACGCCTAGATTATAATGCGCTTCGGCATAGTCGGGCTTCAGAGCGACCGCCGCTTCATATTCGCGCTCCGCATCCTCCAGCTTACTCAGGCTCGTGTAAATCACACCCAGGTTCAGGTGCGCCTCGGCGTACTCGGGGCGATACCGCAACACTTCCAAAAACTCACGTTCGGCTTCATTCGGCTTGTTTTGGCTACGATAGATGAAGCCGAGATTGTAGTGGGCATCGACCAGATCCGGCTTCGCGGCAATGGCTTGTTTGTAGGCATACGCCGCTTCGACGAGATCGTTATTCTTTTCGGCGATCCGCCCGCTCAGGTACCAGGCATTCGCATGTTTGGGGTTGGCTTTGGTCAACCGCCGTAGCGTGTCACGCGCCGCTTTTGCCTCTCCTTGATTGTCGTACAGCGTGGCCAATTCAAAGAGCGCATCCTGTTGCGCCGGTATGGCTCTCAACAGATCTTGATAGATCTTCTTGGCGCCGGCGGCATCCCGGCGTTGCTCATAGAGCTTCGCCAGATCGAGATAGGACTCGGTATGTTTGCCATCGGCGTCGATCGCGCGCAGCAACGCCTGTTCGGCTTGCTCGGCTTTGCCCTGGATGACATAGATATCGGCCAGATGGTTGAGGGCTTCGGCATAGCGGGGCTTCAGCTTCACCGCAGAGGTGAAGGCCTCCACCGCTTCAGTTGGTTTGCGGGCGCTAAAGAGAATCTGTCCCAGCAGATGATGCGCTTCGGCGGAAGAGGGATACTGATGAATCGCCTGCCTTGCGGCCTGCTCAGCAGCCTTGAGGTTTCCCTGGCTCAACAGTGCCGCCGCTTGTTCGATATGATGCGGACCTGAATCCGATTGAGCGACCGCCGATTCGGCAGGGAAGGAGGACACGATGAAAAACGAGAGGAGAGCGATGTTCTTGAGCGATGGGCGGGAAGTCACCTGATCCATCCCCCTCCTACGGACTGAGTGGACTATAACGGCGGGACAGTCTGAAATCAATTGTCGCCTGTCTCGAAGAGGAAGCAGCAACACGCGGAGCCTGCCGCTCTTCGGCCCATGAGATACCAATCGATGACGACGCCGATTGATGCTACGCGAGAAAGGGGTCGCCATCAAAGTAGCAGCATCGAAGGCAAATAGAACGTCTCTTCCCATTTCCCGGCAACGATGTAAGCGTGCGTCCGTCCGATGGCAACCCCGCTCCACTGATCCGTCTAGAACAAGCCCAATGTGACGCCGCCATAAATCGCACGCCCATAGCCGGCGAAGAAGGCTTGCTGACCGGCAGCCTGGGCGTGCGTTTCCCCGCCGATGACCTGACCGGATGCGGCGTACTTTTTGTCAGTAATGTTGTCCATCTGCAGATAAAGCCTGACGAATCGGATCCATGAATTTCTGACTTCAAAATTCTTATGGATGTTCATGTTGGCCACCGCGTAGGACGGAATGCCGAACGTGTTGCTGTTGTTCAGGAAGTAACTATTGTAGTAGCTCGCTTCCACCCAGCCGCCCCAGCCGGTCGGCCGATGATCATATTCCGCCTTGGTAAACAGGACATCGGTGGGGACATTGGGCACCTTGTTGCCGTCCCGGGCCAGAAACCCCGCGGCGGTCCGATCGGAAAAATTGATGTACATGGCGTCGATGTGCGTGTAGGCGCCGGACAGGCGGAAGCCGGGCAGCGGGCGCCAGTCATAGAACAGTTCCACCCCCCGGTACTGGGACGAATCGGCATTGACCGACGCCGTATTGGCCCCGGAGATCGTCTGCGTAATGATCTCATTCTTGAAGAACGTCCAGAACCCGACCAACTGGACGGTGAGGTCCTTCGTGAGCCGGGACTCCGTGCCGATCTCGGTATTGAGATTCTTTTGCGGCTTCAGATCGAAGTTGCTGCCCGGTAGCCCGGTGACAGGGTCTCTCAGAAGATTCCCGAATTGCGGGATCCCATAGCCGGTGGAGGCCCTGATCCAGTGACGCTGTCCTTCATCAGGTTTCCACGTGAGCGACATCTCCGGTGCCCAGTTATAAAAGGTCCGGTTTGCGCTGACAGAAGACGGGGTGGCGCCGGTATAGTTGATCGACTCCACGCTGATCATCGATTGCTCGAATCCGAGTCCCCCGGCCAAGATCCATTTCGGTTGAAATTCGAGTTCTTCCCGGAAACGGCCGCCGATGTTCCGGATCGTGCCGCGGTTATTCTGGAGCAGCGAGCCGCGCGTTCCAATACCGGTCGCCAGGTTCTGGAAGGTCTGCCCTTCCTGCTCCATATTGTTCACAAAAAATCCTACATAACTTCTCAGCGGCATGTTCGCCATCCGCCCGTCATGGCGCAAGTCGGTGTAGTGCTTGTAGTTGGGATTCACATTGTCCGTGATCTCAGAAAAATACTGATTGATGTCTTTGACGTCATAATCCGCTTCCATGGTCAGCACGGTATTGGCGTCAATTTGCCTCTCGTAGATACCCCCGACGATCGTGCGCCGGTCTACCCGCTGCTGATGGAGCAGTTGCGCGTTGGCGCAACCGGGATTGTAGATACCGGGCGTACACGTCGTTTGTGTACCGCCGGCCTGGCGTTCATCGGCCTGGAACTGGGCCTGCGTTAACCGGGTAGGAACTCTGGTATCCAGCCAATTCGTAATCGCTTTGAAATAGAAGCTCTGCTTATCGTCGATCCTGAACCGCAAATTGAAGTTGAGCGTCTGGGTATTATAGTCACTGTTGCGGATGAACCCGTCTTCGCCCACGTTGCTGGCAAACAGTGAGACGTCGAGATTTTCATATTGTTTGCCGACGGCAAAGGCCTCCTTGTGAAAGCCATAGGAGCCGCCGGAAAAAAAACTCTCGAAGCCGTTGATGTCGCTCCCCCGCCGGGTCCTGAACTGCACCATGCCGCCCAGCGCGTAATTGTCGTACAGCGAGGACGACGCGCCGCGAGTCACTTCCACGCTCCGCATGAACCACGGATCCTGCATGTCCAGGCGTGACAGCCCGTCGGACTGTGTCTGCATGAAGCCGTCCTCGTATATCTTGATGTCCCGAACCGCAAAGGTAGTCTTCGCGCCTTGCCCGCGAATCATCATGCTGAAATCCCGCGGGCCGTTGGCCTGCCGCAGCACGACCCCCGGCAACGACTCCATCGACTCGCGCATGGTCCGGGTCGGCTGAGCATCCGTTTCGGACGGAAGGGTGGCCGCCAGCGAGACCCCCTCAGGGCGTTTTTGCAGCCGCTGGCTGACGATACTGGTGTCGGCCAGCTCATAGTGCGGCACTTCCATTTCCGCCGCCGCCGGCTCGATCTTTTCTTTCACGATGGCGGGGCGTTCCGTTTCCGCCTTGCCCTGCTCTTTGGACTGACCGATTTCATCCAGCTCCTGCAAAATGGTTTTGAGCTGGTTTCGCAGTTCCCGTTCACGCGGAGTAGCCGTTTCATCCGGTACGGTCGGGAGGTCTTGCCCCAGTGCTCCGGTTTCCAGCGAGACCGACAACAGCCCGACCGACGCGACTCCAAGCACCCACACAAGTTTCCAGGCCCCCATGATCATTCACTCCTTTAGACCACGCATGTAGACTCGGCTGAATCCCGCCGCCCAGCGGAACGCGCCTTGCCGATGACATGAAAATCAGATGAGACGACTAGAACGAAGGCGGGGCTCGTGGATGAGCCGCATCCACCGCCAGACGCGTGGTCCTGGTGGTCCGGACGAGGATCAGCAGGACGACGAGTTGAAAGACGACGGCGGGCGGTGCCTCAACAAGGGCGCTGACCGTAGGATTCGCCTGGCAGGCCCAGGCGCAGAAGGCGGAATGCGGGACGTGGGATTTCTGATGATGCCCGGTATGCGGCTGTTCGAACGGCGTGCTGAAACAGCCGGCTGCGCCGACCGCCAGAGCCAGATAGAGAGCCGCCATGCCGACGGCGAGTGGAACAAGACCCCGCCTCATTTCGCTTCCTTGAGCACATGCTGCAACAGCGCGACGGCCTCCGGACTGTCCCACTCCCGTGGCCCGACGGCGCGGCCCACCTGCCTGCCGTCCTGGGCCAGGAGTACGGTGGTCGGCAGGCCGCGCACCATAAACCTGCGCGAGACCTCCTGATCCTCGTCAAACAACACCGGTAGGCTGATGCCGAGCTGAGCTAGGAACTGCTTGATCCCATGCGGATGCAGGTCCGCTGTCACGGTCACGACCGAAAACTGCCGCGGATCCAGTTGCTGCTTGAGCCGGGCGAGCGACGGCATTTCTTCTTTACAGGGCCCGCACCAGGTCGCCCAAAAATTGAGGAGCACGACTTTGCCCGCCAAATCGCGGGAGCGCACGATCTCGCCATCGAGTGCTTTCAAGTCGAAGGGACGGGACCGGGAGTCCGCCGTCACGCGGGTGACGTTGAGATCTGCAAACAGATCCTTCGAAGCTAAGGCGGCGCCGTGGGCAAGAGCGCCCAGGGCGAGAAAGCAGCACCCTGCCGCCATGGTCAGGCCGATGGAGCGGACGTTTCCTCTACGGTGCATGCGAGCCGCTTCCCTCCGTGGCACTATTCACCGAAGGAAATTGCATCGTCTGCACGACGATTCGATGGACGGGCATCGCATGTTCTTTCCATCCCATGACGACGGTCCCCTGGCCGTTGACCGATACGGTGGGTGTCTGCCCGTTCTTCTCATTAAGCTTCACCGGTTTACTGAACGACACCCCTCGATCCAACGAACGACTCATAACCACTTCCCGACGGACCGGCGATTGCTCTTCCCAGATCACCACCACCCGTCCCGCCGGATCGACCGCCATCTGAGGGTGGTCCGGAAATGTGCCCTTTGAGATGTTCAACTGTTTCTTCGGTGAAAACGTCGCGCCGTGGTCGTCGGAATAGGCCAAATAGATGGCGGGCGTTTCGTCGGCGCCTTCGGTATACCACACGACATACAACCGTCCCTGTCGGTCCACCCCGAGCGAGGCGGGACGATGCGGGCAGGCCTGATAGATCCAGCGATCGTTCCCGACAACCACCGGGGAGGAAAAGCTGTCGCCTCCGTCCGTCGAACGTGCCACCACGGTCTCCCGGATATGGCCTTCGAAGATTTTTCGCCAGGCGACATAGACGATCCCCTCCGTGGACGTCGCCAGGGCGGTGCGGCAGCAGACGCAGGTATTGTCGTCGATCTTGATATTCGGGCCGATGCTTTGACCCCGATCGGTGGATTTGGCGACGAAGGTTCCCGGTTCCTTCTTTCCCTCACGCCCGTCGATCCAGGCGAGATGAATTGCTCCATCGGGCGCGACCTCCAGCGCGTCAAATGTATGATTGATGGCTTGTCCGTCGTCATTGACGAGGGTGGATACACCAAAGGTCTTCCCTCCGTCGCTCGACCGGCTTAATCGCAGTTCACTGGAAAAGGGCTTGTCGGGCGTGGCTGCCGGGTGGGTCAAGGCCCAGGTGATGAACACATCGTTGCCCCGGAGGGCCAGCGCCGGAGCCTCCTGGCGGTAGTAGGGATTCTCCGACGGTCGATTGACTCTCACTGGGACCCCAAGCGGACCACCGGGGGTTTCGGACCTGGCAAAAAACAGCGCGCGCGTCTCTTTCTCCTCTTCAACCCATGTCATGCCGATCAATCCCTGCTCGTCGATCTGCACGGTCGGGCCGACCAGGTTTTTCACCTGGTGGGTCGTGGAAAATTTCGGACCGAGACCGAGGCGAGATTCGGCGGCGGCCCCGCCAAGGAGCAAGGGGACCATGGTCAATGCGGCCCCCAGGAGAGGATAAGCGCGCTTCAGCATGAGGACACCTAATTGGCCAAGCTATACACGATCGGCAGACTCACCACGATCTGTGGCGGGCCGATGGAATGCTTCATATGGAGCGGGCAGGCGAGCTTGACGGCCTCCATGGCCGCCGCGTCGAGCACCGCATGCCCGGAGCTCTTCACCACCGACACCTCGGCGAGATGCCCGTCCGCACGAATGACGGCCTTCAAGATCACGCGACCCTCCAACCCGTTCAGTCGCGCAGTACTCGGATAGCGCTTTAACTCGGCGACGCGCCGCCAGAGCGATTCGCCCACCCAACGATGATCTGCTTTGGCCGCGGGGGTGTGCGAGAGCGGCTGAGAGGCGGCCTTGGCGACTTGCGTCGGAGGCTCGGAAGCCGTTGAACTCGCCGGCGGGCTTACCGGAGAAGGGGACTCTTCCGACGGCTTGGGCTCCGCCACCGACGGAGAGGAGGACGGACTGGTGTGGGCCCTCTCGGCCAGGGAAGAAGGCGGAGCACTGGCCACGGCCGTGGACTCCTGATGAGCCTCAACGACTGACCGGCTGTCGGGCGATGCCGGCGTCTCATAGATGTCCCTCGGCGCCGCCGGTTCACCCGCCGCCTCGCGAACCGGTTCTTGGACAGATTCCGGCTTGGCCACTTCCTTCGCCACCGGCTCGGGCTCCCTCACTTCCGCCTTTTTCATGTCCGGTGCTTCCATCGGCTTGACCGGCTCCGGATGGACCTCCTGGACCGGCTGAATCGGCTGTGGCTTGGGCGGCTCCACCACCGGGTGGACGACCTGCGCACTCTGTTGCGGGGCCACGCGCGGCATAGTCCTTTCAGCAACGGGACCCACCGGAGACGGAGGTTGGACTCGCGGTGTCTGCGGAGCCGCGACCGCCGGAAGAGGGGCAGGCGTCTCCTCCCGCACCGTTTCTTGCTGGGTCGATAGCTCGATAAGGGACACTTCCCACTTGAAGGGATCCTGATCGAGCACGATCTGCATGTGGGGCATCATCGTCACCGCAGCCATAACCAGGCCAAGGTGCAGCACCAAAGATAACGTCCATCCCTGCATCATCTGTTTCGATGCCGGGGAGTCCGGTCGCATTGCGTCTATCATTTCACGATCCCTCATACACTCGCCGCTTGGGCGCAACTATGGGATGGCTGTGGAGGGTGACCCGCCAGGACCGGACACAAGCCGGTACAGGACACGTCTCACCAAACCAGCATGAATCAGCGCGTGGAAGTCAGTGGAGGACCGCGGGACGCGGCGCTGTCGAGCGTGATGCGAGGAACGTAGAGAGTCGTAACGGACTCGAAGAGGTTGACCGGAGGTTGTGCCACCAGCACGGGCGCCGCAGTGCCGTCATGAACGAGGCCCGCTGCACACATCCAGGAACACAGCACCGTGCCATGCGTCGCTTTTTGATGGTGCGCGTGTTCGGATTCGTGGGTGATGGACTGCGCTGAGGCGAGCCCGCTGACGACCAGCAGACAGAGGACCAGGAGAACCGCGAGGACTCGTCTTGCTTGGGTAAGGCGCATCGGGATTCACTCAGAGGGAACTTAGGGACGAATGCTACTGGAGTCGGACAGAGAGAGTCAAGGTGGATGAGATGCAGAACCCCTTGTCTTCCTGATAGGATTCAAGAAAAGTTTGCTGTATACTCCCTCGATATTTCGGGGAGTCTCCTCTCGGAGGCTCTCATCATTGGATATGGCATGCTGACACAACTCCTGAATCTGATCTTCGGCAGCAAGAACGATCGAGAAATCAAGGCCTTGATGCCGCTTGTCACGCGCATCAATGAGCTGGAAGCGACGCTGACACCGCTATCCGACCAGGCCTTGGCCGACAAGACCCCTGAATTCAAGAAGCGGTTGGAGGCCGGCGAGACTCTGGACGATATTTTACCGGAAGCGTTCGCCGTCTGCCGCGAAATGTCCCGCCGCAAGCTCAACATGCGCCACTTCGACGTGCAATTGATCGGCGGCATGATTTTGCACAAAGGCCGGATTTCGGAGATGAAGACCGGCGAAGGCAAAACGCTCGTTGCCACCCTGCCGATGTATGTGAATGCCCTGGAGGGCACAGGCGCGCACCTGGTGACGGTGAACGATTATCTCGCCAAGCGGGATGCGCAATGGATGGCGCAGCTCTACCATGCGCTCGGCCTCTCGGTCGGCGTGATCCAGCATGACGCCTCCTTTCTGTACGATCCGACGTACGAGGCCTCGGACAAGCGGTTGCAGTCGCTCCGTCCCTGCAGCCGGCAGGAAGCCTACCGGGCCGACATTACCTACGGCACCAATAACGAGTACGGGTTCGATTACCTGCGGGACAACCTCATCGTCAGTGATCTGAGCCAGTGTGTGCAGCGCGAGCTGAACTTCGCGATCGTCGACGAGGTGGACAGTATTTTGATCGACGAAGCCCGGACGCCGCTCATCATCTCGGGGCCGACCGATCAGACCACCGACCTGTACTACCGGGTCAACGCCGTCATTCCCCAGTTGAAACCGGAGCAGGATTACACGATCGAGGAAAAGACGAAGACCGCGTCGCTGACCGAAGAGGGCAACGCGCGTGTGGAAAAGCTCCTCGGCGTGGACAATCTCTATGATCCGGCCAACATGGATCTCGTGCACCATGTCGTCAAGGCCCTGCAGGCCCATGCCCTCTACAAGCGGGACGTGGACTATGTCGTCAAGGACGGCGAGGTCCTCATCGTCGATGAATTTACCGGCCGCCTCATGCCGGGCCGGCGCTGGAGCGACGGCCTCCACCAGGCGGTGGAGGCCAAGGAAGGCGTCAAGATCGCGAACGAGAACCAGACGCTCGCTTCCGTCACGTTCCAGAACTATTTCCGCATGTACAAGAAGCTGGCGGGCATGACCGGGACAGCCGACACCGAGGCCGGCGAGTTCGCGAAGATCTATAATCTGGACGTGAACGTCGTGCCGACGAATCGCAAAATGATCCGCCTGGACTACGCCGACGTGGTCTACCGGACGGAGAAAGAAAAGTTCGCCGCGATCGTGGAAGAAATCAAGGAATGCAACAAGACCGGACAGCCGGTCCTCGTGGGCACCATCTCCATTGAGAAATCCGAGCGGCTCTCCGGACTTTTGAGCCGCAATGGCGTGAAGCACAATGTGCTGAACGCCAAGTTTCACGAAAAAGAAGCCGAGATCATCGCGCAGGCCGGCCGCAAAGGCGCCGTGACCATCGCGACCAACATGGCCGGCCGCGGCACCGACATCCTGCTCGGCGGCAATCCCGACTTCTTGTTCAAGCAGGTCCTGTATCGGGAAGAAGGTCTGCCGGAGGACCGCAAGCTCGAGGTCTATGAGCAGATCAAGGCGGAATGCGACAAGGACAAACAGGAAGTGATCGCCGCGGGCGGGCTGCATATTCTCGGCACGGAACGGCACGAGAGCCGCCGCATCGACAATCAGCTCCGCGGCCGCGCCGGGCGGCAGGGCGACCCGGGCTCCTCCCGGTTTTATCTGTCCCTGGAAGACGATTTGATGCGGATTTTTGCGTCCGAGCGTGTGTCGCAGCTCATGTTGAAACTCGGCATGGAAGAAGGCGTGCCGATTGAACATGGCATGGTGACCCGCGCCATCGCGAACGCCCAGAAAAAGGTCGAGGCCCACAACTTCGAGATTCGCAAGCAACTGCTCGAGTACGACGACGTGATGAACAAGCAGCGGGAGGTCATCTATCAGCATCGTCACGCCGTGCTCGCCGGCCAGAATTTAAAGCAGGATATCCATGACATGATGGACAGCCTGGTGGACTCCGCCATGGCCGTCTATTGCCCGGCCGAGCAGTATCCCGAAGAGTGGGATATGAAAGGTCTCGCAGAAATGATGCAGGGCCAGTTCGGGCTCGACATCACGCAAGGCAAGAACGACGACGGCGCCTCACTGAGGGAAGTCGGCCGGGAGGCCCTGGCCGAAGATCTCAAAGAACTGGCTCACGAGGGGTACGAGCGCAAAGAACAGGAATTGGGGTCCGACCTCATGCGGTTCCTGGAGAAGACCTTCATGCTGCAGGTCGTCGACCACCATTGGAAAGACCATCTCCTGGGCATGGATCACCTGCGCGACGGCATCGGCCTCCGTGGCTACGGGCAAAAGGATCCGCTGATCGAATACAAGAAGGAAGGCTATGACCTGTTTGCCGGCATGATGGAGCGGATCAAGTCCGATGCACTGGAACGGCTCTTCCGTGTGCAAGCCGTCCGCACGGAAGGCCCGGCACCCAGCGCGCCGCCTCCTCCACCCGTCATCCCGCAGCCACAACCCAAACTCACGTTGAACCGCGGGGAGGAACCGATCCTCTCCCAGCCCGTACAGCGGACTGACGATAAAGTGGGCCGCAACGATCCCTGCCCGTGCGGCAGCGGGAAGAAATACAAGAAATGCCACGGAGCGTAATCCGTTTTCTTTTTCTTCCCCGTGCAGACCTGTATAGCTGTCTTTTTTGACGGGAATGCCTGTCCAGACTCTCAATTCTCCCTGATCTCGCCTTGACTTAGCGCTCCCCTGAACGCTACTCTACGCCACTTTTGACCATCAATCGCGATGGGTGTTGTTTCCCCGTCCTGTATTGGTGTCCCGCTTAAGCCCTACCGGCGGAAGAAGGGAAGATTTTGTGACGATTGGTCATCGCGAACTTGTCGCCGCCATAGCCTCCGAGATTGCGGTCTCGGGTCCCATTCCATTCGTCCGCTTTATGGAACTGGCGCTGTATCACCCGCAATTCGGCTACTACATGCGGCCGCCGGCGGCCGGTTCCGAGCGCATCGGGTGGTCCGGTGACTTCTATACCAGTTCAGACGTCCATCCGATCTTAGGGCAAGGACTCGCCAGACAAGCGCGGCAGATCGATAGCCTGTTGGGACATCCCGACCCCTTTACGGTGATTGAAATGGGGCCCGGTAAAGGATTATTGGCCAGAGATCTTCTGCGGACGCTCCTCCAGGAGCATGACTCCCTGGCGCAGCGGATCCGGTTGATCCTGGTGGAACGGAGCCCGGCCATGCGCGAACTGCAGCGCAAGCATCTCCACGAGTGGCTCAACGCGGGGCTCGTCACCTGGGTCGAAAATCTGGACAGTGTGGCTTCGGCGGGAGTGACCGGCTTGCTCTTCAGCAACGAATTGCCGGACGCCTTCCCGGTGCATCGGATTCAAATCGTGCAGGGCCGAGCCCAGGAAATCTATGTGGACTATGTCGATGGCGCCTTCGTCGAGCGGCTGCATCCGCCGTCCATCCCTGACCTCCAGGCGCACTTGGACGGACTCAACATTCCGCTCCCGGAGGGCTATCGGACCGAAGTGAACCTGCAGGCCTTGCAGTGGATGAAGACGGTGGCCTGTGCCATGGACCGTGGCGTCGTCATCACCATCGACTACGGGCACACGGCACAGGATCTCTATAATGCCGACCGGTCCGACGGTACGCTCCTCTGCTATTACTCGCAACTGACCTCGGAAGATCCGTACCAACGCGTCGGAGAACAGGACATGACGGCGCATGTCGACTTTTCGAGTTTGGCCCTCGCAGGCGAAGATCATGGACTGCGGGTCACCGGCTTTACCAATCAAATGAGTTTTCTTATGGGTCTCGGCGTCGAGGAGATGATCGCCGGTCTCGAACCGGAGAGTCCCGCGTTTCGTGCGGCGATTCATCTGCTCAGGCCCGAGGGCATGGGGCGCACCTTCAAAGTGCTGGTGCAGCACAAAGGACTGGAGCAGCCGGACCTCGACGGGCTTCGCTACAAACCCTTTTTCGGCGACGTCCTCGCCACCCGCTCCGCCGCATGAAGACGCATCGCAATTACGGACTTATGGTCTCGCTGATACCCGGTCACTCATCGCCCGTCACGCGGCACGGTTCACGGTGTCCGCATGGGTAACGCGGCCGTGCCAGCCAACTATGTACCGATTTTGGTCTTCATCGGAATTGCGATCGCATTCGGCGCGGTATCCCTGCTGGCCGGCTGGTTTGTCAGACCGAGTCACCCCTACCGCGCTAAGCTGGCGCCGTATGAAAGCGGCAGCCCGCTCTTCCAGGATGCACGGGTCCAGTTCCCGATGCGGTACTACATCATTGCGATGCTCTTCGTCATTTTCGACATTGAGATCGTCTTCATGTTCCCCTGGGCGGTTGCTTTTCACAAGCTCGGCCTGGTTGGATTGGTCGAGATGACAGTCTTTATCGGCATTCTGGTCGTCGGGTTCTGGTACGCCTGGAAAAAGGGCGCCTTGGAATGGGACTAGCGCGCGAAGGCGCGCAATGTTGAGTATTGAATTATCAATGTGGAATGGGTCGGTGGCCTCTCGCTTCCATTGAACATTCATCATTGAACATGAAGATTAGGCGAATGAAATGAGCTTTCTCGAACGGCAGTTTGAAGCCAATATCATCACGACGAACCTGGACGCCGTGGTGAACTGGTCTCGGAAGTCGGCCTTGTGGCCGATGACCTTCGGCCTCGCCTGTTGCGCGATCGAGATGATCGCCAGCGTATCGTCGCGCTACGACCTGGACCGGTTCGGCGCCGGCGTGTTCCGGGCGTCTCCCCGGCAATCCGACCTCATGATCGTCGCCGGAACCGTCACGCGCAAGATGGCGCCGGTCATCCGGCGCATCTACGATCAGATGCCGGAACCGCGCTATGTCATTTCCATGGGGTCTTGCGCCACGTCCGGAAACCACTACAACAGCTATGCGGTCGTGCAGGGCGTCGATCAGATTGTGCCGGTCGACGTGTATGTGCCCGGTTGTCCCCCGCGCCCTGAAGCGCTGTTGGACGGCCTGCTCAAGCTCCAGGAAAAAATTCAGCGGGAAAAGGTCTTCGTCAAGTAATGATGCAGGCATTGGCGGACACGCTGCTCAAGAAATTTCCGGACG
>CBDIWQ010000162.1:0-4365 GCA_965285965.1 uncultured bacterium | reverse complement strand
CATCTTGGGCATATTGATATCCATCAGGACGACATCGGGCCGAAGTTGCCGCACGAGATTCACGGCCATCTCGCCATCCCCGGCCTCACCGATCACCTCGACCGCCGCTTCGCCTTCCAACATCGATCGGAGCCCCTGTCGCACGAGGGGGTGGTCGTCGGCCAGGAGCACGCGGATCTTGACGGAGGGGGGGTGGCCGGATATCCCGCAGGCCCCTCCAGTGTCGCCCGTGGTAGCCGCATGCGGGAGGTTCTCCGTTTCAACCAAGAGCGGCATCATCAAAGTCGCACGAGTCCCTTGTCCGGGAATGGATGTGATCGTCATCTGGCCACCTAGTGGAGCGACCCGCTCCTGCACATTGAACAGGCCGAAACCTCCTTCCTGGGAGGGCTTTCTAACCGCCGTCACGTCGAAGCCCGCGCCTTGGTCCGTCACCACGACGTGCAGCTCATTGCCCGTTCGCTCCAGCTGCACCGTCGCGCTGCTGGTCTGCGCATGCTTCACCACGTTGTACAGGAACTCTTGCACGACCTGGTACGTGACCGTCAGCGCTTCCTCTGACAGAAGTTTCCGACTCCCATCATCCTGGATCATGACCTTGAGCCCATGGCGCCGCATTTTTTCGGCCACCCACGAGATGGCCCGTGCCAGATCCTGCTCGTTGCCGAGCAGCGGCGGGCTGAGGTCGGTCATGAGTGTGCGGGTATAGCGTAGCGCGTCATCTAACAGGGCTTTCACATCACGATAGACACGAGACCGGTCCGTTTCATCTTCACGCACGGACGCCAGCTTGAGCTTGGAGAGAGCCAGCAGCTGAGCAAGGTTATCGTGCAGATCGGTGGCCAGGCGTTTTCGTTCCCGCATTTCGGCGCGGCTCAGCTCGGTCGCCAATCCGCGCAGCTTTGCTTTCTTCCGGAGCAGATCGACCGTGCGCTCCTTGACCTGTGCTTCCAGGGTCTCATTGAGCTCCAGCAGCGCCGTCTCGGCCCGCTTCCGCTCGGTGATATCTCGAAAGACGCCGTCGGCATAGACGACGCCCTCCTTCGTGTAGGTCTTGAACGACCGGTCATGCAGCCAGATCCATTGACCGTCTTTCCGCTGAAAGCGGTATTCCACTTCGAACCGCTCGTGCTGATGGAAAAGCGCCTGGAATGCAGTCCGGACCCTGTCCACATCATCGGGATGGATGCGTCCCAGCCAAATGCTGCTACCCCCCGCACACACCTCTTCCGCCGTAAACCCGAATACCTGTTCGATGCTGGGACTGATGAACCTCGTCTTTCCTTCAGCATCCGTCGTCCAAATCACATCCGGGATATTGGTGACCAATGACTCATACTTTTCAATGCTTCCCTGCAACTCGGCCATGGCACTCCGGCGTTCCAGCGCCGCGCGCAACATTTCCGCGAGTGAATTGATGAGATGCCGCTCTTCGATTAGAAACGGGCCCTCATCCGCCTGCGGACACTCGTCGAGATACACGACTTCGATCAGACCTTGAGTCCCATCGCCGAGTTGAAAGGCGGCCTGTTGACTCTGCTCGGAAGACCGATACCCCTGCGTGGCATAAGTCTGGCCATCATAGGTGATGCGGGCCGCCGCTCGCTCCGGATACTGCCAGGCAGCCGGGAGAATGGACACTACTGTGTCCAACAAGGAAGGGATACTCGCCTCCTGATTCAGCAACATCTGCGCGGAGGTATGCAGGGTCGTTAATTCTTTCACCCGTTCGCGAAGCGCATGTTCGACACGTCGCCGTTCTTCCACCTCATGGCGGGCGGTAGCCGCTGCCGCACGGGCTTCCAAAGCGGCAGTACGTTGATGCTGCGCAAGCCATGCGATCGTGAAGCCGACGAGAAGATAAGCCGCCAATCCGGCGATTTGTTCAGGGGTATCAATCGCGACGACACCCCTGGGAGGAACGAAGAGCACATCGCCGGCTAGTAGCCCTCCGACAAGAGCGAAGAAGGCCGCGCGTCCACCCTGGCTGAGCCCGCACACCAGAATGGCGACGTAATAGGTGACGAAAGGAATATGGCCGCCTAACCAGGGGTCCAGGAACCATCGGGTCGCTGTGGCCAGGGCTGTGGCAATCAGGGCGACCGCAATCGAACGAGACCAATGCTCAGTCATGCGCTTCCTCTATGCAGTAAGCATCAAGAAATGTCTGCGGTAGATGTCATCAGGAGACCTTCAGGGACTTCCCTGGGGAGCGTAACTATAATGGCGGTGTGATCAATGGTGGACTAGGGAGCCCCCTAGCCATCCGAACTGGGGGGTCACGGCCCTGGGTCTCTGTTCCCACGGTCCTCACCATCCAGATATGCGAGCCGCGCTGATGACTTCGCATGCCCCTCCGCCCGCATCTTGTGTCCTCTGATTGCTTCCACCTGCAATCTTTGCAGGTCGCAGGCGATGGACGGATTCCAGACAGCACTCGAGCCATGTCCGATCGGTCGGCTGCCGATCAACTGCTTTGTTGTTTCAACGACATCGTAATCTTGCACCCATGGGCCCTCGCTGAGGCACCGGCGTTGCTATACCCATTGGCAAAGCAAGGGACGGTTGAATTCCCGTCAACAAGCAATCACGGAGGTAGACACGTGGAAGCATTTCGTCATGTGGCTAGCAGCGTCCAATCCGGGGCGGTGCAATATTGTGACCGTTGTGCCAGGCGTTCTTTCATGCTCTCCTTCGATGCCCTCACATCGCAGGAGCTGTGTCAGGATTGCTCCGACCGGTTAAAGCGCCGGCGCGATCTTGCGCCCCATCCCGCGAACTCGAAACTGTAACGCACCTCCTCGGCCACCGGTACGGGAGGCTGGACGTTGCAGTGCTCGGGGAACCGCATGTCCGGATCCCGATTAATGGCCCTATGATCGGCGCCTCTGTCGACCGGAGGTCATCGTGAGCAGCGATAACAACGCGTGGAAAACCGCCGGTATACAGTCTGTAGCCGCCGTGGTAGCATGATTCAATTCCCAGCCATGTGGGTGGTCAGTCATTATGTTTCGCCCCTCTCCTGAGACGACCCTCTTTCAAAAGATCCCCTTACGGCTGATCGGGGCCGTGCTTCTCATTCTCGCGACCGCAGTCTCCGTGCTGTTGCTCTTTAGCCTGCAACACGAACAATTCGTCCTGCAGGGCCTGACCGAAGGCAAGGACATTCCGACCGAACTCATCGGGGGGCACCGTCAATCTCGTTACGACCTCATTTCGATGACCATTTTGCTGTTCCTTCTGAGCGGCATCGGGATCTCGGCCGCCATCACCTTTCAGCATTACAGCACCACCCGCCGGACACTCGAAGAGGTCAAAGGCCTGGCCAGGAATATTCTCCAAAGTATCCCAACCGGCGTCGTCACCGTGAACCGGCACGGCCATATCACGGCGGTCAATCCCTCGGCTGTGGCTACCTTGAAACGCTCGGCGGATGCCTTGCTGGGGCATGGCTATGACATGGTGTTTGATCGAGGAGACATGATCCGCATGGTGCTCGATGGAGCCCTCCACAAAGACCGCCATGTGGATCATCACGATATGCCCTATGATACCGGCGATCAGACCCGGACGATCCGCGTCACCACGGCGAACTTGACCGGAGACGACAGCAGCCGGGCCGGTGTCATTGTGCTGCTGAAGGACGTCACCGATCTGCTCGATCTGGAACGCCGCGTGCGGGTCGCGGACAAGTTGGCGGGATTGCATACGCTGTCGGCAGGGGTGGCCCATGAGCTGCGGAATCCATTGAGCGCCATCGATTTGAACCTCCATCTCCTGGAGGAGGAACTGCGGGGCGGTCACGCCCTGTCAGCCTCTCAAGACAAGTATCTGCACGTCTTGAACGCGGAGACTCGCCGGCTCTCGGCCATTCTCGACAATTTCATGAAATTCGCCCGCCCCGGTTCGCTCCTCCTTCACCCCATCGACACGAAGCACCTGCTCTCCCACATCCTCTCGCTGTTGCGCTATGAAGCCGAGGACCGTCGTATTCAGCTCATCACGAAGGCGCCGGACTTGCTGCCGTCTCTCATCGGTGATGAGACGGAGATCAGCCAGGTGTTGGTGAACGTGCTCGTCAATGCGTTCCAAGCGATGCCGAACGGCGGGGTGTGTCACGTGATCATGAGAGGCCTCGAATCGGACGAGCACACCTGGGTCGAAATGACCGTGCAGGACAGCGGGATCGGCATCAAACCGGAAGATTTATCCCGTCTCTTTGAACCGTTTTACACCACCAAGAGCGAGGGGACCGGGTTGGGGCTGGCCATCGCCTATCGCATCATCCAAGATCACCATGGCACCATCCAGATTGCCAGCCAGCCCGGCCTGGGCACTACGGTTATCGTCAAGCTTCCTGCCGTC
>CBDIWQ010000161.1:0-7115 GCA_965285965.1 uncultured bacterium | reverse complement strand
CAGCAGACCCAGCGCGGCCAATTGTTCCAGCCCATACGTGTGGAAAATCATCCCGGCGCCGATGCCGAGCAGGATGATCCCGATGTTTTCGACGCTGTGATAGGCGAGCAGGCTCTTGAGGTCATGCTCCATGAGCGCATACATCACGCCCAGCAACGCGGAGACGGCGCCGATCACGAGCACGGCGAATCCCCACCACCACGGAAACTCTCCGCCGAGGAAGTCGAACAGGATGCGCAGCAAGGCATAGATGGCGGTCTTGATCATCACGCCAGACATGAGGGCCGACACGTGTGACGGCGCGGCGGGATGGGCATACGGCAGCCACACGTGCAGGGGGACGATCCCGGCCTTGGTTCCGAAGCCGATCAGCGCCGCCAGGAAGGCCACCGTGCGCAAATGGTCCGAGAGCGGCTGCTCGGGATGACGGAAGGCGTCGAAGGAGAACGACCCGCTTCCCTGGAAGAACAGAAGAAAGGTCAGCATGATGAACGCCGTGCCCACATGCGTCATGATCAAATAAAACCAGCCGGCGTACCGCACCTCCGGCTTGTCATGCTCGGTGACCACGAGGAAATAGGACGTCAGGGACATCAGTTCCCACAGGAGGAGAAACAAGAATCCATTGTCCGCCAACACCACCAGCGTCATGGAGCAGAGAAAGGCGTTGAACAGCGACCCGAGGGCGGCGATCGATACCCGTCGCCCAAAGTGCCCGACATATCCGATGGCGTAGACGGCGGCGGCCAGCCCGGCGAGGGAGATGGTCAGGACGAAGAAGGCCGCCAGCGCATCGAGGCGGATCGCAAAGGTGAGCAGGGGAATGGTCGACGGGATGGACGCCGCCAGAGGCTCTGACGCGGTGAGCTCCCACAGGCCCAAGGCGATCCCCGCGATGGTCGCGGTGATGGCCGCAATGCCGGCGGCCAGGCCTTGCGCCTTCCGCCGACGGAGGCACAGCGGGAGCAGGATGCCGATCCCATAACCGGCGAGAAGGAGCCACAATAAGGTCAGCATGTCTCCGGTTCGGTTATTGTCCCTGTTGGATCAAGGTCGGCACGATCTGCTTTTGCGTATCCGTGTGATGCCGTAGCGGGTATAGGGGCGGTCCACCATCGCATTGGCGCACAGCCGTCCTCGCTGTTCAGTGTCCCTGCTTCTTGATCATCGGATCGATTGCTCGCTGCGTTTCCTCGGGAACGTTGTAGCGGACGTAGGGATGATCCATGACCTCGTTGGCATAGAGCCGTCCCGTCGGAGCCGGCACCGCGATATTGGCCTCCACGGTCCCCTTCGGACCGATGGTGACGGTCTGGTCGATCGTGGTGCGGATGTAGGGATGCCAGACGACCAGCTTATAGGTGCCCGGCGGCACATCCGTCATGGCGAACCGGCCCTGCTCGTCGGTCTTGGCAAAGTAGGGGTTGGTGACGGCCAGGCCCCAGCTCTCCATGTAGGCGTGAAAACCGCATTGCATGACGAAGATCCGGCGGCCCTTGCTGAGATTGACCAGTTGCTTCATCGGCGGACCGGCCATGTGTTTGTGGTACATCCCGGCGTCGCTGCGATCCTTCACATTGCGCGGATGCTGCGGATTCATGGGCAGCGGCACGTTGAACAGCACGCGGGCGCCCAGATTGGAGGTTTCATAGGCCTGAATGTCGTGCATGACGGGGTCCATGTTGACGACCGTCACCGTTTGATCGTCCCGCACCACGGTCGTGAACGGGAGGAAGAGGCAGTCCTTCGCTTCGATCTGCGGCACGCTGCCTTCGTGGAACGGTTTGCCCTTGTCGATGCCTTCCAGATAGACGACCACGTCGCGAAACTCGTTCGCCGGCCCCACCTGAAATGGTTGCAGGATGCGCCAGCCCTGCCCGTCGGAAATGCGCCCGCAATAAAATTGGTCCGGCAACGTCACGAGATTGTAGCCTTTCGGCTTGGGGACCGGCCCCTCGAGCGTCACGGTGCCGGTGAGCGTCCCGCCCTCCGCCACCGGGATTTCTTCATAGGCCCAGGTGATCGAGCCGGCTCCGGTCATGACTGCGACAATCGCTGCAAGTAGGTAGCGCATAACAATCCTCATATTAATGGGTGGGTCTCGCGCCGGAGTTACGAGGGGCGCGTCCGTTTCTGTCGATGAACGGACTCCACGATGCGCTGTATTGTGTCGGTGGTCAAGTCCCTGATAGTGAGATGAGCCTCATCATCGCCGCTGAAGGTACAGAGCGCGATGGTAAAGCACTCGCTTCCGCCTCGAATGATCTTCAGGGCGATATTGGATTGATGGCAATGGACTCCGACGAAGAGACAGACGTCGATCTTGTTCTTCCAGATCGTCAGGTTCGGATGGTTGGGATTAATTTCCTTCTCCGGAACGATCTTGGGATATTTCGGGCGATAGTCCGCCATCGGAATGAGCTTGGCCGGAACGGCTTCGGCCAAGGCTCGTACGACCTCAGACTCGCGGACCGCCTGTTCGTTCCAAGCCCAGAGGACCAGCGGGCCGGGGAAGATGGTCGGGTTCTTCGCATGGAGGAGTCGCCGGGCCGCTTCATCAATAGCGTCCTGCTCCGGCACGCGGCGGCCCATCAGAAGCCCCTCGCCCTTCGAGGGACCGATGACCCCTCTATTGGAAACGGATGGCGGAAGATATCCTTCGGGTCCGATCGTCATTTCATACGGCTTCATTCACTCGACTCCTTTCTGTTGTGGTTCTGCTTATGAAGTTCCCAATCCCTCGAGCAAGAAAATGTCCATGAGGGTCAGCGCCTGTCCCGGCGCGGGATGGAGCACGGCGGGATTGAGCGAGCAGGATGCGCGTACGCGATCACCATATCCCTGCAGCGGATCGGACTCGACGAGCACGAGACGCGTTACGGTTTTGGCAAAGGCCTCCAACTCCTCTGTTGGAAACGGCACGATCCTGCGCGGGTACAGAGCGGCGACGCGAAGCCCGAACCTCCGGCACAAGGCCACCGCGTCCCGAACCACCCCTTGCGCCGCTCCCCAGGCGAGGAACCCGACATCCGCCCCGGCCGCTGAATCCGATCGTGTGCGCGCCGACGCATCCGGCACACCTAGCGTCCTTCGCCGGATGGTTTCTTCGAGAACATGGAGGTCGACGCTCTGATGGCGACCCGCGATGGTCTCTTCAATCAGGACGCCGACCCCATCACTGAGCCCCCGTCGGACCAGTTCATGCCCCTCTATCAGCAACTCGAGCGAGTCCGGTATATCGGCCGCAACTAAGAGCCGAGGCGTCTTATGGTTGTTGAGAAAGGATGTGACGGCCGAATGCTCTTTCCCGAGAAACGCCATCACGTGGCCTTGCGGCCCCCGATATGCCTGTACGCCGGGGGAGCGTTCGTTTCGGAGTATCGAGACCAGTGCGCCGCCGATTTCCAGATGCCCGGCAAGCCATTGCGTCGGGGAATCGGCTAGTTCCTCCTCGCAGGATGTTCGGCACTGGCAGCCACTCACGGCGTATCCGAGGAAGATGGCTTGCTCGGGAGTCACCATCATGCGGCTCGTCTCCGCCCTCTCGGAATGGGGAAACGAATATCCGTCACGCTTTTGAAGGGTAGTACGGGCGAACCCGACCCCCCGAGAAAGTGCTCCGGGCGCTGAGCACAACGTCGCACAGTGGCGAAGCGCCTCCTCGGGTAGACCGAGCAGGTGTAATAACACTCCCAGGGCGGCGAGCCCCTTGGCGGACGGTCCCTCTCCATCCCGAGACAGCGCCGTAAGAGGCAGGGGATAGGCCACCACCCCTTCGGGAAGGGGCGGGTAGAGCCGTGGGTCCGCCAGGGGCTCCCAGAGGAGGATGCTGCCCCGCTGAAGGTTGAACCGCCGGAACTCCGGCACGCTGTCACCCAGGTGGACCAGGACATCGCATCCATGTCCCATGGAAAAAAACGGCCCTGCGGCGATACGAATACGCAGCAAGGAGTCGCCATCGCCTCCATTGAGTGTTCCCCCTTGGGCCATCACGTCACAGCCGTGATCGAGGAGGGACTGGGCAATCGGCGACCACTCCTTGAGGAGACTCGATGCGCCAGGCCCCACAATCTTGATGAGCAGATCAAAGTCCTGGGTATGATGAACGGGCAGCCAGGCCGTCAATGGAGACATATCACTCCACTTCGGCGCTACACGGGATAGGCATGGCGCACTCCCTTGAGGCCCGAAACACTGAGCCAGTGCACGGCGTAGCCGCTCAGAAAGAAATGGTCGTACACGGCGGACAGGAATTGCCGGCCGTCCTGCGGGCGCATCAGACGTCCCTTCCAGTCCAGGACCCCCCGGCGCAATGTGGACTGCAAGCCGGCATGGCTTGTCGCAATGGCGCCGGTGGCGAGGTCAAGCCAGACCAGGGCGGTCACTCCTCTCGGGTAGCAGATGGTCACGATGTCGGCGTGCTGTGACATAGATTCACACTCCTCCGGACTCCCGCATTGTCGTGTCCGGTTGTGCCGTAAAGGCCTCGGTCACAATCCCGTCTCACACGTCAGATTGCAGGGGGCGGCCCGACCGCTCCCGGCAACGAGCCACTCCTTCACGGGCCTTGAGGCTGCGCGGGTCGCAGGCTAAGACTGCGTTCCAGTTGAACAAGGCTTCCTCATGTTGTCCCAATCGTTCCAGCAGAGCGGCGAGGTGGCCACGCGCCGACAGGTCGTGTGGACAGAGGGTCAGGGCGTCTTGAAGCCGGGTGAGCCGTGTCACCCATTCACCGGACCCGTCCTCCGCGTACTGGGATTCCACCGACTGTCCTCGATCCGTGCCTAGCACATGCCCGTCATGGAGGCGCTTTCTTCGCACTCTACCCATGCTCATCAGAGAGGCCGGGGATCGACCCGCTCAATACCATGGTTGGCGCGAACCTGCGTGCCGGTCAGGCGCACCGTCATGCCGTCTTTCGGCAATTCGATGCCCAGCTCCTTTCGAACCGTGCGGAAGATGTCGATCACATGGTCCATCTTCTTCACATCGAGGTCCTGCATACTCAACATGGCGTCTTCATGGATGTCGTGGCAGAACGCGATCGTGAGACAGTTCGTGCCGGCCCGCACCATACGGAGCGCCAAGTTGGCGTAGTGGCAGTGGATGCCGATGAACAAGGCGACTTCGATTTTATTGCCCCAGATAGTGAGGTTGGGGTGATTGGGGTTGATGCCCTCCTCCGGATCGATCTTGGGATACTTGGGCCGATAGTCCGGCATGGGGATGATCATCACGTTCGGGATCTCGGCCGCGAGCTTCAGCAGCGCCTGACCCTTGGCGATCCATTCGGCGTTCCAGGCCCAGAGATACAGCGGTCCCGGAAAGATCGTGGGATTCTTACGCGTGAGCAGTTGCCGGGCGGCCTCTGCAATCACCCGCTCTTCAACGGCGTGGCGCCCATACAGAAGTCCGAATCCGGAATCCGGATGCGTGACTCCCATTTCCATGGCTGACGGGGGATGGAACCCGGCAGGTCCCACGTCGATCAGTCGGTCGTTGGCGGTCGCTGAATTCATGCATGCCTCCTGTTTCTGATCTGTTTTTCGGTGTAAAGGGACCCCGTGGCCGGTTAGTCCTCCGGCCGCAAGAGCTTGCGACAGGCTGTCAATCTTTCCCAGGCGTTCAAGTTGTTTGGATCGGAGACCAAGATGGTCTTCCATTGGAGCAACGCTTCCTCCGCCCGTCCGATCCCTTCCAATGCCGTGGCCAATTCGGACCGCATATAGCTATCCGTCGGGCAGAGGGCCACCAGTTCCCGGAGCCGATGGACCTCGGCGCTACTCTCTCGACCAGACAGTGATTCGGGCCGCATCGAAGAGGATTGTGGAATCTCACTTGCCATCGATGTTCTCCACCACAGGGCACGCGCCGGTACTCGCCCGGAACGAAGCCGCTCGATCCACTAGTCATGCTGACCGTGGACAGCCTCGGACGAAGACGCCATCGCCGTGTCCCGTCGGCGTCTCTGCGCCCGATGCTTGGGGAGCGGCCGCTGTTTCGACTGCCAGAGACTTCGCACGTCACGCAGCACGGCGTAGACGGCGATCGCCATCACGACGATCACAACAGCATTCAGGTTCCATGCTCCGGAAAGGCTCGCAGACAGCAAGACCATGACGATCAGGGCACAGAGGATCTCCAACACTGTATGTCTCCATTCATTTCATTGCCCTGCAAGGTCTAGTGCATGGCCGATGCCGCGTGAGGATGCTCGGCGAAAGTCGTGATCCCATCAGGTCTTTTCTCTCAGCTGGGGAGTGTCAAGGGAATGCCGAGGCAAGCGGTCGCGCATGATCCTCAGCACCATCTGCAAAATCTGCAGGTCGCGAGTTCTTGAGCGATGCAGGGTCTTACGGATTTGCGATGAGAGATCGGCAGGTTGTCCCGTTATGTCGACAGATCCATGCCTGCAAGAATTGCATGGCGGAGTGAAAGGGCCAGCCAGGAGCGGTGATGGTCGGCGGAAGGATGAATGACCGTTATTCGCGGATTCCGTATTCTTTGATCTTGTATTGAAGGGCGCGGAGACTGATGCCGAGCACTTTGGCGGCCTTTTCACGGTGGTTGGTGACCTCCGCGAGGGTGCGGCGGATCACTTCTTTTTCAATCTCTTCGAGGCTGCTTCCCAGGGTCACGACCATGGTGCGGACATCCTCTTTGCTGGCTTGAATGTCATCGGGCAAGTGCTGCGGCTGAATCGTGTGGTCTCGCACTGTCACGACGAGCCGTTCCATCAGGTTGCGGAGCTGTCGAATATTCCCCGGCCAGGCATAGAGCCGCAACAGTCGCATGGTGTCCCGCGATATCTCTTTCAAGTCCCGTTGATGTTGGGAGCTAAACTCCCGCAAAAACGTCTCGAGCAAAAGCGGAATATCCTCCCCGCGTTCGCGCAGCGGCGGCAATTTGATGGGTACGACGTTCAGCCGATAGTACAGGTCTTCGCGAAAGTCGCCTTGTTTGACGGCTTCCTCCAAATTCCGGTTCGTTGCGGCGATGATCCGGACATCCACTTTGACGACTTTGGTTCCTCCCAAGCGGCGGAATTCCTTGGTCTCCAAGACCCGGAGAAAGTCGACTTGCGATTTCAAGGACAGCTCGCCCACTTCGTCGAG
>CBDIWQ010000160.1:0-7189 GCA_965285965.1 uncultured bacterium | reverse complement strand
TTCATGCTGACGCAGAAACGCTTGCACGTTCGGCGGCACATCTTGATGTTGCGCCGACCGCACGGCCCACAGCGCCATGGCTTCGGCTTTTAAAAACCGCTCCAAGAGTGCGGGTTCGCAGGCGGCTGGAAGCGCCAAGGGCGGGCTGTGCACCGGAGGCCTGGACATGAGACGGCATCGTACGTGAAGCCGCAGGGAAAACCAAGGACGGCGCCGCCGTCTCCGGGACCGACACAGGCAAAATTGTGCGCTTCTGTTGTCAGGACCTGCCTCTTTTGAGACACTACGTACAGCTACTCACCCGACCGACCGCCAATCCGAGATACCGGCCGGTCATCTCGACAAGGATGATCCCATGACACGTCGGATTGCCGCCCGCTTCACGCTCCCCGTCGTCGCGCCGCTCGGCTTCTGCCTGCTGCTCGGCGCCGGCTGTGTCAGCCAACACACCTATGACACCGTCCGGACCGAAGCGGATGAACTGACGCGGGCCCTGGACGCGGCACGAAGCGAAACTCAGACACTGGAACAGGAGATCGCAACCCTCAAGCTGCGCAATAAGCAGGAAGACGCCGCGCTCGCCGAGGTGCGCGCCGCCATACGGGATACGATGGAAGCGGCGCCGATGGTGCGGCAGCGCGCGGACGACAAGCTCGGGGCCCTGCAAACCCAGGTCGCCTACCTCGTCAATCAAAATCGCTTGCTGGGCCGCGAGATGGCGGACGCCAAACAGGAGCGCGTCTCCCTACAAGCCTTGGCAGCCAAACACAAGCAGGAAGTCGACGAGGCCTCCAGATCCGTCCTCACGCCGTCGGCCTTTACACAGCCGCCTCAGCCCGGCGTGCCCAACCGCCTCACCCCCAGCGTTCCGACTCCCGTGCCCCATCCCGTGCCGCCTTCGGTCACCACCGCTTCGGCCCCAAGTCCTCCCAGCCTACCAGTCAAGACAGCGACCGTTCCGCGCCCGGCCAACGCCGTACCCAATCAGCCGGATGAGTCCTGGACGGGCATGATCAAAAGCTGGGCCTCGAGCCTCTGGGATTGGATTTTTGATTAGGCCGGCCGGCCATTCCAGGCTATGCCGGCTGAATCTCAGGGACCCGCGGCTCCGAGATACATCAGGGCAAGATTCTCGGGACACGCCACATTCAGCTCCCCGCTTCCTGAACACTTCGCTCCAACAAGGAGAACAACCACTCATGAAGATCTCGACATGGCCGGTCATGATCCTCGGCTTGGCCAGCTGTGCCGGCTGCGCTTCCATGCAAGGCCCGCCGGAGGATGTCCTCAGTCGCGTGCCGGTCATCGAAGTCGGACAGGCGGAGCCGGCCGATAAGCAGTACGTGCTCCATGTTCGAGCCGGACAGCCGGTGCCCATGCGCTTTACCATGAGGGGGCCGCTGCTCCTGCAGCCCACCGAGGGCGCGGCTCAGGTCCAGTTCGCCCACAGCCTGTACATTTATAAAGAATGGTCCAGTCTGGATGGTTTCAATTGGACCCGTCGGGGATTCGAGGGCGCCGTCTCCTTCGGGTTGGCACCGAAAGGCGGGATCGTGGACATTCACGTCGGGCGGACGGAGTGATCAGGGTCGTCCAGGGGATCGAATCAGTCGCTCGGTAGCAAATCCGAGTTGGCGGCCGAATTCGACCAGTTCCTATAGAGCGGCTCTTCCATCAGCGGCGTTCGGGCAAGGATCCATAGATAGGTTCGATCCGGCGTGCCCACCACCGACCAGCGATAGTCGGGATCGACCCGCAGAATCCAATAATTCCCTTCGGTCGACGGATTCAACCAGGACGCCAGCTTGGCCGCCCATTGATCAAAGACGACGTTCAGTTTGGCTCGCGACTCGAGATCGATCACAGTGGCCGTCCCGTCAATGCTGATCGCTCGGCCTGATGTCGTCACGCAGGCGTTGCGCACGTGCACCTCGCCCGAGTCGAGTAGCCTATATTCGGCCGTCGAAGCCATACAGTCCCGTTGCGCCCACATAGGCAACCGGGCGATCTCGTACCAGAGACCCGCGTAGCGTGCGAGATCCACGGCCACAGCCGTCGGTGGAGGCGATGCCAGCTCGCCGCGACCAGCGCAACTCAGGAGCATTACAGCCAGGCTCAGAACGCACGCTCGGAAGAACCATCGGCGGCTGAAAGAACGCAATGCATCCTCACCAGAACTATCAGGAGTAGGGTCTAGAGGAAGGCTACTGATCGTCCGTGAGACTGTCAACGTGGAGTTGTCGATGAATTCAATCGGCGTCCGCTGGTCTGCCCCTCTTTCCGCTTGCGTGACGCCGCTCGCTTTTGACAGCGGGGATCACAATAAAATTGCTCCCGACGCGCGGCGAGGAAGATCCGTTCGCACTCATGGCACATCCGGATACGGCCCGCATGCTGGGCCACCACCAGCGCCATACGGTATTCGAACTCCTTACTCTTCGGCTTCGTGGCGACGAGAATATCTCCTTGGCGCTCGTTCACACCACCCGGCGGGGTGACGATCAAGGTGAGATCCTTGAACCGTACCGGCATCATGCCGTTGACCCAGAAATTCTCGAGATGGTGCTTGATGGTCTGCTGGAGCTGCCCGGCCTCTTTCCGGCTCGGCAACGTATATTCGTACGCCTCTCCGGGCATCGCCTGCATGGCCCAGCCGGTGGCTGACACAAGCGGCATGGTTTGCTTTCGCGCGAGATCCGTTTCCACAAATGCCGCCACTTCATAGGCAAATATCATCCACTCATTCGGGGTGAATGTCTCAAGGTCCAACTGGAGAAAACGAACGAGCCAACCCGCCTCCCCCTCCGCTCCCGTGATCACTCGCTCCCGCGCTCGTGACAGCTCGCGGATAAATTCCTGATGGATCGCCTTCCGGTCGCGCTTCATTCACTTCTCCTTCGTCATGCTGCTAGATTCGGTCCTGCGGTCTTCATAGCATAGTGTGCAAATTATGAAAGGCCTGCAAAAGAAGCCTTCCATACGCAGAAAGAACAAGTAGTAAGAAGTATAGACTTAATGGTGTTGTAGTGAACCGCCGGCAGAGATAAAGTTCTACAAGTGAGTCTTGCGGGGAATCGCTTCCTTTGATACTCGAGATCGCCACCCTAGGCAGCCGACGCTGTCCGAGCCAGGAATGTTTGGAAGAGCGACCAGCCTTCCGGCCATTCGCCATGCCCACTGTCGGCGTTGATGTGGCCGGCCTGGCCGATCTCGACGAGGTCACTGCCCCAGGCATCCGCGCATCGCCGGGCGTGCACGGAGGAGCCAAAAGCATCATCGGCGCTCGCGACGACAAGACTTGGGAAACGGAACGGCGCAAGAGGAAGCGGGTCAAATCCTTTGGCGGTTGAGGGGAAGGCCGGCGCGTGAGGATCCGGCACGGCCACAAGAAACGCGCCCCGGACTTTCCCTGCTGATCGACTCGCCCAATGAGCCACGACCAGGCACCCGATACTATGGGCGACGATGACCGGAGGGGTTGGATAGGCCGCCATGGCGGCCTCGAAAGCTTCGACCCATTCCTCACGGCCCGGATGGTCCCAGTCTCGTTGCGCCACCCGCCGCCACTGCGGATGCCGTTCTTGCCAGAGCGTCTGCCAATGGCGCGGTCCCGAGTTCCCGATCCCCGGCACAATCAGCACGGGAACGTCCGTAAGGGAGGCGCTCGTCACGGACTCACCCTGGCGCACAAGCGCTTATCGGCATCGCTCGCGCACGTCATCACTTCGCCCCGCTTTTCCCCTGTTCTTTCAACCAAGCCACCGCCCCGGCTCCGGCAGTGCGGCCGCTGGCCAAACAAGCGGTCAATAAATAGCCCCCGGTGGGCGCTTCCCAATCCAGCATCTCACCCGCGCAGAAGACGCCCGGCAGGCCGCGGAGCATGAGCCGCGCATCCAACGCTTTGAACGCCACTCCCCCGGCCGTGCTGATGGCTTCTTCCAAGGGCCTGGCGGAAACGAGCCTCACCGGCAACGATTTGATGGCGGCGGCCACCCGCACGGGATCGTTGAATTCCTCTTTCGGGACGATTTCACGCAACAGCCCCGCCTTGACTCCGGCGATGCCGGCCCTGCGCTCCAAATGTGTCGCCATCGTTCGCTTTCCCTTCGGCTGCGACAGATCCTTGATCAGGCGCTTCACATCCCGGTCGGGAGACAGGTCGAGCCGCAGGGTCGCGGTGCCTTTGGTTTGGAGGACATCCCGGAGCTGTGCGGACACGGCGTAGATCAACCCGCCCTCGAGCCCCGTCTCGGTGATCACGAATTCTCCCTGGCGGCGAATGACGACATCATCCGTCGTCTTCACGACCACCCCCACGCTCTTGACCGCCTGCCCGGCAAACTTGCTACGAAAGTGATCCGTCCATTTCACGTCGAAGCCGCAGTTCGCCGGCACCAGCGGGGCGATCGGGACCTTGCGTCCGGCCAGCAGCGGCACCCAAGCCGCATCCGACCCGAGGTTCGGCCAACTGGCACCGCCCAGGGCGAGGATGACGGCCTCATACGGGACCGCGTGGGCTCCGTCAGGACGGGTGAATCGCAAGCGGCCTTGCTCGTCCCATCCGGTCCATCGATGGCGGACATGAAACTGGACGCCGGCCTGGCGCAGTCGGCGCAGCCACGCCCGTAACAGCGGAGCGGATTTCAAGTCGGCGGGAAAGACGCGGCCCGATGTGCCGACAAATGTATCCACGCCCAAGTCGCGGGCCCACTGACGTAAGGCCTCAGGGCCGAACGATTCAATCATGGGGGCCAACTGAGGGCGCCGGGCCCCATAGCGGGACAGAAAAGGCTCCAACGGTTCGGAATGGGTCAGGTTGAGGCCGCCTTTGCCGGCGAGCAGGAATTTCCGGCCGACCGACGCCATGGCATCGTAGAGATGGACCTGCGCGCCGCCTGCCGCGGCCACTTCCGCTGCCATTAACCCGGCCGGGCCTCCGCCGACAATTGCGATCGTCATCGTCTCTCTCAGGGGAGATCCAAATACCATTTCGGTTTCATGCGCCCGAAGTCCCGCCGCACCGGCGTCTGTAACCCTTGCTTGGAATCCAAAACGCAAGCCCGGCCCTTCTCGCGGACAAACACGACCCAGTGCCAACATGCCCGGCCTTCGCGGCGCTGCCATTAACCCGGCCGGGCCTCCGCCGACAATTGCGATCGTCATCGTCTCTATCACGGGAGATCCAAATACCATTTCGGTTTCATGCGCCCGAAGTCCCGCCGCACCGGCGTCTGTAACCCTTGCTTGGAATCCAATACGCAAGCCCGGCCCTTCTCGCGGACAAACACGACCCAGTGCCAACATGCCCGGCCTTCGCGGCGCTGCCATTTGATCGCCAGCAACGCACAATCAGGGAGCGCCTCCCAGGACAGAAACGGTTGCGGCGACGACGAGACGCGCCGGCCGTAGCGCGCGAGCAACCGGCGGACCATGCCCGTCTCCGACCAGAGCCGGTGGTCCGTAGCTGAAATGCCGAGCGAAGCCGCCATCCGGTTCGCCTGGGCGTACGATACCCCGGCGATTGCGGCAACCGCAGCAATGCCGCAGCCGGTGGCTTCCTGTTGGACCACGGGTTTCATGACAGACGGAGTTTCATCTTGCGGCCTCCCGAAATCTTGAAGCCCTGATGCTCATAAAACCGGTACGTGCGTTCGAACAGGGGTAACGGAGGCGTGGTCACTTCGAGCCTGGTCCACCCCTTCGCCTGAGCGGCCTGCTTCACTTCGCCCACCAGCGCCGCGCCGATGCCTTGCGAGCGAAACCCGGGACGGACATACAATTCCGATATCGTGCCGAAGGCGCCTTCGGCATAGAGCGCATAGCCTTCATACAGCGCGACAAAGCCGAGGATCGCGCGGCACTCCCGATCACGGGCGAGCCAGGCCATCGATTTGCCTGTGCGCATCCACTCATGCGCCCGCGTCCGCGTGGCGTCCGGATCAAAGCCAAACACCGACTCCCCGATGGCCGCCATGATTTCATGCAGCAGTTCGCCCACCAGATCCGTGATAATCGGCGCATCGGCCGGCTGCGCTGGCTCAATCAGAATCGACATGTGAACACCGGTCCACACTTGTAGCACATTCGGATCACCGTGCGGGAAGACAACTTGTCTGCAAGCGGACAAGACGTCGGCCGCACCGCGATGCTATTCGTGCCAGCGTCGGATCCGGCAGTCAGGGTCACCGGTGGAAGGTACGGACAGGCGCTGCGACAGCGCATATCCGCGCCGGCGCCCGGTCTCCGCGCGATTGTCTGGCGTCAGGCCGGAAACTGGTGAGGGTGCGTGTTTTGCAGGCCCAGCTAGGAGTCTCACCCAAGGAGGTCCCTATGCCGAAGACTGCCAAGAAGACGAGCCGCACGTCGTCAAGGGCCGGTGCGAAGAAGTCCGGCGCAAAGGCCGGCACCGCCAAAAAGCGAAAGCCCGCATCGTCCATCGGCAAGCGCAGCAGCGCCGCGAAGGGTCGTGCAAGCAAGAGCAAAAGCGCGGGTCGGACCACCGCCAAAAACCGTGGTGTCCGCGCGGCCCGCGGCCGGCGCCCAGACGCTGTCTCAAAGCCGCTCAAGTCCACCAAAGGGATTGAATCGCCGGAGGATCATGAGGACCGGCCCGGCCAATCCCTAGCCACGAGAAACCATGAGGTGATCCGGCAATGGGCGGAGGAACGGCAGGCCGTACCCGCGACGGTGGAATCGACGGAGCGCGACGGCGGCGCCGGCGTCCTCCGGCTCGATTTTCCCGGATACGGCGGGCAACGGCTTCAAGAGATCAGCTGGGAGGAGTGGTTTCGTACCTTCGATGAGCGGGACTTGGTGTTCCTCTTCCAGGAGCATAAGACGGATGGCTCCGTGAGCAATTTTTTCCGGCTCAACCGTCCGGACGATTGACGACGGTCGCGGCCGTCGGCCCGGCGAGCTCTTGAGTCCCCGCTCCGCCGGGCCCCCTCCGGTGTGGGGGTGCCTCCGCTGCTTCCCTCTTGAGTTGCCAGCCCGGTCCCTCTACATTGCTCACTCATCATCCACCCGGAGAAGGAATATGCGGATACTGGTGATCGGAGCCACCGGGACCATCGGGTCGGCCGTGGTCAAGGCGCTCGCTGGCAGCCATGATATCGTGGCGGTGGCACATACAAAAGGAGACCGACGCGTTGATCTCGCGTCGCCCGACTCCATCACCCGGCTCTACCAG
>CBDIWQ010000159.1:0-12288 GCA_965285965.1 uncultured bacterium | reverse complement strand
GAGAGGGCACGTCTTACCCGCATGACCGGTTTCCGGACCACGAGGACTTTCTGGATTATTGGTTCCGGAACAAGATTACGGTGGCGGCCTATGTGTCGGATCGAGAGCGAGCAGCGGGGATGGCCGGTGCGTTTTATCTGAAGTCGAATTGGCCGGGGCGGGCCGGGCATGTGGCGAACGCCGGATTCATCGTCGCGCCGGAATGGCGCCATCGGGGCCTGGGGTGGCTCCTCGGCACGACCATGTTGGACTATGCGAAGCAGCTCGGCTACCGGAGCGTGCTCTTCAATCTGGTCTTTTCGGAGAACCTCATTGCGCGTGCGCTGTGGACAAAATTGGGATTTACCCCGCTCGGAGTGATCCCAGGCGCGGTGCGGAAGAACGACGGCACTTATCAGGATGCGATCGTCATGTTCCGGTCGTTGGTCGATGACTAACGATTGCGCTCACTCCTGATTCCCCTCTCCCAACCTTCGTTCCGACTATCTCCTAGGCACTTCCAGATCATTCGCGTATACTTGGCTCCTCTACAGGGGATGGAGTCCTCCCTATAACCGCCTCGGCCAGGCTGATGACTCCTACGCTACGACTGCCGTAGCCGTAGGATTGTCGCCGACGTGGCGGCAGCCGCTCCGAAGCAGTCTGAACCCCGGCTTACACGGAGGACTGGATGGAATCGATCTTCATCACTGCTTCCTTGTGGCTCGCCCTCGCCGTCGTCTCTGCGCTCATGGCTTCCTCTCTGCGCCTCTCGGTCGCCCTCGTCGAAATTTGTGTCGGCGTGGCCGCCGCCGCCACGACCGGCTGGTTCGGGCTGGGCGATGTGCTGGCTGCCAATTCAGAATGGGTGCGATTTCTGGCGGCCTCCGGCGCGGTGGTGCTCACCTTTCTGGCCGGCGCGGAACTCGATCCGGACGTCGTCCGGACGAAGCTGGCCGAGGTGAGCGTGGTGGGGTCGGTCGGGTTCCTCGCGCCGTTTCTGGGCTGCGCGGCCGTCTCCTATTACCTGTTGGGGTGGGATGCCAATGCCAGCTGGCTCTGCGGCATCGCGCTCTCGACGACCTCGATGGCCGTCGTGTACGCGGTGATGTTGGAAACCGGGTTCAACCAGACCGAGTTCGGCAAGGGCATTCTCGCGTCCTGTTTCGTCAATGACCTGGGAACGGTCATCGCCCTGGGCCTGCTCTTCGCGCCGTTCACCTACAAGACCATCGTGTTTCTCGGGGGAAGCGTCGTGACGGTCGCCTGCTTGCCGGCGACGACGGCCTGGCTGACGCACCATTACGCGCATCGGACTGCCGCGATCAGGACCAAATGGATCATGCTGGTTCTGTTCGGATTGGGGGCACTGGCCTTGTGGTCGGGGAGCGAAGCGGTTCTGCCGGCCTATGTGGTCGGCATGGTGCTGGCAGGCAGCGCCGCCCGGGACCAGCATTGGATTCGCCGGCTGCGCACCTTGACCGTGGGATTCCTCACGCCGTTCTATTTTCTTCGCGCCGGGACGCTCGTGTCGCTCCCGGCGTTGCTCGCGGCGCCGTTGGTGTTCCTCGCCTTGCTGGCGGGCAAGGTGGCCTCGAAAATTTTCGGCCTTTATCCTGTCATCAGCGTCTTCCGGCACGAACAGAATGAGCGCTGGTACTACACTCTGCTGATGTCGACCGGACTCACGTTCGGGACGATTTCATCGCTCTATGGACTCTCCCATGGCCTGGTGACGCAGGAGCAATATTCCTTTCTGGTCGCGGCCGTCATCGCCAGCGCCGTGGTGCCCACGCTCATCGCCGGGATGGCGTTTGTTCCGGCTCATCTGCTGCCCAAGTCGCAGCACGCCGGTAAAGGAGCCGGGCGCATTAACGGCCTCGGGGATGAGGGCTAAAGTATTGTTTGAAAGCGCGGCAGGAACTGCTAGCAGGGTTGATAAACAATTTTGCAGTGAGGGAAAACGGAAGCCAGAACAATCTCATAATAACTCGCAGGCTGTCTAAAAAGGCCGTCCAGCAAGGTGCGCGACGCGAGGAATAACGAGCGTCACGTCTGCGCACGGGCGCGAGATGGTGAGCGCCCAGTATCCTCCAGCCAGCGAAGAGGCGAGGCGTAAGCCCTGCTCACCCGCCCGCCCACCGACTATCAGAACAGTCGTTCTCCCGAGCCGTACGTTGAGCCTCTGAGGTTCACGCCGCGCCGAATAAGGCGCGGCACGCTTGTGAGCGCCGCCGAGATGGTGAGGCGGCAGTGTCCCCGCGAGAACGCCGCTGGCGGCTTTTTCAACAGCCTGCTACACGATCCGTCGCAAGCCAGGGACCCGTTGCATGGCGGCGATCGCCCCGCTTGTGAGGAGGACTGTGGCGACGAAGGTCACGGGCACGTAGTAAGGAGGACGGAGCAGGATCGGCATGGCCTGATCATAGCCATAGCGCAGCAGTTCGACCACGATCGGGTGGGCGATGTAGACCCCGAGCGTCCAGGGCGCGACGTACTGCGCCAGCGCTTCCACTTTCTGCGGGATCGGACCGTGCAGGATAAGCAGGAAGATGCCGACCGCCATGACGATGACAGTGGGGCTGAAATCTTCATAGAAATAGAAGGCCCACCGGTCTTCAAAGCCGCGTGTGGTCACCAGGAGCGCCGTCAGTCCCGTGATCACGGCGATGGCCCCTCCGACCGCGAGCCCCTGCGCTTGGGAAGAAGGATTTGCCAGAGCCCGGGCGCAATACCACCCTCCCAGATAGTAGGCCAGGTAGGGAACGAACATGGTAAAGGCGCTGGATGCGAGGAAATCGAACAGATTGGCCGCCAGCGCCAGCCCCGCCATGATCAGGATGACTTGCCGCAGCTGTGGGAGCGGCAGGACCTCAATCGCTCTGGCCAGGAACGGGGTGACGAGGTACAGCCCCGCGATGAGAAACAGAAAGTACAGATGGATGTACGGGCGGCCGGCGATCAGGTCATGCAACACGATGGCGGTGGACAGGGGCTCTTTCCAAAACAGCGCGCGCCAGGCGAGATACATGGCGGACCATGCAATGAGGGCCGGCAACAACCGGCTGCTGCGCCGCGCCCAGAAGTCTTGGGGACTGGCGTGCTTCCGGGGATGGAGCAGCAACGCGCCGCTCAACATCACAAAGACCGGTACGCACCAGCGGGTGGCGGCGTCGATCAGGTTCGCGACATGCCAGTCCATGGTTCCCAGCCACTTCCGCTCCATGACGATCGTGGCCGACAGGTGCAAGAGAATGACGGCCAGACAGGCACTCACCCGCATGACATCGAAGCGGGCTGAACGTTGAACCAACGAGGCGGGCTGGCGGCTCGCTGCGGAAGCAGCATCTTCTTCAACGACTGAGAACGGGGATTCCACTATCGCAGGCACTGTGTACTCCGTGGCCTTGCGGGCCGTCTGCTTCGCAGAAAGCCGCCGGTCGGATTATTGGTCGTGGGCGCCGCCGAGCCGGGCCAGAATATTTCTCGTCATCTGCTGGACGGCCGGGCTGAGGACCGAGGGGCGAAGCTGCGGCGCCTGGTAGTCGTCGAGCGCCCAACTCCACTGCATCGACCCGCTGGCAAACACCAGGGCTCCGCTCGCAGCGCGGTACCAGGTCGCCGTTCCATCGATGCCGCTGACCGACGAACGGGCCAGGACATGCGTGTCCGCCGGACTCGACGCGCTGATGGCATCCACTTCGTACCCGAGGAGCCCCCTGAGCGTGGCCCCTTTCATCAGGCCCGTGCCTTGTGTGATCCATTCCTCCGGCTCCTCGAGCACGAAATCACCGTCCACGGGACGGTCCACGTCCACGAACATGCTGCCGAGGAGGCTCGCTTCCGGGCGATTCACCGGCGGGTTGCGCCACTTGGTGGTCACCAGATGATCATTGTCAGGCTGCTGATCGAGGACAAGCGGATCGTGCCAGGGCGCCGTTTCCTTATAGGCCACCATGGTTCGGTCCGGGTCGCCGGTGGCCGGGCCGGGCTCCAAGCGGATTTGCCAGTAGCAGTTGTTGGAGGAGAAAAACCCGAGGTGCACCCCCTGGTCGCGGGCCTGTTCGACGTGCCGCCGCATCTCCGCGCTCCAGTATTCATCGTGTCCGAGAGAGAGAAAGGCCGCGTGCGAGGCGAGGAGGGTCGGATCTCTATGCACATCGAGATTGGTGGCATAGGTTGCATCGTACCCTTCACGCTCCAGCCACCGGATGAAGTTGTATTCCCAGCCGGCGGCCGAGGCGGGATAGCCGGCTGGAATAGAGTTGGAGGCGAACAGATCTCCCGCTCCGGTCCCCGAGGCGGCTGCTTCAATCGGACTCCCCGCATAGGGGCGGTCGAAGGAGACCTTCGTCGCCTGTCCGCCGGTGCTATTGAAGGCGTACAGCGATTTCCCGCCCCAGTTGTTGTAGGCCTGAAACGTCGTGACGCTGGATTGGACGAGATAGACGGATGCACGCGCATCGTCACGGACGACGAAGGTGATATAGCTCTCATGGCCGGACGGTTCCGCCGTTAACTTGGCGACATAGACTCCGCTGGCCCAGTCGGTTGCATCGGTGCGATTGAGGGGAATCGTGAGCCGGATCGGATCCCTCCACCGGCACTCGATCAGCCCGGTGGCGGCGTCCATCGAGGGTTCCGGCTGGACCCGTCCAGGCCGGCTGATGGGACGGCCCAGCTCCCGGGCTCCTCGTCCGTCATACCATCCCAAACGAAAAATCCGGATGGTGTACCGCGCGGCTTGTGTATTGACGAACAGCTGGAGCGTTTCTCCCCGATTCACGCTCGTGCGCGAGGCATAGCCTTCGATCTCATGGTGACGGGCGGGACGGGCCAGGATCCATTCGGTCGTGCCCGGTTTGCGGTTCTCGATTTGGATGGGGGTGGGCCCTTCTGTGACCGTGCCCGAGGCCAGGGCCGGCGAAAGCATTTCGAGGGCTGCGATGAGCATCCAGAGGACCTGCCGGGAGAACATCCTGGTGTCCGACGATGAGGACGTCCACAGGCGCACTGGCCGGGCCGAGACGAGTCCGGCGAGCAGCGGTGCGTTCCAACAATCGGGCCGCGCGCGGCGCCTGAGGCTCTGATGGAGGCTTACGGCGAGATCTTCTTTCAGCTCGGCGAAGCCGATGAAACGACTGATGCCGTAGAGCAATAAGGCGGCATTCGCCAGCGGGAAGGCGGCTGACATCCAGCGCATCTGCGCTCCATAGTAGACCGCCAATCCGGTGCTGGTCAGGACCATAGCCAGTTGCAACGCCAGATCCAGCCCGGCCGTCCTGGTGCGGCCGGATATTTTCGGCGTCCGCCGGAACGGAATCTTGGTTCCGGCCAGGGCCTGCCGGAGGGACATGAGCGCTCCGCCCAGATGGACCGGGATGAGCAGCAGATTGAGCGCATAGACCCGCAGCAGATCCCGCATCGGCCGATAGCCGGTCGCGGACAGATCCCGCGCATAGAGGACAAAATAGGGAAGCGCCGCCAGCAGCGTCCAGGGCGTCATGAGCTCAGCGGCAAACGGGATGACAGACAGCAACAGCACGCTCAGCGGGGCCACGGCCAGCGACGTGAGGTAATGGAACTGCAGCAGGCTCTGCGCGGCCGTCGCGCGGCTGGCCGGTGCATGGCGCAAGAACGACAGGAACTTGGGCAGGATCAGCAATCCGCCGTTGGCCCACCGCGCCCGCTGGATGACGAGGGACCCGAAATCCGGAGGGGTCGCGCTGTAAGCGAGCCGCTCGGGATAGTTGAATAACGACCATGTGTTGGCCAGCAGGTCAACCGTGGATTCCGTATCTTCGATGACGGTCCGGTCCTGAATATACCGTCGGATCATCCCGCCGCCTTGGTGCTCCTCCTGGCAGATTTCTTCCAGGGCCGATTTCCGTAATAAGGCATTGGCTCCGACCCAGAACGTCGCCCCATAGTAGGTGAACCCCTGGTGCACGAGATACTGAATATCGGTCGTCGCTCCGGCGGTCCGTTCCAAGGCGCCGGGCGCATTGGGAATGGCGCTGTAGGGCGTTTGCGCCACAGCCGTTCTGGCATGCTCCGGGCGTTCCATCAGACGAACCAGCGTGGCGGCATACTCGGGCTTGATCAGGCTGTCGGCATCCAGGGTGATCACATAGGGAGAGTCCGGAATCAGCCGGCTGCCGGTCAGGACCGAGGTTTCCTCCAGCGCCATTCCCTCCCGATGCGAGACGAGCTTCAGGCGCCTCCCCATCAGTCCCAGGTAGCTGTTGAGATTCATGGCCTTGTTGGGCTCATGCGAGAGATTGGCGTACAGTTTCCGTTCGAACACGTCGAGCTCGACGCAAAACCGCCCGGCTAATCCGGCGTAGGCCGCGTCGATGTCGTCGAGCAGAGGACTCACCGGGCCCGGCGGCGCCTCCCTCCTTCGCGCGAACCACGTGGCGGCTTGGTCGTGACAGAGGTCGGCCGGCCGGGTGAGCGTCTGTTCAATGAACCAGATATCGGTATGGGACTCGGCGGGCGTGCGTTTGGCTTGCGTCTCCAGCCACTGGGCGGCCCAGCGGAAGCAGTCGGACAGTCTTACACATTCATCCGCCAGGACGACCGGGCGGGATGCACGGCGTGCCAGAAAGGCGGCCCGAGCATGGGCGAGGTGATCCGACGCCTCCTTCAACTGGGCCTGTAATTCGAAAGGCAGCGATCGACCGGCCGCCAGCGCTGCCTGATCCTCAGGGGTCACCGGCCGGGGAGGATCGTCCAGCAGGAGGACGACTCGCTTGTTGGGATAGTCTTGCAGGGCCGCGGACAGTAGCGTCTGCCGGATGACGGACGTTTCTTCTTTATACGACGGCACCAGCACCGTGACCGCCGGAGCCGTACCGTCAGTGAAGGGCGGATGGGACTCCGGTCCGGCAGTCCGGTGGGCGCCGACGCGCTGCAACTGACCGATCCGGGCGAGCTGGTATCCCAAATTCCCGTACACCAGATAGCCGGCGAGCGTGCCGAAGAGCAGCGCTTCGAGCAGGCGACCGTGCTGGGCTTCCTGCCAGGCCGCCCAGGCCACCGTGCCCGTCGACCAGCAGAGCAGCGCCGTGGCCGCCGCAGTCACGGCCAGGCACGCGCGGGTCAGTCGGATTTCGTTGTGGTGTTGTGTGGGTGACATAGGGTTGGCGGTAGCCGAGGGGGCTCTGCAAGCTAGGTGCCGACATGGGATGGCTCGTTATATCTATGAAATCATCACATTCTTTGGGATGGAGGGTCACGGCCCTGGATGGCTCTGTAGGCAGCCACAACCACACCGCCTCGCGGTGGGGCAAACATGTAGGGAGGTCGGTGGTGGAAACATCCGACTGAAAGCCACTTAGGAAGAGCGGTGCGGCTCGTTCGCGACGGACGCGGTCACAGTCCATGCTGACTAAAGTGTCGCCGCACCAGTGTTTCAACCGAAGCGAAATGCCGGTCCGGCAGGTTCTTGAAGCGCCGCTTGCAGTCGAGGAGGGCGTCGTCGGCGTTGGTGAAGGGGGCAATGACGGACAGGAGATGGCTATGGTAGTCCATCAGCTTGAGTTCGACGGTCCTCTGATGGCTCGAGTCTCCCGCGATGGTCATGGCGGCTCTCGTATGATCCCCTTGCGATTCGACGAGCGCTTGGAAGCAGAGGCCCTTCAGCCGCTGCGTGACGGTGCTGCGGTCCCATCCCAACCGCTTCGCGGTGGTCTGCATGTCAAAGCCCTGCTGCCGCAGGCAGGTCAACACGGCGGCGTCGCCGGCAGAATCGGGAAGCATCCCCAGCGGCTTCTCCCGGCCTGCGGCAAGCCCGGTCGGCACCCGCTCGAGGCGCAACGATTCCCTGGTCAGGAGCGGGCCATCGCTCAGGGCGACCGCCTGCTCCAGGCACTGCCGCAGCTCTCGCACGTTGCCTCTCCAGGGTTGTTCCATCAGGGCCTGCGCGGCCTCGTGGGACAACGTCGGGACCGGTTTGCCCATATGACCGGCCATGTCCCGCAAGAAGGCGCCGGCTAGAAGCGCCACGTCGCCGGGCCGCTCACGGAGGGGCGGGAGGCGGAACACGAGCCCGGTCAGGCGAAAATACAGATCTTCCCGGAACCAGCCTTCCGACACGCCCCGTTGCAGATCGCGATTGGTGGCGGCGACAATCCGCACGTCGACGGTGGTCGGGATCGTCGCCCCGACGCGGTAAAACGACTTCTCCTGTAAGACCCGCAAGAGCTTGCTTTGGTGATCCAAGCGCAGATCGCCGATTTCATCGAGAAAGATGGTGCCGTGGTTCGCCAGTTCGAAGTAGCCGCGCCGGTCGGCGGTAGCGCCGGTGAAACTGCCTTTGGTATGGCCGAAGAGTTCGCTTTCAAAGAGCTCGGGCGAGATAGCCGCCATATTGACCGCAATGAATGTGTGGCGCGCGCGTGGACTGAGCCGGTGCACCGCCCGCGCGAACAGTTCCTTCCCGGTGCCGGGCTCGCCGAGCAGCAACACCGTCAACGAGGATTTCGCCCCTTTGGTGAGATCATGATACAGGCGCAACAGGGCGACATCCTGCGTGATGATGCCGACCTGCCGGCAGTCCTCGCGCAACCGGTCCAGTTCGGCGTCATCCATCTTCACCGGCTCGGTCGCGGCGGCGCGCAGATTCTGGAGCTGTTGTTCGAGACCGGAAAGTTGTTTCCGCGCAGACTCCTCCTGCGCCTGCGCCTCGACGAGTTGCGCCCGCAGGCCTTCCGCCGTTTTCGTCAGTTCGTCCTGTTGCCCGCTGGATTGCGCGACGGCGGCACGGGCCATGGCCAGATCTTCCTGCAACGTCTCCGCGCGTGTCTCGCGAAGCACCACCGCTTCACGGACGGCGGCGGCCTCCTGCTGGAGGTGCAGCATGTCCTGCTCCAACAGGATCAGGCGCTGGTGGGCCGTCAGTTGGTTCCAGAGGGCGGTCCCGATGAAGACCAGGAGGGCCGCGGTCAGCGGGAGCGCGATCGGCAGCACGAGCCCTGCTCCGGGGAGCGCGACGGCTGTCAGCAGGCCGTAGCACAGCAGGCCCGCGCCGAACACCAATACACCCCGGAAATAGGGCGGACGCAGCAAGCACCAGGCCAGCAGGCTGCAGACCACCCAGGCGATCATGCCCCGGGCGATCGGTCCCATGGCGCGGAGCGTCTCACCGGTCAGCAACGAATTCAAAAAATGCAGATGAATCGCGACGGCTGGCGCGGTATGCGCAGTGGGAAGCGTCCACAACGGCGAGGACGGCGGATCGGTCGCCATCACCACGATCTTGCCTTTGAATAGGGCGGCCAACTCATCCTCGTTCCGGCTCTCGACCGCGGCCCAGGCCGATGAGAAGGCGATGGTCGGCAGCGCCGACAGCTTCCCATGGCCGGCAAAATTCACGAGGGCGTTCGCCGTCGGCCACTCCCTGCTTGGCAGGTCGAACGCACGATGATAGAGCCTCAAGCCGAACGCGGGCAGGGTCTCTGTTCCCGCTTGCCAGGATAAGGGAATCGACCGCGTGACGCGGGCCGCATCCGGGGCTACGAGTACATGTCCGAGAGGCGCGGCGGCCGTCGAAGAGATGCCTTCGGGCGCATACACGGTGACGATCTTCTCCCGGGCCGCCGTGACGGCTTCAAAGAGCAGCGCGTCGCTGGTCGCCCCGCCGACCGTCGCGGGGCTGGCGTAATCGAGGCGATCGGAGAGGCCGATGACGCTCGCGCCGGCTTCATGCGCGGCGGTAATCAGCCGTGCCAGCAGGGCCCGGTCCCATGAACCGGGCCCGAACGTTTCCTCGCCCGCCGGGTCCCGCACGACAATGCTCAGCGAGCGGCTGACCGGGATGGGCGCACGATGGCTCATCCAGGCATCGTAGGCCGCCCAGTCCAATGCGGCATAGGTGGCCGGGGCTGGCGCCCACAGGGCGAGGGCGAGAGTGGTTGAGCACAGCCCCATAGCGGAGGCTTGCAGCCAGGGTCGGCTCAAGAATCGGCGCCAGATTTGCGGGGTGTCGAACATCACGGTTGTTACTGTCCCGCCAGCTCGTCCAAAAGGGCTTTGGCCTCCGGCTTCGGCACGCCTTTGAGCCACGTCTTGGCCTTGGGCAAGTCCGGTGGAACACCCAGCCCTTTGCCGTAGATGCGGGCCACCGTCTTCTTCGCCGGAATGAACCCGTCGGCCGCGGTGGCCTGCAAACAGGCCAGGACCCGGGGATCGTACTGCGCCAGCCGTTGGTCGAGCCCGGTCTCGTACAAACTGGCCAGTCGCTCATGCGCCGGCTCGCTCAGCGCCAAGGCTTCGGTCAACAGCATCGAGACTCCCTTCGTGTCCTGGCGATCTTCAAGGAGCGCGATGCCCACCGACTGGGCATCGGCCGTCCTCGGCAGGTCGGGAAAGTCCGCCCAGAGCATGTCGCGATACTGTCTGAATGCCTCGAGGGCGTCTCCCCGCCGGCGTTCGGGCTGCTGCGGGGACAGCGCTTGCCGGCGGAACTGCGACAACGTTTCCACAGCCGGTTGATGGCCAAGAACGGCGGCCTGGGCCCACCAATGGATGGCGAGCGGCAGGTCTTTGGGCATGCCCTGGCCGTTCTTATAGGCGTTGCCCATGAAATACTGGGCTTGCGGGATGCCCCCGAACGCGGCCTGTTCCATGAGACGGCCGGCCTCCTCATGCTGATTCGCCAGCTTGAGGATGAGCGCGAGGCGATAGCGGGCATCGGGAAAGAGCGGCTGGAGGTCGAGGGCCCGGCGATACGATTGCATCGCGCCTTTCTTGTTGCCCAATGCGTATTGCACGCCGCCGAGACTGTAATGCGCCTGCGCCAAGGCGGGATCGAGCTGAACGGCTTCGGCCAAGGCCGTGGCAGCCGCCCGCCAGTCCTGCTTGGCCATGAGCATGATGCCGAGTTGAAGCTGCAGGGTCGCGTCTGCGGGCTGGAGTTTCACGGCGGCGCGGCTTTCCTCCAAGGCGGCCTCAAGGTCGCCCATGCGATACAGCGCCTCCGCCAGCCTGGATCGATCCATGGCGCTGGTCGGAGCCGCGAGGACGGCTTTGCGCAATTCGTTGAGGAGCAGCACCGGGCCTGGTTCCTCCGGACGCGCGCGTGGCTCCGGCGGAGCAGCGGGAACGGAGTCCGCCGGCGGTTCAGGGACAACTTCCGGGGCCGCCGGCACGGCCGGTTCTTCGGATGGCTGGGCCGATACGGAATGAAGGAGTGGCGGGCAGGCAAGCGTGACGCACAAGAGCATGACACCCGTTGCAGAGAGACGCATGGAAGGCCTTGGGTCCATAGGAGGGCGGTCAACGATGGACGGGATTATACCACCGGCGCGTCCCGGTCGGCTGCGCTCAGCGGTGCGGAAACGGACTCCGGGGGAGGCAGGCTTGGATGCATTGCACGCGAGCCGTTCGCTCGAGTTCCGACAGGCGCACCGGCTCATGCGGCACGCACCACACCGGTTCCCGCGGAGCCGGGTCCGAGGCCAGGCGGGGAATGAGATGCCAGTGGATATGAGGGAGCTGATTGCCGAGCAGCTCATAATTGATCTTGATGGCGTCGAACGCGTCGGCCAGCCCTTTGGCGATTAGGTTTACTTCTTCAATGAGTTGGAATCGTTCAGTCGGCGCCAGATGAAAGAGTTCGGTGGCATGCCGTTGAAAGACCGCGACGGCCCAGCCCGGGAAAAATTGATCGTCGTGCAGATAGACTCTGGTCAATCCCAGGTCCGCGATGAAATGGTCCGGTTTCGGCCAGTCGCCCTGGCACGCTTTGCAGGCGGGATCGCTCATGGTTGATTCGCCTTCCGCCATTCCTCTTCGGTCAATACCCCTTTCTTGATCAAGAGCTGGATCAGCTTCTCGACTTGCTGGCGGGAGGCTGACGCGGCCGGCGAAACGGGAGCGCGCAGGCCGGGCGCTGCCTCTGCCGGCCTGGCCTGTTCCGGCTGGCGTGTGAGTCCGTAGACTTTGAACGAGGGGGTAAACACGGCCATGTAGTCCTTATTCCTGACCCGCACGCTGGCGGGCCGACTGTTGGTTTGCGAGGGGAGATCGGGTCCATTGCCGGCCGGTATTCTGAAGAAGGGTTTGCCCTCATCTGTGAGGCCGTCCTCGCCCAACACCTCAAAGCGGCTCAAGATGGTCTCATTGTTCAGGGATTGCCGATCCTCTCCGGCCAGGTTCGTAATCTTGTCGAGGACGATGACGAGGGAGTCGCCGGCCATCGTGTCCGGTGATTGGTTGCGCACGGAGATGTCGTAGGTGTATTCGCTGGTGAAATTATCCCGCGCCTTGAGGGTCACGATCGGGACGACTTTGCCGGTCAAATCG
>CBDIWQ010000158.1:0-10905 GCA_965285965.1 uncultured bacterium | reverse complement strand
TCAGAGAACCGAGGGGAGACACAACCGGGAAGGGTGCAACTCCAGACTGGACCTGGTCGCGATGCGATCGCGAAGTCCGTTATGGTTAGAGCATTCCCGTCGCCGGACTACTACGAGAGAAATGTAGGGACACCATACAGCACGTTCCGCCTCCCGTCAACCTGAATGAAAGCAAAGCACAGACCATGTCGCCATCACGCTCCGACTGTGCTATCGTAGGCTGATAGGTAATTCAACATCCTAGGTGCCTTTTACAATGACCACTGCGACCGCGCCTATTCGCCTAGCCCGCCGATATCATGTCGGATGGACCATCGCCTTGTTCACCTCCATCATCGTGGGGGCGCTGGCCGCCATTCCCGCATTTGCCTATTTTTATGACTACACCTGGCTGGACTGGTCGCTATTTGTCGTGTTGTACTTCATCAGCGGCCTTGGAATAACGGTGGGCTATCACCGCTTAATGTCACACCGCAGTTTTGATTGTCCGAACTGGGTCAAGGCCGGCCTGCTGATTGCCGGGGCATGGGCCCTCCAGAACTCCGCGATCAAATGGACGGCGGACCACTTGCGGCATCATGCCCATTGCGATCAAGATGAAGACCCTTACAACGCAAAACTCGGATTTTGGCACAGTCACTGCGGGTGGTTGTTTGCAGAGCGCCGGTACGACGACATGCAGTATGCCTCCCGCGTGGCGCAGGATCCGGTCGCTATTTGGCAGCATAAGCACTATGCCGCCATTGTTCTCTCTGGATTGGCTCTCACCTTTCTTGTCGGATTTATAGCCAACGGTGTCGTCGGCGGAATCGGCTGTTTTCTACTCGCAGGTGTGGGACGAACCTTCGAGGTGCTTAACTCAACGTTTTGCATCAATTCGATCTGTCATATATGGGGTGACCAGCCGTTTGGAGCCAAAGATTCCAGCCGGAATAGTTGGTGGGTATCCTTGATCACATTTGGCGAGGGCTACCATAACTATCACCATATGTATCCCAGTGACTATCGGAATGGCCCTCAGTGGTACGATTTTGATCCGTCCAAATGGCTGATCTACGGATTGCACCTGCTGGGTCTCGCCTCCGGTCTGCGCACCGCCTCTTACGCGGCTGCCGAACGTTCTCCCAAAACATGATTGTCCGCCCATGCGCGGAGACTGGACTCTCCGCCCTCGCGCTATTCCTACACGGACCGCGGCGAGCCCTTCACACAACAACTTTGACTGGTTCCACCCGCACTTACGGTTGGCTATTGCCGATACGCTGTGGTAGTTTCAGGTACTCAAGAACCCGGTCACTATCCTATCCCTTGCACCGCTTGGAGTCCGAGGACGCAACGCCCGCTCAACAACACAGTTGCCGGCGAGATGAGATCGCCTCCGCCTCCGAAGGATTGTGATCGCAACGAGAAGGAGTTCCGATGAGTCGCATTAACCTAGACCCGATCATGACCTTTCCGGATGGGTCCCACTTGGTGATCAGCACCCAATGCTCAAAGGCCGGAGACTTTTCCTGCGCATTGTATAGCGCAGTCGTCGAACAGGATGATGAGGCTGCATTCCAGGTAATTTCCAACCACCTCGAAGCCGCCACATGTTTGAGCGCGCAAGAGAACGCGTATAGTTATGCGCTCCGGCTTTACCCGCGAGCCGCGGAGTCGATGAAAAAACCGCCTTATCTGATTTGGGCTGGTCCTCGATCCGGACTGGTCCAGTGATTGACTGACGTCTCTTCCTGCTCAGTGCGGCATCATCCCCGTCACCATCCGCCTGTAGTAAAAACCAGTTCGGTTTTCATGCAGTCAGCGTGACGAATATGCCCGGCCGAGCGACGTCTCTCGGGAAACGGCCGGATGACTTTAGTCGTGCAGAATGATGTTGAGGAGGGAGCTGTGCACCTGCAGGCCGCCGTTGTACTCAATGAAGCCGAGTTTTTTGAACCGGTTCAAAAAGAAACTGACCCGGGACCGCGTAGTGCCGATCATATCGGCCAAGGTTTCCTGACTGATTTTTGGAATGACGAGTTCGGGCTGGCCGTCCTTTCCAAAGTGCGCCATCAATAACAGGATGCGCGCCAACCGCTTCTCGGCGGAATTAAACAAGTGATCGATCAGATCTTCTTGAATGCGAAGATTGCGCGACAGCAGATAGGCCATAAACATCTCTGAGAACGAGGGCTCATCGCGGAGCACGCGAATCATTGCCGCTTTGTCAACACGCGCGATCAGAGAGGCCTGCAGTGCGGTAGCGGTCGCCATGCACACCAACTGCCCGGTGAGGCACGACTCACCCAAAAATGCTCCGCGTTCAAGCATGCCGATGATGGCTTCTTTGCCCTGCGGAGAGACCACGGTGAGCTTGACCTTGCCCTCCTGAATATAAAAGACGGCATCCGCGGCATCCCCCTGTGAGAACAGAAGGGCATTCTTTCTGAGTTTCAGCATCGATTTTCCGCTGCCGACTTTACTGAGGAAGATCGCCGGATCGAACGGTGTTACTACCTTGCGTGCCATCATAGCCTCTTCAAGTGGAGAGCAGTCCCACGGTCGAGAAGACCTATCAATCCGCACTAGCCTTCCAGTGTCAGCTTGAGGAGTCGTGCTGGTCCCATTTATCCGGATGCTGCGCAGCGACACCTGCCGTCGCCCACGAGCGCCCACGAGATTCTGGCGTGGGCAATGAACTAAAGTCCAGAGCCCAGTGAAGGCAAGTGAGCGACGCCCGCTAGGGCCACCAGCCAAATTCATAGCAGCTTGGGCCAGCCTTGCGAGTGGCCCAAGCCTCATTGATGACTATGTTCCGTTGAGAAGTCGAACCTTACTTCGCCGGATTTCCATGTCGCAGGGAAAGCGCATGGCTCTTTTCTGTCACTTGTGCCTCGACCTTGTCGCCGGTTTTGAAGACACCGTCCAGCTTCGTGGTTTCGTCGACGTGCAGGCGCACTTCCTTGCCGGCCATATCATGCAGCACATAAAATGCTCCATCGATTTTCAGCACATCTCCTTTGACGGTCTGGGAGGACAGTGCCGCCATCTCTCGGTCAGCCATATGCGTATGTTTAATCGAAAAAGCGTGGCCCTTATCGGTCACTTGGATTTCCACGTTGTCACCGGTCTTCATGGTGCCATCCACCTTCGTCGTCTTGTCGACATGCACCCGCATGTCATGGCCGGCCATGTTTTGCACCGTATAATATTCACCCTCGATCTTGAGCAAGTCTCCTTTGATGGACTGAGGTCCGGACGTCGTCGTTTCAACCGCGTATGTCTCGGTTGCCATCCCAAAACCCAGCATGGCTGGGAACACTATCAGACCGATTAAGCTCTTCATATAAGAACCTCCTGGTAAGTGATGTTGTACGACGGTGTACCGTCAAGGAACATGGCATGAGCGCTTTATCCCCGTTGCTCACTGGACCTGACTCACCACCGTGAGCGACGTCGACTGTGTGAGTGCACGTTGCCTCAGCACGGACGATCCGCCTTCCACCTCAAGGGCTCTTATGAATTCGTGAGTCCGGTCCGGGATGAGGAACAAAGGGAGAGAGTCAGTCGCAGTATGCTCCCCTACGCAATGCTGGTCTGGTCAAAACAGCTCACTTAGGACCCGGCCTTCCGGACCTCCCTTGCTGCCAACATGCACAGGTGAGGCGACGTAATGACGCGGGATGCATGGTATCTTAGGCAACGCTAGGTCATACGATTCGGAATGATCGTGCCTTCAATCGCGGGCCGGCAACAGCCCGTTGACCGAAGCGCGGCGACGAGGGGTGCCATCACCTTGCGGCCTAACAGTTGGGCGGCCCTTGTGAAAGGATACGGCTCTGCATCGCCAGGAGACCGCTTATGCCATCGGCGTTGGATTGCGCCACGGTGCGTCATACAGATGCCGTGTGTTTCGCGTCACCCTTGCATCGGGGCCCTTTCACCGACCAGGCCATTGCGACCTTCGCCTTGACACCAGGAACAGATGATTCTCATGCCTGAGCGCCTGCCCTTTCATGACTACGTATCATGACCTTTTTTCTCATGCCGACAAATAACAGTGCTGCAGAGCCCAGAGCCAGCATCAGCACGGAAGACGGTTCAGGGACACCCACGGTAACGGGCGTGGTGCTGTCTGTATTGCCACCTCCATTGGCAAACTGCTCCTGAATACGCGCCAGGGCGGCCTCATTCCTAATGCGGCCCGTGAGTCCCTCGCCTCGTAAAGATTCCACGGCAAACAATGGCTCCCTGCTGTTGATACCAATGATGTCTTCCGTCGTGTTCCGGTTGTCACCAGCTGTCGCCGGACTCCCGAAAAGCGTGGCCGCGAGAACCAGGGCCGTACAGCATGTCATCTCATAACGACCGTTCATGGCGTTTCTCCTTGGTTGATGTAGCGACCGCATCATTGGTTAGACTGGCCCAGAGGCGCATTGAGCAGCGCGCCCTCTGTTCATGGCTTGACCACGAACTGAGGTGCCCTGTGATGACGAGGGAAAGCTGACTTCCTGGGCAACGGCGGCGCCACGCGATTCGTGGAAATGACCTCGTCTTCAATCCCGCCACAATTTAAACAGCGGCGACAGGGGCTTCCATTGAACTGTTCGACGATGATGAGGCCGGTGCAACGTGGGCAGGTCATCGGCTGTTCTCCTTATACTAAAATAGTGCGGACGCGCCTTTGAGAGGCCGCGGCAGTGCCAGGACTCTGGTTCAGGGCAGGTTTGGCCGGGTCCCTCCAGCCATGTGACGCTGCATCGTGCTGCTCATCGACAGACACAAGAGCGCTTGCCCGTCATGAACACCAGTTGATAGCGCTCAACGTGCGAGCGAGGGGCAGCACAGTCTTATCAACGAGCGTTTCTCATTAGGCGTAGGGTGCCCAACCAGTGAGGATTCATGGGTCATGCTATGCTCTTCGCCAGAAGCAATCTGATCAAAACAGCTCAGGGAATAATTGAGGAAGGCTCACATACTCTTGCATCTGCGGAAGAAACCGGGCGGGATTGACGGCGATCCAGCTGGGAGCATCGTACAAAAGTGCCAAAAAGAGGAGATGGAGGACGACGAAGGTAAGCACGCCGCAGAGAATGCCTGACAGAGCAAATCCAAGCCGGTATCAGACTCGCAATCCAAGGGATGGGCGTTTCGGCCAGTCTTTTCAGACTGGCCGAAAGACCATCCAGGTAGCCGCCTCAGTGTGTGCCGCAAGCAATCTTCATCGATTCGATGTCATTGGACATGTCGAGTTTGGAGAGATCCGGAATGCGCTGCTCCGACGCGAAGGCAATCTCCGTCCCTTTGAAATCTTTCTCTTTATACGCATGGACCGTCGCGTTCGAGCCCATGATGATGCTTTGGATATCGTTGTTCCAATCCCGGCCGTTTAGATTTTTCAGAGACGCGAATTCTTTAGGCCCCTGCACCTTAACGTGCGGATCATCGGCATCATACTTGGTGTCATCGAACACCTCGATCCAGCAATTTTTGTCGACCATTTGGACCTCGATGTCGGCAGCCTGAACAGCGAAGGCACCAGCGACAATCATCCCGACGGCAACACCGGCTTTTAGAAACAGCATTGCGATGCTCCTTTACACATGGATTCACTATCTATGGAAGCGGCTTAAGCCTTTTTCGATCCGGGTAGCCGCTCCCGCTCTTCTCTCACACGGTCGCCCGTAGCCGAGAGCGCTTCAGATAAGGCCGATGTTGTGGCCTGGATGACCTCCTCCCCCTTCTCCACGCTCTGTGAGAAGGCGTCCGAGGCCTGCTCCACAAATTCATGCAGTCTGCTCTGCGCTCGCCGCGCATAACCCCGCAACCGTGCCTGGGACTGGCACCCCGACTCCGGCGCCAGCAACAGAGCCACTCCGGCTCCAATTACGGCTCCGCTCAGAAAGAGCAGCGCGCCTGTTCTCGCCGACACCCCTTTTGTTTCCGTCATTGGACTTTCCTCCCTCATTGATGACTCCCTACCTGGGACCTGAATGCCACGATCAGATCGGGACAACCCATTGTCTTTCTCTGCTACCACCTGTGCGTTCATTTCGATTCGGCACCGTCCAGGCCATTGCCACGACACCCAGAACGCTCTTACTCATCATCCCTACCCGCTCGATGTTCAGACTACGCTTTCGGGTGGATGGAGGCTGATCACAATTGCTCAGTCCCGGTCCGATGGATCGTCTCTGCGACGCTAGAGAGACAGTGGCTCACCGGTGCACCGGATGAATCACGCGGATCCTGGGAAAAGCGATCAACGGATGCGTGGCAGGTCGGACCGCTCACGCACGATCACTGGGGCCTTTCCCTCTCTTGAGGCAGGATGCCGGCGCGTCAGCAAAGGAAACCGGTGCAGGCTACGAAGCCGGAAGCAAGGAGCGCCTCCGGGGACCTCCTCCCCTCACGAACGAATCGAAGGGCCTAGCGGGGCCAACTTATGACCGCCCTCGTCCGCCCAGCCGTCCGGTGAGGACCAGAACGAGGAGGATGAGAAGCACAAGTCCCATTCCTCCGCTGGGACCATAGCCCCAATTGGCACTGTGCGGCCAGGTCGGCAGCGCACCGACGAGAAAAAGGATCAAGAACACAATGAGTACAGTATGGAGCATGGCACATCCTTTCGCTTCCAGGCGCCGGTGCACCCGGCACACGTTGCGGCACGAAGATGTCTTTGTCCCCTTCGCTCTCCCATGCGTGGATGGAAACCGTCATCCGGATGCCGGCCCCGATTGCTCTCTGCCGTGGCCTGTGAATCAGTAATACAGATGGAGTCCTAGTCCGATCCACTCGATGCTCTGGGCGAAAAATTGTCCGTTAGGCGAGGGGCCTTTGAAGTATTCCACCAGCAACTGCACCTGACGGTCGCCGATCCGTGCATTCTCGAATTGGAGTCCTGCCATCAGCGAGCGGCTCATCGCCCAATGGCTCCTCTCGTTCGCCTGAAAGTCCGCATACACCACCGGACGAATTTTTCCGCTCAGCAAGGTCCAGGGGCTCGTGAGCTCAGCTCCGAATTGGCTCGTGCCGCGTCCCAATGTGGCCGGATCACCCTTCCCGACCAAGACGCCGCCGCCGCCATACATCCGCAGCCAGGCGGTCAACTCGTAGGACAACTTGAGATCGATCTCTTCAAAGCTCAGATTGACCCGGTTCACAGGAACGCCGCTATTGAGAATAAATTCATCGCCCAGATGGGAACTCTGATGATGGATGCGAAAGAACCCGGAGAACGGCCCGTTCCGGTAGCTGGTGAGAAGTCCGACGGTATAATCGGCATTGACGAGGTCCTTGGAGAAAGCGTCCATATTAAACACGCTGAACACGGCCGCCTGGAGCGCAAGATCCCATTGTCCGCCCAGAGGGGCCGCATCCCGATAGAGTCCGAACGTTTCTCCGAAATTCGCCGAACCGGTCGATTGCGGCTCGGTGCCGGACGAGATACGGCGGGACGCCATGGAGAAATGCGGCCATCGCGGATCGGCATGGAGCGGCGCAAAGAGCAGGCTGCGGGGAAGAAATTTCGACTCGGGCTTGGGCCGCTCCTCCTTGATGACTTGAGCTTGCGGCGCTGTCAGCGCAGTGGAGGTGAGGGGCCCTTCCTGAATCTCCACGCGGACCACGCCGGGAATGGTCTCCAGCGCGGTCTGGACTTTGGTCCGGTCCACCGTGCCGAGCGACGAGCCATCGACGGTCACGACACCATCGCGTACGATCAACGAGGCTTTCCCGGCTTTAAACTCCTGGTGAAGCACGGCGGCAGCATACCCGGCGATGTACGCATCATCGGCTGCGAGCGCGTCGGACGCCCATCCTGGGAGAGCACCGGACAGGCAGAGCATCATGATAGCGGCCCAGACGAATCTGTGTCGGATGACGGCCAAGACCGGCGTGATGTTGAGACGAGCGAATGGTTCGGTCATCAGAGACTGTACCTACCTCTTCTTTGCTTGTCATGGGTGGGCCGGAGGACCTCTGCGTCGTTCCGGTGAATGCAGCACATGCTAGCTCGGCCAGCAGATGTGATCTGGTCAAAACAGCTCAGGCCGGCTCGGGAAGAAACGTAAATCGGAAGAATCACTCAGCGGGTTGGGCTCTTTGTTCCCGGCAGGATGGTTAACTGAGGGCTCATCAGTTCGACCCTTAAGATTGGCCCCATCAGCTGTGACGGTCCTACGAATTGCACGAAACTCGGCACGTCATGGGCAAGAATCCAACAGTCGTAGTGAAAATTGGCCGGTAGCTTTCCCAGCGCTTTGCCGATCACCTTTCGGATTGTTCCAATCTGTGGGGTGAACTCATACTGCACCGCAGGGGATGACTTCCGGTGTCGGCGTGAGCGAGAGAATACGGACGGTGACATCAGAGCCTCTGTCCAAATTCAGTAACACCTCACGAGCATGCCGTTGTACACATCATCGAGAAGCGCAAAGTGCCCGCTGCGGACTTGCTCTTTGCCATCCTTCCCTGTCCGAGACCGAACCTGATATTTGGCCGTCCCGCGGTCTACCGAGGCGTCAATGTGCTCAGGAAACAAAGGCCCCTGTTGGAGTAAATGATAGCTGACCAACGTGAAGACACGCTGCTGTGAGGTCACCACCCGCTCATCGTGCACAGAACCGCCCTTGAATATGTAGTCGGAAGGAGACGGCTCTGGATGCGTGCGAACTTGCTCCCGCTGATGATGTGACCTACTGGCTGAAAGACGCTCGGAAAGGGACATCGGTGCTGTGACGTGAGGGCAGTGCTCAGACAATGCCACCAACGTCCCTCGCTCCTTTCGGCTCGCTGCGAAAGCTAGCCAAGCAGGATACGAATCTCGTGCTCGCCGGCCGTGTCGAGCGGAATGGGATCTCCGACTGTCAGCACCGTGCCGTCCAATTCGGTCAACGTCACGCCCCGTGCCACCTTGTGCGGATTGTTCACCACGATGTGATAGACGGCCGCGTGATAGCGGAACTGGATCGAGTACCCGGGCCAGTCGCGCGGGATACAAGGATCGATACAGAGCGTGGCACCGCGCAGGCGAAAGCCCAGCATCGATTCCACTCCGGCTCGATAGAGCCAACCGGCCGCACCGCTATACCAGGTCCACCCTCCGCATCCCACATGCGGAGGCTCGGCATAGACATCCCCGGCCACGACGTAGGGCTCGACTTTGTAGCGCTGTACCTTCGAGCGCGAAGCAACGCGATGAACCGGGTTCAGCATGCGAAATAATTCCCCGGCCTTGTCCCCGTCACCCAGGGCCACCGAAGCCAGCACGGTCCAGACAGCCGCATGGGTGTATTGGCCACCGTTCTCACGAATGCCAGGGACGTATCCTTTGATATACCCGGGATCGTGAGGCAGCCGGTCGAATGGCGGCGTCAAGAGCAGAATCAGCCCGTCTCCTCGCTTCACGAGATGCTGGTCCAGTGCCGCCATGGCGCGCGCCGCTCGGCCCGGGTCCGCCGCGCCGCTGATCACGCTCCAGGACTGCGCAATGGAATCGATGCGGCACTCTGAGTCTGCCGCGGATCCGAGCGGCGTCCCGTCGTCAAAGTACGCCCGGCGGTACCAGGCCCCATCCCAGCCGTCCCGTTCGAGCGCGGCCTTCAAGGCGCCCACGTGGAGCCGCCACGTTTCTGCACGCTCATGTTCGCCGCGCCCTGCTGCCACTTTGGCGAACTCCCAGAGCACCGTATGCAGAAACCAGCCCAGCCACACGCTTTCGCCCTTGCCTTGCTGGCCGACCCGATTCATCCCATCATTCCAGTCGCCGGTCCCCATGAGCGGAAGACCGTGACTCCCCACGGCAAGGCTCCGGTCCAGCGCGCGCGCGCAATGCTCGAAGAGCGTGGCGCGCACGTCCGACACGCGCGGCTCGAAGTAGGATTCATGCTGTCCTTCTCCCAAGAGAGGTCCGTCCAGAAAGGGCACGATTTCATCCAGCACGGCTGTGTCGCCCGTGACCTCAAGGAATTGCATCACCGCATACGGCAACCACAGTAAGTCGTCGGAGATACGGGTGCGCACACCCCGCCCGGAGGGAGGATGCCACCAGTGCTGTACATCGCCTTCGACGAACTGCCGCGAGGCCGCCCGCAGGAGGTGCTCGCGCGTGACCTTGCGGGCCGCCGCGCTCAAGGCCATGACGTCCTGAAGTTGATCGCGAAATCCATAGGCTCCGCTCAATTGATAGAACGCCGCGCGGGCCCACACCCGGCACGCCAAGGTCTGATAGAGCACCCAACGATTTAAGAGGTTATCCATCGCCCGTTCCGGCGTGCGGACCTGGACGGCGCCCAACACGTCATCCCATCGGCGAGTCACCTCCCGCAGGAGCGCGTCGACCTCGGCGCCGCGATAGCGACTGAGCACCAGCCTGGCCTCATCCCTTCCCTCCGTCTGGCCGAGGAACCAGACAATCTCTGCCCGTCCGCCCGGTGCCAACTCAATCGACCGTTGCAGCGCCGCACAAGGATCAAGACCGGCCCCCACCCTTCCGGACAGTTCAGTGCCCAGTTCAAGAGCCAGAGGGCGCTCAAGGGTCCCATTGCGGCCGAGGAATTCGGTCCGGTCAGCGGTCCAAGCGGTGTGCTGCCCTGCCAGATCGGCAAAGGCGAGACGCCCCTCAAACTCGCCGCCCTGGTTGCTCCGCGCAAACAGGGCGCCTGTCTGCGGGTCTATTTCGGTGACGACATAGGCTGCAGACGCACTGCGAGAACTTCCTAGGACCCACTCCGCATAAGCTGTGATGGACAGGCGACGCGAGCGGCCCGACGCATTCAGCAGCGTGAGGCGTGAGATCTTGATGGGATCTTCAAGCGGCACGAATTGCAGCAGTTCGACCAGGATGCCGTGTGAACCATGATGAAAGCGGCTAAGTCGGAGGCCAAGCGGTCTTAGGAAGACAAATGTACGCAGCAACTCCTT
>CBDIWQ010000157.1:0-18977 GCA_965285965.1 uncultured bacterium | reverse complement strand
ACGCCCTGACGACTTGTCCATCCCAAGACAACTCATCCTATCGCACCCCAAGGCGCGCCGCCGCGCGTCGTTCGATTCTCCGGCAAAGCGCATGGATCACGGCCGCGGCAACTGGCCCTACACTTGCAGAACGATCCCAACCATTGCGACGGCGGTCACCGGCATGTAGATCCGGCGCGTGATCCCGAGAGCACAAGGTACATGAGACACAGCAAATAACTACAACTTAAGCAGTGCTACCGACCACCGTTCACAACCACATGAGGGCCACTATGCCAGACCACACACTGAAGGACACGCAGCCCGAGACGTTACGACACTTTCTAGTGACGCGCCGTCAGGAACTCCAGAAGCAAATCGATCTGCTGCTCGCCCAGCATCGCGACAATCACAGCGACTTCCGTGAGAACGCGGTCCTCGACCTGGAGGATATGTCGCTCCGGGACAGCACCGGCGCGCAGCAGATCGCCCTTCTCGAATCCCGAACCAAACAACGAAACCAGCTCGACGAAGCGCTGCGTCGTCTCGACGAAGGCACCTACGGCATTTGTGAAGACTGTACCACCCCCATTTCACCGGGCCGGCTGCGGGCCCTCCCCTTTGCCCGGCGCTGCCTCGAGTGCCAACAGCAGGCGGAACTCTTCGAGCAGATCATGCAGCGCGAAGACCGGGACGAGGTGCCTCCCGGGCGAGGCTCCCTCAATGGGCGAGACCCAGCCATTTAGCGTCTGGGCGGGATTAACCGGTGTGGTTGCAGAAAGGAACGGGAGGCCGCATGCGAGAAGCCAAAGCCGGCAGACGGAGCGCGATCGACGAAGAGGAAGAGGAGACGGAAGCAGCGGCACAGGATGTGTTTGAACTCCTGAAGGCGGATCACCGGCGCGTGGAAGACCTGTTTGCCCGGTTTGAGGAAGCGGACAGGCGTGCGCGCGCCGAAATTGTCCAAGAAACGCTTCGGGAAGTGGGAATCCATGCGCGGCTGGAGGAAGAGCTGGTCTATCCCGCCATCCGCGATGCCATTGAGGAGAAAGACCGCATCGATGAAGCCGGGGAAGAACACCACGTGGCGAAACTGCTCATGAAAGAGTTGAGCAAGATGAAACCGACCGACGAGAAGTTTCCGGCCAAATTCAAAGTCCTCGGGGAGATCATCCGCCACCACGTCGAAGAGGAAGAAAACGAACTCTTTCCCCAAGCCGAAGAAGCGGACATGGACACGGCTGAACTGAGCCGGGAAGTCGCAGTGCGGAAGGCGCAGCTCATGCGGAAACCGGAACGCGGCGGGAAGACGGCCGAGCAGTCCCGCCGGCGTAAAGCTGCGTAACGGCGCGTCCGCGTCTGGTCCGGGCTCTGCTCTCGAAGCCTGTGATAGGCTCCCACTACAACGGCGACTTCCCGTCACCAGGCTCGCTACATGCTGAACTCAAGCCGGGCCTGTAACAATTGCAGGATGTGGCCCCGCGACAGAACCCCTTCGAGCCGTCCCCCGGACACGACCGGCAATTGGTTCACATCCTCGCGACCCATTTTTTCCAGTGCCTGGACTACGGGAGTGTCGGGAGAGACGGCGCGCATTTGATGGAGCGGCCGTTTCACGGATTCCACCGTGAGATCATTCCAGCGGGAGCGATCGATCTGTTTCAAATCGGCCGGGGTGATCAAGCCCGTGAGATCCCCCCGCTCTTCCACCACGAAACAACGCTCACCGGTGCGGAGCACATACTCGTCGGCGAACCGCTGAATCGTCGTGTCCGCGGGGATTTTCTGGCACTCGTGCCGCATCACATCGGCGACCCGCAAACCGCGCAACCCGGCAAGCATCTCGACTTGGGAGTGAGCGGCGGTGGCCGCATCGAGCAGAAACCATCCGAGCAAGGCCAGCCACACGCCTCCGATGCCCTCCACCGCCAGAAATTGCCAGACACCGAACGCGAACAGGGTCAACGCCACTGCCTGACCTACACGGGCCGACAAGCGGGTCGCGCGGTCGCCGTCGCCGCTGACCCACCAGAGCGCCGCGCGTAGGATGCGCCCGCCGTCCAGCGGAAAGCCGGGGATCATATTGAACATGGCGAGCATGAAATTCAGCGAGCTGAGGGACGTCAGAATCGCGACGGACGGCGTCATGAGCAGGGGTATGGTCTGCGCGTCCCACCAGGACGCCGCTCCGGCACAGGCCCATCCGAGCGCTCCGCTCGTCAGCGGCCCGGCCACGCCCATCCAAAACTCGGCGGCCGGAGTCGCGGCGTCGCGCTCGATTTGAGCGACGCCGCCCAGGGCGAACAGCGTGATGGTGCGCACCGGAATCCCGAAAGCCTTGGCGACTAAGGCGTGGGCCAGCTCATGCAGGACGATGGAGGCAAAGAACAGAAGGGCGATGACCATCGAAGCGGACCAGATCACGCGCGGCTGCCAGTCCGGATGGCTTTCATAAAAATAGCCGACGAACGATCCCGTGAGCACCACCGCGATGAGGATCCAGCTGTAGTGCAGTCCGACGACGATGCCCGCGATCCGTCCGATCCGCAGGGAGGGTTGCATGTCAGCCCCCTTCTTTCAGTACCGTTCGCGGGCGGCCCTGTTCTCGGAATGCCCGACTTATTGATGCACGACTTTCTTCATCACGGGCCGCTCCGGAGTCGCCCCGGTCCGTTCGGACCGCTCAAGTCCGGCGTCCATGCTTAGTCCGCCTGCGCCATATACGGCCACGTAGAGCAGGCCTCCCATCACCGATAGATTTTTGAGCAGGTGGATCATTTGGTTGGGATCGGCCACATTGGCATGAAAAATCAAAGTGGTGGGAATCATAAACAGAAGCAGCAGCCATCCACCGGCCCTCGCCCGGTAGCCGAGCAAGAGCGACAGGCTGCCGGCCACCTCCATGACAATGGCGCCCACGTAAAAGAGGGTGGTCGCCCAGGTCATTCCCATGGCTGCCATATACTGTTGGGTGCCCTGCGGGTCCGCAATTTTATTGAGCCCCGATAGGAGGAACATGAGGGCGAGCAGAAGCCGCCCGACCAGCGTGAGCCACGCCGCTTGCCGATTCATAGCGACCTCCTCCCTGCCGGTTGTGCTGCCACCGCACAACGCAACGCTTCAACGGCCTCCGGTATCGTCAGCACAAAGGTGCCGAGGCGAACCGCCGCATCGACCACGACATAGCCGACCCACGAGCGCTCGGCGCCCGCCTTCTGGAACAGATAGCGTGCGGCTACGCCCGCGTCCGCCGCGGCTTTACCGGCTGCCATGAGGGGAATCCACGGCGTCCGGCGCGCGCGCGCCTCGGGTCCAAGACCGGCGAGCACGATGCTGACGGCATTAGTTGCCAGCGACAGCATGGCGTCCGGCAGGCCGTACCGGCCGTACGGATGGACCGGGGAAGAGGCGTTCATCGGATCCGCAGCCGGAGCAGGCCGCCGAACGACGCCGATGTGGTACAGCGATGCCAGGGCCGCGCCGGCGAGGCCGATGAGCGCCAAGCCGACAATGGCACGGCGCCGCCGCATTGGAGCCGTGTCGCGAGATCGAAGGACGTCGCGCAGGGTCCGCAAATCGGGTGCTTCAAAACGCTCATCGAACGCCATCGAGGCCAATTCCACCGAACGCCGCACTGACTCGTTGCTGAGCCCTTCCGAGTTCCACGGGATGACCCAGGGCGGCGACGATGGATCATGCGGCATCGGATTCCTCCTCGTCATCGCTGAATAGCTCGTCCGGCCGGTGTCCCATCTGCGTCGGCATGGATGACGGATGGGATGCGCCTTGCTCACGCCGGAGCACGGCTGTCATGTGCCCGGTATCCTCCTCAGTCAGGCGGCCTCGCGGCACATGCCGCGCATCCTCATACTCCCCCTGCTCGATGTGGACCAGATACTGCGACCATGACAGCAACGTTCCCTGGCACGCGCGGCGGTCGGCAGGCAGGCACTGCATTTCCTGCTCCATGCGCCGCAGCATTTCCCGCATGAACCAGTCCGGTATGCGCAGCCGCTGCTCGGGATAAATGAATCCGAACAACACCACGTGGCTGAAGAGCACGCGCCAGTGTCGATTGAAGCGTGTGAGGAGCCGCGCCCAGTCGAGCACGGAGACGCGCGCGCGGAGGAGGTGCGCGATATCCGCGCCGTCGTACCGGTTGCGCTCCATCACGAAGGCCTTCGACCAGAGCATTTCTTCCGCCGGGGTCAACTCGACGTCCATGCCCAGGACGACCGACGGCAGCGCATGATTGAACCAGCCATCGTCCACCGTACAGAGGCCGTTCCCGGAACTGTAAATGACATCGATACTGTGCTCGTTCTTCCACGCCTTCCCCAGCCAGTGCGGAAATCGCAGCTCCGTGCGGAACCCCGCATCCGCCAGGCACTGCAAGAGACGCGGACTGTCCGACGGCCGCACAAAGAGATCCAGGTCCTTGGTGTCCCGGACGATGCCCGTGAAGCTTTCAAATCCGAAGGCGCCGCCGACCAGGAACGGTATGTCGGCCTCGCGGAGCGCCTGCAACGCTTCGCGGTACACGATATGTCCTGGATTATGCGGGATGCCCAGTGCGTGCATAGTGATCCTATACCTGCGCCGCCGCCGGGACGGACGGCACGTCGAAAATCCTGATCGCAGGCCGCCCCGGGTACAAGCGCCGGAGCAGCGGCATGGCGACGTTGTATACAGGCACCCCTGCCATCGTCCGGCCTTCCAAGGCCCCGTGATGCGCATGACCATGACAGACCACCGTCACGCCGTACCGGTTCAGCGGTTCCTCCAACCGGCTGGAGCCCAGGAACGGAATGATCTCGCTCGGCTCGCCGACGACCGTCTCGAGAATCGGTGCATAATGAGTCAGCACCACGCGGACCTGCGTCCGCAGCTTGGCGAGCGCGGATTCCAGCTTCAGCGCCTCTTCCACCGATTCGCGGACGAACTGTTTGAGAACGGCTTCGCCCCAAGGCTGCAAGGCCCGTTCGCCGAACCCGCCGCAGAACCCTTTGACGCCGGCGAACCCGATGCCGTTGATCTCGATCGCCGTGCCATCGAGCACGGTGATCCCATAGCCCGTCAGAATATCGGCCACCTCGGCTTGCCGGCCGCATTCGAACTCATGATTGCCCAACACCGCCAGCACCGGCATGCCCCGGATGGGATTCAAATGCTCCGTGAACTGCCTGGCTTCCTCCGGCTTGCCATAATCGATGAGATCTCCGCACAGGAGGAGAATGTCGGCTCGTTCCGGGAGCCCCATGAACAGCGCGCGCAATTCCTCGCCGGAGGTCCGCGGGCAGTGGAGGTCGCCGACAGCCGCGATACGGACGCTGCCCCGATCTCCGTTCAACACAACCGTTCCATCATGACATCCGGACCCCGAGGCGGTTCCACCGAAAAACGGGGAAGCGCATGACGGGACAAATGCTCTTCGAATAAATCCCGATTGATCGCCTGCCCGGCGGTCGCCCCCTGGCCTGCGGCGATAATCATCTGGCAATTGGCGGGAGTCACGCAGCCGGCCGCATACAAGCCCGGCACGGTGGTTTTCATATCGGCATCCACGATCAATTGACCGTCCTTGTCCTCCCGGGCACCCAGGCCTTTGGCGAGCCCCGTGTGGAACACATCTCCCCGCGTGACGAACAGGGCCTCCAAATCCCAGCGACGGCCGGAACTCCACAGAACCGTACGCACCTGGCCCTCGTCATGCAGGATCTCCGTCACGCGCTCCCGTCTGACCGGCACGTGATATTCCTGCAAATATGCCTCCAGACGGGCATCCCAGCGGGGGGTATCTCCATTGGTGGCGATCATGACCGACGGCGCGAATGCGAGCATAGCCAGCGCATACCGAGCGGTTTCATCCCCGGACCCCAGCACGGCGACCGAGCGACCCTGAACCCGGAACGCATCACAATCCTTGCAGAAGAACAGACTCCGCCCAAGGCAGGCCTTGGCGCCGGGAATAGCCGGAAGCACATGCGTCAGGCCTGTCGCCAACAGCACCCGCGCACCACGATAGGTAGCCTGCCGGCCGATCAGGCAGAACGATCCCTCACCGTTCTTCCGAATTTCCCGGATTTCGTCTTCAGCACGCTCCGCTCCGAAGCGCCAGGCCTGAACGCGGCCACGCTCCAACAGGGCGGCCCCGCTGATCCCGTTCGAAAAACCGAGATAGTTTTCGACCTCGGGTTCCCACTTGGCCATCGAATGGCCCGAATCAATCACGACCGTGCGCCTCCGGCTGCGGCCCAGATAGACGGCGGCAGAGAGCCCGGCGATCCCGCCTCCCACCACCATCACATCCCAGTCCCCTCCGGAAACCTCACTCATTCAACCTTCCGGTCCTCATGGACTGGTTTTGGATTCGCAGATTGTTGTTCACACGGAGGACGCCGTTGACCTGCCGGGCCAGTTCCTCCGCCCGCTTCCGTTGGTCGGCGGAGAGCACCGTCCCGCTCAGCTGCACCACGCCGCCCTCTGTATCGACATCGACGCGGGTGAAGTTAGAGAGGCGATCCGCGGTCAACTTGTTCTGCACCGCCGCCGTGATGGACTCATCGCTCATTTTCTGCTGCGCCGTGCCGGTCGCCTGACATCCGGCCAGACCGGCCAGGACCAGCACGAGCAGAAGCCGCAGCACCCGCGTCGGCATCGTCCCTACCCCCGCGGCGCTTTGGAAGTCTGGCCTCCTTCGCGGAACGCCTCTTTCCCGCTCTGCGCGAACTCACGCGCGGAGCGACCGGCCTCCTGCACGGTCTCCTGGCCCTTTTCGTAATACTCCTTGCCGCGCTCCACGGCGGTGTCCCAGGCCGCTCGTCCCCGTTCCATCGCCTCGTCCTTGGCGCGTGAGGCATAGTTCCGGAGCATTCCCCGAAGCTCGGTGCCCGTCTGCGGTGCAAACAAGAGGGCCACGCCGGCTCCGATCAACGCACCGGCCATAAACGCAGACCATCCCATCGAATCCTCATAGTATTCATACTCCCCGTTCCGCATTGCAGACCTCCTTCAGTAGATGTCCAATGATCGACTTGTCAGTGCTTGTGCAAACCACGGACCCGATGGAGAGGCCGCCGCCAGTGCCTCATTCCGGCTTCGGGATCAAGAGGATAGACGAGGCGCGCGGGAGCAGACCGGTACCTCAAGCGCAGGCTGTCCGCCGGAACGGACAGCCTGTCCCGATCTGCAGCCGGCCGCGCACCTGAGTTCGCAGGTCCGGGTGCACGCCTGTCAGAATCTTTACATCATTTTTACCGCGCCTTTTCGCCGGGCCGTTGCCGCAGTGGGACCCATTGATTAGGATGGCGCCTGCATGAGCGACGACGGCAATCACCACTCACGGTCCTTCACTCCAACACACACTATGCCTCAACAAACACGCGGTTCATTTGATCTACTCCGTCACCTCTGGACGCTGGTCCAACCCTTTCGCTGGCGGCTGGCCGCCCTCTTCGCCGTGGTGATGCTGTCCATTCCGCTCAACCTCCTGAGCCCCTGGCCCCTCACGCTCGCCGTGGACAGTATTCTCGGCACACGGCCTCTCCCCGCTCTGTTGCAGAACTGGATCCCCGCTTCCATGCAAGCCTCCAGCACCGCCCTGCTCTGTCTCGTGTTTGCCGCCTACATCGGCATCGCCCTCTTCACGCAACTTCAGGGTCTGACGCTCTGGCTCCTCTCGTCCTACACCGGCGAACGGATGATTTTTGCGTTCCGAAGCCGGCTCTTCGAGCATCTGCAACACATTTGCGCGTCCTATCACGACAAGCACGGCCCCGCCGATTCCGTCTACCGGCTCCAGCACGATGCCGCAGCCGTAAAACAGATTCCCATTGACGCGATTCTCCCGTTTCTTCGCGCGGTGTGCCTGCTCACGGGGCTCGTCACCCTCATGCTCATTATCGACTGGCAGTTCGCGCTGGTCGCCATAGGGTTACTGCCCGTCCTCTTCGTGCTGACACGCTATTCCGGCCGGAAGCTCAGGCTGACCTGGTCGGACGTGAAGTCGACCGAGAGCGCCACCATTGCCTGCGCGCAGGAAGTGCTCGGCGCCTCGCGTGTCGTCAAGGCATTCGGGCGGGAAGATCATGAGCACCGCCGCTTTCTCGACCATGCCATGGACTGGGTGAAAAAACACAATTCGCTGGCGTCGGTCGGGAGCCGCTTCGATTTCATGTTCGGCATGGCGGTCGCCACCGGCACCGCGACGGCGCTGGTCGTCGGGATCGATCATGTCAAATCCGGCCGCATCACGATGGGCGATTTCCTCCTCCTCATGGCCTATATGGCCCAACTCTCCGTTCCCCTGGACACCGCCACCAAAAAGTTGGCGGAACTGCAGTCCTGTTTCGTGGGCTTTCGCCGAGCCCTGGCCATCTTGGATATTCCGCCCGTGATCACCGACCTCCCCACGGCCCGCCCGCTGGTACGCGCCCGCGGGAGCGTGGCGTTCCGAAGCGTGTCTTTCTCCTACCCCGGCGCGCCCGCCGTGCTTCGGAGTGTCTCCTTCTCGATCCCACCGGGAACCAAAGTCGGCATCATGGGAACCAGCGGAGCGGGCAAGTCCACGTTATTGAACTTGCTCGCCCGCTTCTTCGATCCGTCGGAAGGCGCGGTCTTGTTGGACGGCGTGAACGTGAAGGATTATCGCTTGACGGATCTCCGCCGGCAGTTCGCCATTGTGCCGCAGGACCCGATGCTCTTTTCCACCACCATTGCCGAGAACATCCGGTATGGCAACCTCCAGGCCACGCAAGCCGAGGTGGAAGCGGCTGCGCGGGCGGCCCATGCCGATACGTTCATTCGCCAGCGCCCCCAAGGGTACGCGACCCAGGTGGGCGAACGTGGCGCTAGTCTGTCGGGTGGCGAACGCCAGCGGATCGCTCTGGCACGCGCCTTTCTGCGTGACGCTCCCATCGTTATCATGGATGAGCCGACCAGCGCGCTGGATGCTCGAACCGAGTCGGAACTGGTCAACGTCATGGATGAGCTGACGACGGGCCGGACCACGTTCCTCATCACCCATCGTGCGAGCACGCTCAGGCGCTGTGACATCCAATTGACGCTCAAGCAGGGCCGGGTGTCATTGCATGCCCTAGATCTGGACCATATCCCCGCGGCCCGCTCCCTCTCCGCTGTGCCGGTCTAATCGACGCAGGTTCATCCGGCTTTGGCCCGTGGGACACGCCCTGGCAAGCGGAGGGACAGTCTGCCGGGTGGCGAACCTCAGCGGATCGGTTCCGGCAGCCGCCATTTCACGGACGTCCCCATCGTCATCCTGAATGAGCCGACCAGCGCGCTGGATGCTCGAACCGAGTCGGACTGGTCAACGTTATGGATGATAACGGGCTCCAAGTGCCCCTGACGAGTCGTCCCCCCTCCTCAGATCCTCCCTGCCGATCGCTTGTATCTTAAGGCGGTCGCATCCGCTTCCCGCCTCGGTCGTCTCATTTTCCTCATGAATGGTCGAGGGCAGTCCGGCCTCTCCCCTAGGGACTGTCCCAGTAAGGGCCGGCCGTGCAAAGGGTATAGAACCGGGAGTAGGGGCGACGTGCCGGATTAATCTTTCACGATGAAGGCAGATGGCTATGGCGCTCCGCCCTTGGTTCCTCCGCATGAGCATAACGGGATTGTTAACCATGACCGCACTGACCGCGGCCGAGGCCGGGATGAAACAAGTCCCTCCGGCGCCGGCCGGCCTGGTGACCGGCGTGACCGGAACTCCATCGGTCACGGAGAAGGCGTCAAGCGGTTCGCATGCCCTCTCGCTGGGCGACCGCCTCTCCAACGAGGTAGAAGTTACGACACAGGAAGACGATACAGTGGAAATTCTCTGGGGCCAGCGGACGCTGATCCAAGTGCACCCACGCACCTCTATCACGATCCGGGAAAAGCAAGAGGGACAGATTCAATTGCAGCTCCCCGCAGGGAGCCTGCGGGTCGCTCTCGCGTACGGAGGCCCGGCATCCGATCTGGTCAGCGTGCTTACGCCGACCGGTCGAATCTTCACCCGGGGAGGGATTGTCGAAGTCAACGTGCCGAACCCCTCACCGTCTTTCTTGGCGCGCGTCAGCACGGCCTTCTCGGGAGCGGACAAACCGGCGGCTGCCGCCCGCATCGAAACGGTCACGGTGCTGGAGGGACAGTCGGGCGTCGAGGCCCTGGCGTTACCCGGCAAATCCGAAATGCTGGAAGCGGGAGTGGCGGCGCAGGTCGTCGCAGGCGTGATCCGGCAGGTGTCGAACCTGCCGTCCGCTGTGGATCGGGGCTTGGGGCTTGCCCCCACCGATCGACGCCAAAGCACCCCCGCGCAACTCGCGCAACGCATCGCCCGGATCCATGTGGACCATGCGCTCGAGGTGGAACGCCTCGTTAGCGTACCGAAGCCCACATTGGACGCAAAGGACGGCGTCGGGGGGGCGGACCTCAAAGGCGCCGTCGTCGCGACGAGTTTGGGCGTGCCGGCAATCAGCTTCGCCTCGTCCTCGGGGGCTATGGGAACGCCGCCTCCCGGCCCGACGGCCCCCCCTCTGCCCACTTTCATTCCCCCGTCTCCCGGGACTACGCAGGGGGGGAATCAGTCGGGAGGATTCAACAGCAAATCGATTTTGAACGATGTGCTGAAGGATGCGCTGTCCGAGAATGGAGGCCGAGGCAGGAATAACCGGGGAAGGGACGACTAATGGTCTCATGCCGCCTGTGATGCCCTCTCCGAAAGCAGAGCCAGAGGCAGGATTAACCGGGGAAAGGACGACTAAGACGCTCATGTCGCCCCGGCCCAAGGCTCCAAACCGTCCCGCGACCGCCGCATGGCAGGCGTCCCTGAGAGACGCCCGACTTCGCTGCACCTAACTACAGGAACTACCCGACATGCTCTCTCGATGGACCTACCCGGCTCGACGATGCTGTCCACTTCTCTTGCTCATCGCGATCATGTGTTGGCACCTCGATCCGATGCCGGTGAGCGGGCAGGAACCGGATGCCGAAGTGGCGGCCGCCAGAGGGATCCTGGCGTACCGCACCCAACAATATGACGAAGCCCTGAAACTGCTGCGTCACGCATTGGAATACTATCCGCAGAACACACGAGCCTTGTATTTCCTGGGACTCACGTATCTCGCATTGGGGCAGACGGAGCAGGCGTTGGCTCCGCTCAACACCCTTCACGATCTTCGTCCCACGGACCTGGACGTGATGTACCAACTGGGCGGCACCTATTTCGCGCTGGCTCGGTACGACGACGCGGAGCCCTTGCTGGAGGAGGCATTCCGGCGGCAACCGGACCGGGAGCATTTGGGCTACTATGTCGGCTTCCTGCGATACCGTCACAAGGACTATCAAGCCGCGGCGGAAGCCTTCGGCGCAACCCGGTCATCCGACCCCGACATTCGGCAACTCGCCACATTTTATCGAGGCCTCTCGCTGGGGATCCTGGGGTTGTCCGAACAGGCGGTAGCGGAATTGGCGCTGGCCCAGGAGATTCAACCCATGTCCCCGATCACCGGCGCCTCGGTCCGGGTCAGGGAAGCCCTCGAGGCGGCACCGCGAACAACGGACACAAAGCGGTTGAAGGCGCAACTCAGCGTCGGCGGGTTCTATGACGACAACGTCGCGATCAACCCGAATCCCAGCAGCGATCCGTTTGTGCAAGCCTTGCGGTCCCGGCCGACGAACTCGCCCGGATTCATGACGACCTTGCGCGCCGATTACGCGCTGTATCGGCAGGGCCCGTTTGAGACGACGCTCACCTATGCGTACTATCAAACGGTCAACACCGATAGCGGCATGGGGGCGTTCAATATTCAGGATCACCTGGGAGGCCTCGCCGGCGCCTACCGCGGCACTCTGGCTTCCGTCCCCTATGAACTGGGCGCCCAATATACCTATGACTACATGTTCCTCGGATCAAACGGCTTTCTTTCGCGCCAATCCCTGGTCCTTCCCGTCGTGCTGGTTCCGCCGAGTCTGACGGTGCCCGGCATCGGCACGGTGCAGCACCTGTCGACGCTGCTGTACCGGCATCAGAGCAAGAACTTCTTTCGCGAGCCGGCCGATAACGATTTCCGCTTTGCCCCTGAATCCCGCGACGCGCAGAACAATATGATCGGCTTGTTGCACATCTTCCGTTTTGCGCAAGACCGGTATCTGCTGCGGGTCGGCTACCAATATGATACGGAAGCCTCGAAAGGGACGGCGTTCACCTATAACGGGAACCGGCTCCAGTTCGGCGGAGAGACGCTCTTGCCCTGGCAGCAGGTGAGCCTCCGCGTTGACTATGAGCTTCACTGGCGCAACTACCGGTACGCGCAGACTCTGTTTACCGATGAGGCCGGAGTCCTGAACCCGCGCGCGGATACGGAGCGCAACCTGTTTGTCCAGGTTTCCAAACCGCTCGCGAATCGCTTGACGCTGGCCTTGCAATATCAGGGTATCTGGAACGATTCGAACATCCCCGTGTACAACTATTCGAAGAACGTCGTGACGGCGCTGGTCACGTGGACGTATTGATCAGCGCGCGACGAGCCGCTCGGCTCTTGACGCCGGGTCACTTCCCCCGCTCTGCATCGAGCCAGTGATCCCGCAGGATTCGTAAAGGAGATAGGCCCGGGCAGCCGACTCGGGAGGCCGTCTCTCCACTGGTGATCACGTTCGAAAGTGGCCGTGCCGGTGCCGGTGCCGCGGCCAGACGCTCGGATGCTTCCGGTCTGGCCGCAGACACACGTTGGTCGGGCTCACCGCGCGTCGGTTTCCCGCTCGTCTGAACAAGCCACCATACGACTACCGCGATGGTTCCATGGCTCCTTCGGCGATCTCGGACCGGGCCGGATCATCGCTGGACAACCCTTTGATCGTCGTGGCCGTACCCATATCGGACGCTTCGACCCGAACCAGGTCGCCCGGTTTGAACTGACAGCCGGAGGAGCCACCGACCACAAAGCCCGAACCGCGGGCGATATCCTGGTTGGCTTTCTCGTCGGTCGAGCCCACCACGTCCTTCATCGTGGAGGGGTCCTTGGTGGGAGCACCCATTTGATGTTCCGATTGCTGCTTGTTGGGATCGTTCAGCGCCTGGCGTTGATCCCCGCCCCGGCTCGCATCATGGCTCTTCATCTGCTCTTCGGTGGCCGGAGAGATCGGAATTTCCTTCCGTTCCTTTACTCCCTCCCGGCTGGTTGACATTTTCGCGCCTTGGCCTCCGGCGCACACCATATTGGTGTCTTTGGTCACGCGCAGACGCATGAACTGCCCGCGGTTTCCCTCCACCATGTATTCATCTCCTTTGATGGAGGCGATCTTCCCGATAATGATCTCCGGTCCGCCGACAATCACGTTGGACGAACCGGCGTCATCCAGGCCCAGACCCTGCTGGCTTTTCTGCTGTGATGTTTCTCCCTGGGCGGCGCCCCGGGTTTCCGCTGCGAAAACAGGGGTCGTTCCAACGCCGGCCAAAACCAGAGCTGTCAGGCTTGCCAATACACGATGTGAGCATCTCATGGATGTTCCTCCTGCCTATGGATGATGTGTTGGATTGCCGCACCTGCGTTTACCTGACATGTTCGCAAGGTTCAGACCTGAGCAGGATGTTCACAAGCGACGAGAAACTCACTAATTGCATCGAGGAATTCGCTGTAGTCGTCCAGTCGCGCTTTGCCAAAATGTCCCCCGGTAGACATCTCGTCCGCGGTGGGATCCCGGCTGGTTTGCGGACGTTCCCGCTCTGGGAGCTATGATTCCGCACAGGATTCTGAAGCGAACCGGATGCCGAAGGGGACGGATGATCTCTGAAGCGGTTCCTTAGGCGGCACGAGGGGGAAGATGCCAGGCAAGCGCCTGATCGGCATAGCAGGACGGGCAATAAGTATGGCTCAACTGGTAGTCGGGGGCAGTCATCCCGTGGTCGCGGAGATACGATTCAAGACTGGTCCAACCGCTTTGCGGTTGGGATCCGTCCTCTGCCACCTGATCGCAGATGCAACACATGGCAAGGATGGGCGGGGTGGTGCTCTTCTGACTCGGCATGACCGCACTGTATAGGAGAAGGGCATTCTTGCCGTACTGGGCGTTCCCCTAGTTTTTTGCGCCTGGGGGGATGGGAGGAAGCGGCTGGGGGTTCGCCTAGTGATCCGTTCTCTCGGAGGCGATTACTGTGAGGAACAGGGCGGGGCCGGTGCGCCGACTTCATCAACTAAGCGGACCGTTAGGGAAAAGGAGATCAGAAAGTGACGCAAGAGATCATCGAGAGGATGCCATCGGGAACGATCGGTTTGGGGCGCCGCGGCGAACGATGTGTCGCGGGCGAAACCGCGAAAGAGCCCGCACCCGTGTCCTTCAGGGTCATGCTGGCAGACGACCATAATCTACTGCGGCAAGGCGTTCGTGCGCTTTTGGAACGCGATGGCCTCACCGTCGTCGGTGAAGCGGCGGACGGGCGCGAGGCCGTGCGCATCGCCGAGCAGACGCAGCCTGATTTTGCCGTCCTCGACGTCATGATGCCCATGTTGAACGGGTTGGACGTGGTCAGAGAGATTCGCCGGGTCTCCCCTCAGACCAAGTCGTTGTTGCTCACGATGCACACTGACGACGCCTTCGTCATGGAGTCGCTCCGGGCGGGGGTGAAGGGATATCTGCTCAAGACACAGACGGTGGAGGATGTGGTCCGGGCCATCCGCGACGTAGCCAAAGGCTCTTTCTATCTGAGCCCGGGCATCTCTCAGGCCGTCATTCAAGCCTATCTGGCCAAATCGGAGCTGCCGCCCGATCCGCTCACGACACGAGAGAGAGAAGTGCTCCAGCTGGTGGCCCAAGGGATGACGACGAAGAAGGTCGCCGGCCTCCTCGGGGTCAGCGTCAAGACAGCGGAATCTCACCGGAACCGAATCATGGACAAGCTGGATCTGCACGATACGGCCAGCCTCGTTCGCTACTCGATCCGCCGCCGCTTGATTGATCCCTAAGCCGGTCGGACCGGCCACGTGCTGACATGCACAAAATCTTAATCGTTGAGGACATGGAAAGCGTCATCAACCTCCTGCGGTCATTGCTGGAGCGGGAAGGCTTCGAGGTGACGACGGCCCAGGACGGGTTGGAAGCGTTGGAGGCGGTGCGCCGGGAGAAGCCGGACCTCATGCTGCTGGACTTGATCCTGCCGGGCATCGATGGACTGGAAGTGTGCCGGCGCATCCGGGCCGATCCGGTCACGACTCACCTGCCGATCATTATTCTCAGCGGAAAAGAAGAAGAAACCGACAAGGTGATCGGACTCGAGATCGGAGCCGACGACTATATTACCAAGCCGTTCCAGGCCAACGAGCTGGTGGCGCGAGTCAAGAGCCGGCTGCGGCGTACCACCGAAAAAGAACCGGCCCGGGTCCTGAAGGTCGGCAATCTTGAGATGCAGTTGGACCGCTATACGGTCACTCTTGAAGGCAAACCGATCCACCTTACCTCGAAGGAATTCAGTCTCTTGCGCGCCTTGATCATGACCAACGGGCGCGTGCTCAGCCGCGATGCGTTGTTCGAATCCGTCTGGGGCCACCACAAGGACGCGGACTTACAATCCCGGACCATCGATGTGCATATCCGGAGTCTGCGCAATAAGCTGGGCCCGGAAGGTCGAAGAATCTTCACGGTGCGGAACGTCGGGTATCGACTCGATCCCTCTTCTTCATCACCCCACTCTGCTTCTCCCCAATCTGCTCAATAGCCCTTCCGCGGTGTGCCTGGTCCTCATCGTGTGGAGTTCCACCTTTGCGTTGTAACGGACCGGCCTGCTCCCACCACTCAATCCACGCTCATTCCGTTTGACACCGGAGCACGCGTCACAATTGCGATGCGGGGTTTTCCTCTTGTGCCGCGCCCGTCGGATCCGCTTTGAACACGTTCATCGTTTGGGTGTCGGGGTCGGGGACCAACCGGAGGACATCCCCGATGTTCGTGTCGGGAGGCGCGCCCTCCACCGGCAATCGAAACTCATCGCCGGCTTCCGTCTTGGCAACGAACTGGTCTCCGTCCCGATCGACGATGCTGGCCCGCATCTCCGGAAACTCAGCCTCCACAGTGCCCGGCCTCTCGGCCTGGCTGTCCGACTGAGCGGTCTGAAATGCGATCGCCGGGATGACTGCGGCGCTATGGGGGCTTACCAAAGTCATCGCGGCGGGCAGGAGTGCAGCGAGTATGACTTGTAGCATCACGATGAACCTCCTTCTCCATACGAGTGGGTCTTCTTGCAAGGGCCGATGCACATCATGATTATCCCCAGCGGACAGCCTTGACCGCAAGGAAGCGGCATCGATGAGCGACACGGAGGACATAGGGGCCGGGGTTATGGGGTACCTCCGCCGGAAGGAGAGACATTGACGTTGGCGGCGGATCGGCGGGGACACCAGGCTCATGCATCATCGACCTGGCGAGTGGAGGGAAGGAGAATCAGGCACAGGAAGTATTGGAGGCTGATCGCCCTGTCGCGTTGAACCGGACACCTGACGCCCCGGCCTGCGGCGTCTCTTAGACTGCCGCCGCCGCTGATTATGATCGACTGAATGCATCTCGGCGGCGTTCAGCGGACTTCAGGCTCGTGATTCCCACCGAACCCTCTTCCAGAAATCCTTCAACGCATGCCGGCATTCGTTTCGGGCCATATGCGTCTCGACGTCGGTTCTGCACACGTAGTCCTTCGAGCCTTCGAATGAAATGACGCGGCCCGGCACCCCCACGATGACAGCATGGTCCGGCACATCCTTGGTGACCACGCAATTGGCGCCGATCGCCACGTGATCGCCGATCCGCACCGCCCCGACGATCTTCGCGCCCGGCCCGATGTACACGTAGTTGCCGATGACCGGCGTGCCTTTGCGGGCTCCCCGGTTGGTCTGTCCGATCGTCACGTCCTGGCTCAGATTGCAGTGGTCTCCGATCACGGCCTGGTCGCTGATCACGATGTTTCGGATATGGCCGATATACAGCCCCCGTCCGATCTTCGTGGCATGCGAAATCGAGACGCCGAATTTGTACCGGTAATGAATGAACACGCCCCGGGCGAAGAAAAACAGAGGCTTGATCAGCCAAGAGGATTTGCGCAGCGACAGATACCGGCAGAGCCGGAGGTAAAACGTGTATTTGAAGCCGTCGCTGAAGCGCTCGTCCCCGTCCGAGAGGAGCAGATGCTTGAAGAAGTCAGCCGTCGCCGTGCTGCCGGTGTGCCGATAGAGATCCGCTCTCCAGAGAGCCCGCAGGTCCTGGAACGTCATGATGCATTCTCCCACTGTAGGAGCCGTCTGGTTTTACATACTTTTTACAGACACTTTTCGAAAGATCCGGATTCCATTAACCCCACGTTTCCTTGACAGAGAAATGATCATGCTAGGTTGCTCCTCGACAGACGGCTGGCCAAGACCCCGGGTGGGGCACCGGCGATCTCGGTCCAGTCTTTCAGGAATGTGGGAGGATCACGATGTCACGATTCGGTTGCCTTGCGGTGTTGTGCGCGCTCATGTGCGGAACGTTGGCCCCTTTCCCCGCCTCCGTCCAGGCTCAGGCCCCCGGGGGTTGGGTGGAAACGAGAACCGCCGGCGTGCGGGCCAAATGGACTGCGGACCAGATCCGGTCTTCCATTCCAATGTCCCGGGGCGCGTTCCGGTTTCCCTCCCCCTATCACGCCCAAGCCGTCCGCATCACCGATTCGAGCGACTGCGCAGGCGGCGCCGATTGCCTCCATCCGATCGGTCACGCGTCCTGGCGGAATACGAACAACCATGTGGACAGTAACGATCTGCTGCTATTCCTCAGTTTCGACCGACGACACGGCGGAGAAGGCCCGACCCTCTTCCGCTATGACAAGACGAAGGATGTGATCGCCAAAGTGGGACCGCTCTTCGACGGCACCAGCAAGTTCAGCTGGAGCAGCGGCACCGGCTGGTATTTCAGCGCCACCATGCCGAGCGTGCTGTACATGAACGACGGGCCGAAACTTTTGCGCTACGACGTCACGGCGAAACATTTCGACACGGTCTTCGACGTCAGCAGCCTCTGGGGCAACGACAAGTATATCGGCCAGATGCACTCGAGCAACGACGATCTCGTCCATTCCGCCACCCTGAGGATCACCGGCACGGACGAAGCGCTGGGCTGTGTCGTCTATCGTGAGGACTCACACCGGCTCGCCTTTTTCGGCAAGATCGGCCTCTTCGACGAGTGCGCGCTGGACAAGAGCGGGCATTGGCTCATGAGCCTGGAAAACATCGATGGCCGCTACGATGTCGACATGCGCATTTTTGATCTGGCCAGCGAAACCGAGGTCGCCAGAATCCTCAATGAGGAAGGGGCGACGAGCCATGCGGATCTAGGATACGGCTATATCGTCGGCGCCGACAGCTGGAATCAGCTGCCCAATGCCTCCCAAACCTGGCTGTTGGGCCACACGGTGACGAAAGGTCCCGTCGTGCATTCCAATATCAATTGGAACATTACGGCCCTGAATTACCGCAGCCATACCAATGCCAAAGCCGGCGTGCCGATGGAGCAGCAGTATGCCTGCGGCAGCAATGCCGACGCCTCCGGCGTTCAAAATGAAGTGACCTGCGTCCCGCTGGACGGATCCGACCGGCAGCTCATCGTGGCGCCGATCATGACGAACCTCGAGGCGCCGGGAGGGAAGACCCCCTACAACAAGATGCCGAACGGCAATCTCGACATCACCGGCCAGTACTTTCTCTGGACGACCAACCTGTCCGGCAATCGCCTGGAAGCCTTCCTGGTCAAAGTGCCTTCCCAGCTCCTGTCGCAGTGATCGGCCCATACTTTGGGAACCGCATACCAGGCGGCGGCTACAACGAGACCCACCACAATGGCGGCTTTCGCGAGGGTCATAAGAATGGCGACCACCGCGCCGAGGTGGTCGCGGGTTCCGCTGGCCTGCACCGGGTGGTGCGCAGCGCCAACGTGATGGAGGTCCCCGACATCGTCCCCTGGGTGCGCGCGGAGGGCCTGCTGCTGACCACCGG
>CBDIWQ010000156.1:0-8035 GCA_965285965.1 uncultured bacterium | reverse complement strand
ACACTTTCCTGGCCCCCGGGAAGAAACGCCAATGCACATTGGAATGTAGGTTAGCAGCGGCCCTGCAATGGGCAACCAAGTATGCCCACGCATCCTGTTCCTTCGTCTGGGTGATGTAGAAATGTAGCTCTTTTTCGATTTGGTTTCTGACAGGGTAAGGAGATAGGAACTGGACGAGGAAGCAGTGCCCCGAAGGGCGACCGACGAGGGCCGAAGCATCGGCCCTCCGTTCATAAAAGAGTTTGAAATGGTCCTCCCGCTGGTCCACATCTCCTTCCGTCCATACCCATTGTGAGGAGATGCGATCCGTCACAGAGCTATGTTTACGTGAGAGGGCAAACGGCAGTCGTATGGACAATAGGCATCAGAGAGAGACCTCTTCCGGCTCGTCGATGAGTTCCAGCAGCTCGATGTCGCCGAGGACCTTTTGGATTCGGGATTCTATATCGGTGTGTTCCTTCTCCCAAAGTCGATTCAACTCCTCCTGGCTTGCCAGACTTTGCCGGACGGCTCTGATTTCTCCCTCTAGGGAGGTATTTTTCTGCCTCAAGTCTTGTACTAACTTAAGCAAGCCCCGGATCTTCGTTTCCAAGCCATCAAGTCCGTCTAGCGTCATCATAATCCTTTCTCAACATCCTTCGTGCAGGGACAGTTATCACCTAATTCGTGGAGCCGTACAACTCTTTCTCCGCTTGCAGCCAATCCTGGAAATCGTACCCGTGTTTCCACCCGCGTTGCTCAAACAGTTGAAACGCCCGAGTGGCAATACGTGCATCGCGCTCATGGTCGAATTCTTGTTTGTCACGGACAGAGCCTCCAGTGGAGGATGAGGTCTTCCGCTGTTTGGTGAAAGCCGACTTTGCCATCGCTCTATCGCTCCTTTCTTGAGTGCCAAGAGGCGGAGCCCAACCTAATGAATTTAACAAAAATAGGGAAGATAGTTGGAACCCGTAAATGGAAAAATGGAGAAGAACAGCTCTGGCCCATCTTGATTGGCCAATATGCGTGCACTGAGCGCGGCCGTCGGCGCGCTTCCCCAGGGCAATCGTGTACGTTGAGGAGATTGCTGTGTCCGACCTTGCCGACAATCACCTGTTAGCCTTGGCGCGTGGGTGGGGCCGAGCCGGGCACAGGAAACGGATAACAGAGGGACAGCGGACCGCCTCACGCGTGCCCATTTCCACTGGACGGATCTCCCGGTTGTTGCTGAGCGACGGCCTCGAGAAGCTGCTTCTTGAGGGCCTTCATCGTTTCCAAACCCGCCTCCTGGACTCCTTCGTTTGTGAGCCGTTGATACTCTTCTCGTATTGGAACCGCGGGGTGTTGTTGTTGCAGGAGAAGCAGCAAGGCATTGAGCTGGATTTGAAACAGGGCGAAGGTCGTAGCCACGGCGGTAGCAGTCTTGTCATCCATCTTGGTCCTCCAGTGTTGAGAACCCAGTCTAGCGGAACAAATTAACCGAAATATACGAAATACCCGCCGGTGGAGAGGATGGATTGCGGAAGACACGGACTACATGTAATCAGACCCAGGTAGAGGCGCCGAGCGAAGTCAAACCGCTCATTACAGCGTTGAAGGCTGCGCCTTGCCCTTAGGCCCTAGTAGGATTCGAACCTACGGCCGGTGTCCCGACAGCGGCATTCGAAGCGGAGCCTTTTTCACATGACACCGCACAAGACCGGAAAGAAGGTAACAGGCTCAGAGGAGAAGCAGAGGCAACTGGTTGAACAGGCTTGGAGCGGGCGGCGGGATTTGAACCCGCGACAACTTGCTTGGGAAGCAAGGACTCTACCACTGAGCTACGCCCGCACTGTGCGGATCCTACGCTGGCGGCCCTGATCAAGTCAAGAAATCAGCGTGACGAGGCGCGTTCCACGATCGCGAATTTGCGCCGGCCGATTTTAAACCGGTATTGCCGTCCCGGCAGGATGGCCATCACAAGGGTCGCATTGCTCTGCTTCTCTCCGTCGACTTCCACACCACCTTGAACGATCAACCGTCTCGCTTCGCTCTTGCTCGGCACGAGGCCGGTTTTGGCGACGAGTTCCACCAGACCGATGGCCTGCCCGTCGCGCAAATCCTCAGGCGCGAGCGTCAACCGCACATCCGGTTCAACCGGAAATTCCCGCTCCTGGAATTTCTGCTGGAACTCGGTCCGGGCCTGATGGCCGGCCTCCGCGCCGTGATACCGCGCGACGATCAACTCGGCAAGCGATTGCTTGGCTTCCATGGGATGCCGCGCCCGGATCCCGTCCAGATCCTCCGTCGTGAGCAGCTCGTAGTAGCGGTGCATCAGCGCGTCGCTGATCGACATCAGCTTGCCGAACATCTCCCCCGGCGCATCTTCCAAAGCGATATAGTTGCCCACGCTCTTGCTCATTTTTTTGACGCCGTCCATGCCTTCGAGCAACGGCATGGTCAGCACGACCTGCGAGTCCTGCCCGTAGTCGCGCTGCAGTTCCCGTCCCATGAGCAGATTGAACTTCTGATCCGTCCCCCCTAATTCGACATCCGCTTTCAACGCGACCGAATCGTACCCCTGCACCAACGGATACAAGAATTCATGCACGCTGATGGGCTTCTGCTCGTGGAACCGTTTATGAAAGTCGTCCCGCTCCATCATGCGGGCCACCCGATAATGGGCCGCCAATTCAATCAGCCCGCCGGCGGTCATGGATCCCATCCAGCGGCTGTTGAATTCCACGGTGGTTTTGGCGGGATCGAGAATCTTGAACACCTGGCGCTGATACGTCTGGGCGTTCTCCAGCACCTGTTCCTTCGTCAGCGCCCTGCGGGTTTCCGAGACGCCGGTCGGATCGCCGATCATGCCCGTGAAGTCGCCGATCAGGAAGATCACCTGATGGCCCAGGTCTTGAAAATGCTTCAGTTTGTGAATCAACACGGTATGTCCCAAATGCAGATCGGGGGCCGTCGGATCGAACCCCGCCTTGATCCGCAAGGGCCGCTGTTCTTTGAGCGACCGGGTGAGCTTGGATTCCAATTCCGCCGGCTGAATCACTTCCACCGCGCCGCGCAAGATCAAGTCCATCTGCTGGGTCACGCTGCTCATAACGCCGTCTTCTCCGTCTTGGAACGTGCGGCCGGCGCCGACACCATGATCAACGGGCGCAGGCGATCGAGTTTCTTCGCCCCGATGCCTTTCACCCGGCGCAGGTCGTCGATGCTCCGGAATCCTCCGGCTGACGCCCGATAGGCGACGACCCGCTCGGCCAACACCGCGCCGATGCCCGGGAGCGCATCAATCTCTTCCGCGCTGGCGCGATTGAGGTCCAGCGGACCGCTGCGGCGGGATGGAACCCGGGCCTGGTTCTGTGCCGGTTTCACCGGAGCCGCCGCCGGTACCAATGCCGCCTGCTCGTTCGGCGCACCGGCCTCTTTCGCCTCCGATCCAACCGGAATGTCCGCTGCGGCCGGATCGGCTTCGGATGCCGCCTTCAGAGCGGGCTGGGGCAGAGACACCTGCGGTGCGTGCCAGCCGATCCAAAAGACGACGCCCATCGTCATGGCCAGCATCGCGAGTTTGATGAGCAGTGATTGGATCATGCTCCGGCTTTTCTCCGGACCTGGTGAATGGCCGTTCCTCCGACATCTTCGGCGGCTTCCATCATTCCTTCGGAGAGCGTGGGATGCGCATGGATCATCCTCGCCAGCTGTTCCACGGTCACGCCGCCCTCCATCGCGAGGGCCGCTTCATGCACCAGATCTGCGGCATGGGCCCCCACGATATGCGTCCCGAGGATGGCGCCATTATCCGCATCGGCGACGATCTTGAACAGGCCGGTGCTGTCTCCGGTCGCCTGTGCTTTGCCCAGCCCCGCGTAGCGGAATCGCCCCACCTGCACCGCCTTTTCCGGATCCTTCCCCGCCGCGCGAGCCCGCTCCCGCGCCTGGGTTTCGGTGAGACCGACGCGCCCGATTTCGGGCAGCGTGAAGATCCCGGCCGGGATGACGTCATAGTTGATGCGTGAGGCATGCCCCAGGATGTTTTCCACCGCTACCTTGCCCTGGGCCGAGGCCACATGAGCCAGCATCGCTTTGCCGACCACATCCCCAATGGCGTAGATGCCGGCCACATTGGTTTGCATACGATCATCGACCAGGACTTCGCCTCGCCGGCCGAGCGCCACGCCGGCGCGCTCCAGGCCGATTCCCGCGGAATGAAAGCCGCGCCCGATCGAGATCAGCAACACATCGGTGTCCACCTTTGTGTCGCCGGCGATGGTGACCGAGAGCCCGGCCGAGCGGTCGAGGGCCGTGATCGTCGTGCCGGTCCTGACCTCCACCCCGCGCTTCTTCAGCTCGCGCTCCATCATGGCGGAGACTTCTTCATCTTCGAGCGGCAAGACCCGCGGCTGCAATTCCACCAGGGTGACCTGCGTGCCCAAGCCGCTGAAGAGCGAGGCGCATTCGCAGCCTTCGACGCCCGCCCCGAGGATCACCATCCCTGCGGGAACGATCTCCAGGTCCAGGGCCTGTTTGCTGGTGATGACCTGCGTGCCGTCGATGGGAAATTGCTGGAGTTGGGGCCAGGACGATCCCGTGGCGATAATCACGGCGTCGGCTGGTATGTTGCGCTTGGTTCCGTCCCCGCCGGTGACCGCAACGGTGCGCGCGTCCAACAACTCGCCGGCACCCGCTACGACGTCGATGTTCCAGGCCTTGAGCAATGTGCCGATGCCCTTGACCAGCCCGGCCACCACCTTGTTCTTACGGGCCACCATGCGGGCCAGATCGTAGCGGGGCGGGCCCGGCAGCATGAGGCCGAGGTCCTCGGCTTTTTTCAACTTGTCGCCGAGTTCGATGACGGATAACAGGGCCTTGCTCGGAATACAGCCCCAGTTCAAACAGACGCCGCCGAGGGCCTGCCGCTCGATGACGGTCACGCGGGCGCCGAGCTGTGCGGCGCGGATGGCCGCCACATAGCCGCCCGGCCCGGCGCCGACGATGGCAATGTGGGTGGACGTACTCATGCCTGTATGCGCCATGGACTCATGAAGTCATCGAGCAGCCGCACCGCCATGCGCCATGAATCCCGTCCGGATGGATCAATGTTTTTGGGAGGCGAGGAAGCTTTCGTACTGCGCGGCCGTCATCAACTGATCGACTTCGCCGGGGGTCGACAATTCGATCACCGCAATCCAGCCCCGGCCGTAGGGATCCGAGTTCACGACTTCGGGATGGTCCTTTAACTCCTGGTTGATCGTGGCGATCGTGCCGCTCACCGGAGTATAGATGGTGGAGGTCGTCTTCGTGGATTCCACCTCGCCGATCTGCTGCCCGGCCTTCACGACTGCGCCGGCTTTGGGCAGGTCCAAAAACACAATGTCGCCCAAGGCATCCTGCGCAAAATGGCTGATGCCCACCGTGGCTTGCGTCCCATTGAGACGAACCCACTCATGTTCCTTGTGATACCGCAAATCGGATGGAATCATAGCGTCCTCTTTTCTTGCATCATGAAGGCGGACAATGGGATCGGATCGTAGTGGGGCTCCCCAGGCTTTGTCAAGGAATGGCACCCTCACGGAACCGTGACGATCGTCGGCCATCGGCCGCCCCCGGCAATGTCGGATGTCACCGCTTGCACGTCCACAGGGGCTCCTCTTGCGGCCCCGGTAGGCAGTGCCACCCAAACCCGCTCCGACGGCCCCAGCTGTTCCTGCAGCCTGTCGATCAACGCCTCCCCGCCCGCGCCGTCACGGCGCACCACGATCGAGACGCCGATCCCTTGCGCCAGCCCGGTCACATCTTCCCCGTAGTGCTCCAGTCCTTCGACCGGAGCGCTGAGCGAGGCCTGATGCACTTCGATCAGCAAAACCGGGGCCGGATGGCGGTCACGCAACGCGGCGCGCAGGCCCGCCGTCAATTTCGCATAGGCGATCGCCTTCCATCCGGCCCATCGCCAATATTCCGTCTGATCCTGCGCCGGTGCAGGGTCGACGACGCCGCCCAGCACCTCCTCCGGAGAACGATTCACGCCGAACGACGCGGCGAAGGCCGCGAACGACTCTGCCGAATACTCCCGGGCAAATCCCGGCACCGACCGCGCCGGCACAAAGAGCCCATCGCACCCGCTCTCCGCCAGGCCGCGGACCCATTCAACAAGCGCCGCCTGGTATCCGGCATGCGCGATGTCCGGCCGCCTGAGGATAGCCTCCTCACCGGCGCGCCGGCCGGCGGTCTGCGCCAGCCATTCCGGTCTCACATCCAGTAACTGCGGCTGATGCATGTCCACGGACACCCACAGCGCCAGCCCCGCACGATGGGCTTCGGTCACGAGGTCGGCCAAGGCCGGCGTCCCGCCCCTTGCGGGATCCACGATGAGCGCGGTCGCCCCTCCCTGAGTCTGCTGCTTGAGCCAGGCGGCGAGGAGCGGTGGCGGAGGCAGCGACTCGGCGGCCACGCGGAGCGCGAGCGGTCTGCCCGGACCGATCCGGTCAGTCTGCCGTGGCCGCAGCTCATCCAATCGTCTCAAGGCCTCCGTTTCATACCGAGGGCCGTCGGATTGCGGCGGCCAGGGTCCCACCGCCAGGATCCGGTATTGCGCCATCGCGGCGGCGAAGTCCCCCACCTGCTCCTGCGCCCGTCCCAACCACCAGCGGGCTTCCGCCACTTTGGGAGAGTCGGGCGAGCGCTCGATGAATCGGGTGAAGAACAAGACAGCCGCGGGATACCGTGCCTGAGAAAACGCGCGATGCGCCTCGGCCAGCAGGCGCCGTTGGGCATGGCCCGCCGGGTCATCAGCGGATAGGTCGTCGGGAGCGGGCGGAAACGTAGGAATCTGAATCGTCCTGGAGGCACAGGCGGACAGCAACGAAAGGGACAGCACCAAGGCGATCGGGCCTGGCCAACTATGGCGGAGCGCGAAGAACAACCGCGTGGCCACGCTTGGAGCGGTGAGGTGACGGATCAGCAGCGGGCGAATCGGCACACCGGAGCGTGCGGCAGGGACCGCCGCCCGGCGCGAATACGCCGGCGGCGGCCCTGTTCGCAGCTGGCTAGCTAAAGATTTCCATGCCGGCGAAGAAATACCCGATCTCGAATTGCGCGGTTTCCGGAGAGTCCGATCCATGGACGGCATTGAACTCGATGTTCGCCCCATGCGCCTTCCGGATGGTGCCGGCGTCGGCTTTCGCCGGATCGGTGGCGCCCATCAATTCGCGGTTCTTCTTGATCGCATTCTCACCCTGCAAGACCATCACGAGCGCCGGACCGGAGGACATGAAGGTACAGAGGCTGTCGAAGAAGGGCCGCGCTTTATGCACCGCATAAAATCCCTCGGCCGTCGGCTTCGACATCTGCATCAACTTCACAGCCACCGGCTTCAATCCCGCCTGTTCATAGCGGCTCAGGATATCGCCCATCACGTTTTTCTTCACCGCATCCGGCTTGATGATCGCTAACGTTCGTTCGCTCATTGTCCCTACGAGTCCTCCGCACAGTTAAAGGAGTCATTGAAAATATCGCGCGCCATTATAAGAAGCTCAGAATGCGCTTGCAACTACCGCTCCGAGGAGCGGCCCTTCAGTGGACGGGTATAACGAGTTTCGCAGCGCCGTAAATCAGTTCTTGGCGGTGAGAAGATTAATTGGAGAATAGCGCGCGACGTGTATAAGAAGCTGAGAAGGGTGTGTACCCGAGAAGGGTTCGATCGGTTTAACTCGACACACCGAGCACGCGGAGGCCGCTTGCCCTTGCTGCTGTGGCCAATGCCTCGTCATGCGTCGCCATAACCAGGTCCGCCCCGCTCCGGTCTTTCCACAGCAAAGCGGTGGCCAGGTGTATCGCATCCAGTGTACCCAGTGCGGTGGGCAAGGGATGAGACGCTCTCGCTAAGACGGGCCTGGTCAACTCGACCACTTCCAGGGCTTCCACCACACGGAACACCGCCTCTCTCCGCGAGGCGATCTCAGCATCGTCCAATCCTTCGGCCAGCCTCAATCGATCCAACGTGCGCAAGCATTCGACTTCGACCAAAGCCGACACCACTCCCCGGGTGACCGACCGCCATTCCTTC
>CBDIWQ010000155.1:0-3881 GCA_965285965.1 uncultured bacterium | reverse complement strand
TCAGGATCACGCGAGGGCCGCCGGCCGTCGAGATGGGAATGACGTTCATGGCCGTCATCAGCCATTTCAACCACGGGTGCGTGGCATAGGCCGCGTCCACCACGAAGCGGATCGGACGATCGACCGCCGCCAGCAAGAGGAAACCGTCGACGAACGACAGCCGGTTGAGCACCAGGAGTGCCCCTCCGGACTGGGGTACGTGGTGGTCGCCGACGATACGGACCCGGTACAGCGTGTTGGTCAGGATGACTAGGACCAGCCGGATGAAGGCCTCCGGCAAGAGCCAGAGCGCCCATAGCGTTCCGCCGAGCGTTGCCAAGGCGGTGGTGAGAAAGATGCTGCCGGTTGACAGGCCGGCGTTGGCCAGCGACCCGCCTGCGAGCGAGCCCAGTAAAATGCCGGTGAACACGCAGGTATTGGATAAGGAAATGACTGCGCCGCGCCGATCGGCGGGCGACTTCCATTGCAGGATGGCATTGAGCGGGACAAACACGAAGGCGCTGGCCATTCCCAGGATAGCCATCAGGGCGAACGTGCCGGCCAGCTGGGGCGTCCAGAGGCCGATGAGTCCCAGGGAGAAGAAGATGCCGACGGCGCCGAGAGGGATCAAACCGTATTCGACCCGATGCTGAGACAGCCGGCCGACGAACATGGCGCCCACACCGATGCCGACCGAGAGCACCGTCATGGGCAGGCCCGAAAGCGCATCGGAGAGGTGGAGGACCGCTTTCGCATAGACCAGCACGTTTTGAGCAAAGAGACTCGCGATGGTCCAGAAGAAAATTTCTCCGGCGATGGCCATGCGCAAGAGCCGTTCGGCCCGAATCGCGCTCCACGCGCCCCGAACCGTCGCGCCGACTCCTCCACTTTGCCGTGCCGGTACGACGGCCGGGATTTCCAGTGCGGCGATGAACGCGACGATCGACAAGACGGCGAGGACCATCGGCGCCATCCAGAGGGTGTCGCCCGCACTTTGTAACAGGAATCCGCCCGCCGCCGTGCCGGTGAGAATCGCGGCGAACGTCCACATCTCCAGGAGACCATTGGCTGCGGCAAGGCGTTCGTGGGGAACCAGCTCGGGGAGAATGCCGTATTTCGACGGACTGAAGAGGGCGCTCTGCACGCCCATGGCAAAAAGAATGATCATGATCGGGATGCCGCCGGCCGGGTTCAGCCAGAGCGTCAGGGTCGCGGCTGCCATGAGCGCCAGTTCAACGACCTTGAGGCCTATGATAACCGTGCGCTTGCTGAGGCGGTCGGCCAGGGTGCCGCCCACCAGCGACAACAACACGAGGGGCACTGTAAACAGAATGAACGTGATGGCCGCCTGGGTCTGGGCCACGGTTTCCACCTCAGGGCCCGGCGCCATGTGGGCCGTCGCCTGCCGTATGGCAAGCAGCGCCACCATCAGTTTCCAGGCGTTGTCATTAAACGCGTCACAGAACTGCGTGATCAGCAAGCCTCGAAGAGGATGTCGGGATTCTGACGTCATGAGGGGTAGGTCTGAGTGTTGTACGTAGGTGCCTGACAAATATGGAGGAACCGGATCCAAAGGTCAAAGAAAACCAGGGGCGACGGGTAGATGTGTCCCGGCGGAACCTTGAACTAGGGAGTGCCCCAGCTGCGTACGTGACGGAATCCTGTACAGTTCGCGGACTTTTCGGCCTATCGCCTGACGGCCCCTAGAAGATCGCTAAACGGCACGGAAAACAAGGCATCGTACATCAAGATCATGGTGTGAATCCGCCGGTTACGTTTCCAGCGGTCCAGGTCTCCTGGACCTTCGGGAGCGGTGTGTTAAGGTAATAGAGTTACTATGTCCCAGTCGCCCACCCGCACCAAAATATTCCACGAGTCTGCCAAAGATCACCTTGGCTCTGTCGCCGGGTATGGCGAGATGGCCCCGGAGCGCGTCCATGCGGAAGAGGCCCTGCGCCAGGCCGTGGAACGCTATGAGAGGCAGGTCCGGCTTTTCGACGGGATCGCGTCCACCACGCCTGACTTCGTGTACCTCTTTGATCTGCAGGGACGGTTTGTTTACGCCAACCGCCGGCTGCTTGAAGTCTGGGGCATGGAGCTGCAGGACGTCGTCGGCAAGACCTGCCGCGAGCTGGGGTATGAGCAGTGGCACCACGATCGGCATATGCGCGAAATTGCAGAGGTGATTGCTACGAAGCGTCCTCTCAAGGGCGAGGTGCCGTTTACGGCCCCGGTCACCGGCATTTTCGGTGTGTATGAGTACATTTTTGCGCCCGTGCTGAGCGCCGACGGCAGGGTGGAACTCGTCGCCGGAACGACCAGGGACGTCACGGAACGAGCGCGTGCGGAGAAGGAAGTTCGTTCCCTCGGCGAGGAGGTTCAGACGCTGCTCAACCGGGCACCGATCGGCGTTTACCTCGTTGATGCCGATTTCCGCATTGCCCACGTGAATCCGGTCGCCTTACCGGTGTTCTGCACCTTGTCTGATGTCCTGGGCCGCGATTTGGATGAGGTCCTGCACCTGCTCTGGGAGAAGCCGTATGCCGATGAAGTCGTTCGGATCTTCCGCCACACGCTCGAGACGGGCGAGTCCTACCACACGCCGGAGGAAGCCAGGCTCCGCATAGATCGGCGCGTGACCGAGTATTACGAATGGTGGGTGGATCGCATCACTCTGCCGGACGGCCGCTACGGCGTCGTATGCTACTTCAGGGATATCTCCGAGCAGATGAGGGCGAGACAGGCCATCGACCGGTCGGAAGGGCGCTACCGCACCCTTTTTGACTCGATCGACCAGGGTTTCTGCGTCTTCGAGATGCTGTTTGATGGTGACGGCCGTCCGGTCGATTACCGGTGGATCGAGACGAATCCCGCATTCAAGCGTCACACCGGACTGATGGACGCGGTGGGGAAGACGGCCCGTGAACTTGTCCCGGATCTGGAGGCGCATTGGATTGATATTTATGGCCGCGTGGCCGTGACCGGCGAGTCGGAACGGTTCGTGGAGAGATCCGACGCGATGAACCGGTGGTTTGAAGTGGACGCGTTCCGCATCGGGCCACCGGAGGAGCGGAAAGTGGCCCTGTTGTTCACCGACATTACCGAGCGGAAACGGACGGAAGAAGCGCTGCGCGAGAGCGAGGGCCGGCTGCGGGAATCGGCAGAGCGCCTCGAACAGCTGGTTCACGAGCGGACCAAGGAGCTGCTGCACTCCCAGGAGCGGTTGCGCGCGCTGGCCACGGAACTCAATCTGGCGGAGCAGCGCGAGCGCAAACGGTTGGCCGGGGAGCTGCACGATCACCTGCAGCAGATGCTGGTGCTGGGCAAACTGAAGCTGGGACAAGGCAAACGTCTGGCGGGGCCCGTTCCGGCCTGTGCCGAATTGATCAGGCAGACGGACGAGGTGCTGGGGGATGCGCTCCGGTACACCCGGACGCTGGTGGCCGAATTGAGTCCGCCGGTCCTGCGGGAGCATGGGCTGTCAGCCGGCTTGGGCTGGCTCGGCGAGTACATGAAAAAACATGACATGACGGTTCGTGTGGAGGTGCCTGAGACTCCTCTGGTGCCGCTGCCTGAGGAGCAGGCCGTGCTGCTGTTCCAGTCGGTCCGCGAATTGCTGATCAATGCCCGGAAGCACGGGAAGACCGCGGAAGCATTCGTCCGGGCCGAAGAGACCGCCGGTGAGCTGCGGATCGAAGTGCAAGATCACGGTGTCGGCTGTACGGTCCCGGCGGAAGGCCCCACGACGGAAGTGACGAACGGCCTGTCGTCGAAATTCGGTCTCTTCAGCATTCGTGAGCGGATGAAAGCCCTGGGCGGCTCGTTCGAATTGGAGTCTGCGCCGGGGCAGGGCACGAGAGCCGTCCTGGAAGTCGGATCGTAGCCATGTCGTTCTGTGAGCC
>CBDIWQ010000154.1:0-2965 GCA_965285965.1 uncultured bacterium | reverse complement strand
GACCGAGCTGTTCGTGTCGCTCGTCGATCTGGATATGAATCCCACGCTCCCCCCCTTTGAAACGCTTACGTTATATACGCTCTGTACCAATCGGGATCTTCCCGCCAAACTGTCCGCCGATGAGGTGCGGGGAGAGTTCGAACTGGAAGGCGCCGCCCCGGTCGCCCGGATACGCGCACTGATCAAACCGACGGAACCGGTGCGCCCGCCGTTGAGCGGCGAGCGCCAGTGGCGGTTGATCTCCCACTTGTCGCTGAGCTACCTGTCGCTGACCGGAGACGGGCCGGAGCCGCTCCAGGAAATCCTTGGTCTCTACGACTTCTCGGGTTCCTCCGTCGTGCGACAGCAGATTGCCGGTATCCTCGGTGTGGGAGCGCGCCGCGTGGTGCGACGTCCCGGCACGATGGGATGGCAGGGCTTCTGCCGCGGGACGGAGGTCACGATCGAATTCGATGAAGAGAAATACGTGGGCAGCAGCCTGTTTCTGTTTGCGTCTGTTCTGGAACAGTTCCTAGGCCTTTATACGACCATGAATTCATTTACGCAACTGGTCGCCACCACCCGTCAGCGAGACAAACCGATCAAACTATGGCCGCCACGAACAGGGGAGCAGGTCCTTCTTTAAAGGAAGAACTGTTCACTCGCGGGTTTCGATTCGAGTTCTTCCAAGCCGTTCGTCTGCTGACACGGTGGCATTCGTCACGCCAACCGGTCGGGCGGCGTGCCTTGCCCGGAGAGGAAGTCGTCCGGTTCCGGTCGCATCTCTCTCTCAGTTTCCCGCCCAGCGAAATCGTTCATATTGAGCCCGCGAAACCCGCGCATTCGCCGATAGGGATGACCGTGGCCTTCATGGGCTTAACCGGTGCCGAGGGGGCGCTGCCCAGGCACTATACCGAGTTGCTGCTTCAGCGCGCGCAGGTGAACGACTACGCGCTGCGGGATTTTCTGGATCTCTTCAACCATCGGCTGATTTCCTTGTTCTACCGGGCCTGGGAGAAGCATCACTGCGTGGTGGGCCATGAGCGTGCGCAGGAGACAGGGGAGGAGGACCGGTTCGCCACCCTGTTGTATGCGGTGCTGGGGCTGGGCACCCCGGGCACGCGCGCCCGGTTGAGCGGCGACGACGGCAGTCTTCTGCGCTATGCCGGCTTGCTCGTTCAGCGCCCGCGATCGGCGCATGCCTTGCAACACTGCTTGGCGGATGCCTTCCAAGTTCCCGTGCAGGTGAGGCAGTTCATGGGAGCGTGGTTAGCGCTTGAAGCGGAGGATTGGTCCAGGCTGGGCACGCCCGGAACGAACAATCGTTTAGGGCAGACGGCGGTGGCCGGCACCCGAGTCTGGGATCAGCAGGCGGGATTTCAAGTGCGCCTGGGGCCGCTGGATTTTGAGACGTTTTCCCGGTTGTTGCCGTCCGGGAAGGCGTTTGCGACCCTGGTTCGTATGACCAAGTTTCTGGCCGGGCCTGAATTTGATTGCCGGGTGCGGCTGATTCTTCATGCGTCGGAAGTGCCTCCCTGCCGCCTTCGCACAACGCCGGCCTATGCGCCCAGGCTGGGGTGGACGACCTGGCTCACGTCCACACCACGACGCCACGATGCGGAAGATGTCACGTTCTCCGGGGAGTTGTCGACTGCGCGGGTACATGCAGCCTAGCAATTATCTTAGAACACACGAGGGAGTATGAACGTCAACTTAAAAGGTCTGATCGGCAAGCTGGATGATACCTGTCGGCGTGCGCTGGAAGCGGCGGCCGGGCTCTGTCTTTCCCGAACGCATTACGATGTGGATGTAGAGCATCTGCTCCTCAAACTTCTGGATGGGCATGACAGCGACATGCGGAAGATCTTCAAGCACTACGGGGTGGAAACGTCCCGGCTTGAACGGGATCTCACACGGGCATTGGACCGGCTGAAGACGGGCAATGCGCGCAATCCCACCTTGGCGCCGCGCATCTCGCGGTTGATCAATGAGGCCTGGTCGCTGGGCTCCATCGAGTACGACGCCAACCGCGTGCGGTCCGGGCATATCCTGTTGGCGCTGCTCACCCAGGACGACCTCGCGAGAATGGCGAAGGACACTTCGGCGGAGTTCGCGAAGATCTCTCCCGAGGATCTGCACCGGCAACTGCCGGGCCTGGCTAGCGGGTCGGCGGAAGACATGGAGCAGGTCCAAACCGGCGGCGTCGAAACAGCCGAGCCGGGCAAGCCGATTTCGACCAAGACGCCGGCGCTCGATCAGTTCACGGTGGACCTCACCGCGAGGGCCAAAGAGGGGAAGATCGATCCGGTGCTGGGCCGGGATGCGGAAATCCGGCAGGTCATCGATATTCTGACGCGGCGCCGCCAAAACAATCCGATCCTGACCGGCGAGGCCGGGGTCGGGAAGACGGCCGTGGTGGAAGGGCTCGCCTTACGCATTGCGGCGGGGGATGTGCCGCCTCCGCTGAAGAACGTGGCGCTGCGCTCGCTGGATCTGGCCTTGCTGCAGGCCGGAGCCGGGGTCAAAGGGGAATTCGAAAACCGGCTCAAGTCGGTCATCAACGAAGTGAAAGCATCGACGCAGCCCATCATCGTGTTTATCGACGAGGCGCATACCCTCATCGGAGCCGGCGGGCAGGCCGGGCAGGGGGACGCCGCCAACTTGTTAAAACCGGCTCTGGCGCGCGGCGAAATGCGCACGATTGCCGCCACCACCTGGGCGGAGTACAAAAAATATTTCGAAAAAGATCCGGCATTGACGCGGCGGTTCCAAGTCGTGAAGGTCGAGGAACCGACCGAAGCCACCGCGATCAACATGATGCGCGGATTAGTCGAAACGATGGAACACCATCATAAGGTGCGCGTCTTGGACGAAGCCGTTGAGGCGGCCGTGAAGCTGTCGCACCGGTATATCTCCGGTCGCCAACTGCCGGACAAGGCGGTCAGCGTCCTGGATACCGCCTGCGCCAGGGTCGCGCTGGGGCAAT
>CBDIWQ010000153.1:0-5571 GCA_965285965.1 uncultured bacterium | reverse complement strand
AGACGATCGACACGGTGAAGATGCGGGTCGGGGCTCTGCCGGTTCATCCCAGCAACGTGCTCAAATATTCCCTGACCTGGTCGACCGACGGCCTGATTAACGAATATGGGAATCTGTGTTACGGGATTGAACAGGGTGAAAAAGTGCCGCTTCAGCCCCTGGAAGGCCATGAAACCGTCGAATTGGATGGCCTGCTGTATGAAGCATTCAACACGTCCGGCGGGCTGGGCACCTTGGCCGACACATCGGTGGGACGCGTGCGGACCATGAATTACAAGACGCTCCGGTATCCGGGCCATTGTGAAAAGGTCCACTTTCTCATGAAAGATTTGAAGCTCAATGAAGACCGGGCCACGTTGAAGCGCATTCTTGAACGCGCTATACCGCAGACCTTGCAGGACGTGGTCCTGACCTATGCGTCGGTGGCCGGCACCACCAAAGATGGGTTTTTTGAAGAAAACTACGTGAAGAAGATCTATCCGCAGTGCATTAAAGGGCGTTTGTGGTCGGCGATCCAAGTGACGACGGCCTCGAGCCTGTGCTGCGTGGTCGATCTCGTGTTGAGCCGCCCCGGGCGGTACCATGGATTTGTGACGCAGGAGTCGATTCCGTTGCAGGACTTTCTGGGCAATCCGTTTGGAGCCTATTTCAGATGATCGGCAGCGCGCAGAGGAGGATTTGTGACGCAGGAGTCGATTCCGTTGCAGGACTTTGGGGGCAATCCGTTTGGAAGCTATTGCCGATGATCGACAGCGCGCAGCTCTGGGAAGAGGTGTCCCTCCAGCCGGTCAATGCCGGCGGGTGGTGGCAGTCCTTGATCGAGTCCGAAGAGGATTTGTGACGCAGGAGTCGATTCCGTTGCAGGACTTTGGGGGCAATCCGTTTGGAAGCTATTGCCGATGATCGACAGCGCGCAGATCATAGAGAAGTTGGGCCTCCAGTCCATTAATGCCGGCGGCAGTGCCGGGCGCTGGCGGTCTTCGCTTGATTCCGGCGCCGTGATGTCTGCCATGAATCCCGCCACCGGTCAGGCCATCGCCTCGGTCCGCAGCTGCACGGCCGAGGATTACCAGCGCATTGCGGCCGAGGCTGTGGAGGCGTTTGCCGCCTGGCGGCTGGTGCCCGCGCCGAAGCGGGCGGAATGTGTTCGGCTGATCGCACAATCGTTGCGCGAGAACAAAGATCTGCTCGGGACCCTTGTGTCGCTGGAAGTCGGAAAGATCAAAGCCGAAGGGGACGGCGAAGTGCAGGAAATGATCGATATGGCGGACTTTGCCGTGGGGCAGTCCCGTATGCTTTCCGGCGTGACGCTCCAATCGGAGCGGCCCCTCCACCGCATGTACGAGCAGTGGCATCCGCTGGGCCCGGTCGGCGTGATCACCGCGTTCAATTTTCCGGTGGCGGTCTGGGCCTGGAACGCCTTTCTCGCCGTCATCGCGGGAGATCCGGTGATCTGGAAGCCGTCACCCAAAGCCATGCTCTGCGCGCTGGCGGTTCAGCGGATCTGCACGCGTGTCATGGAGCAACAAGGGCTGCCGGGCCTGTTCTCTTTGTTCATCACCGACCGGGTCGAACTGGCGGAAGCGATGGTGCAAGACGGTCGGTTACCGCTGATCTCATTTACGGGGTCCGTGCCGGTCGGCAGGCAGGTCGCGGCCACGGTGGCGCGGCGTCTGGGGCGATCGCTTCTGGAGTTGAGCGGCAACAACGCGATCCTTGTGGATGAGACGGCGGATCTTGATCTGGCTGTCCGGGCGATCCTCTTTGGCGCGGTCGGGACAGCCGGCCAACGGTGCACGACCACCCGCCGGCTTTTGGTGCAGGAGTCCCGGTATGAAGATCTGGTGCAACGACTCGTCCGGGCCTATGCCCAGGTCCGGATCGGCAATCCATTGGAAACAGGCGTGCTGATGGGGCCTTTGATCAGCCACGAGGCCGTCGAGGCCTATCGTGCCGCGCTGGACGAAGCGAAGAAGGAAGGCGGCCGCATCCTGTACGGCGGCCGGGTCCTGAATGGGCCGGGTCATTTTGTCGAGCCCACGATCGTCCGCGCCGAAGCGACCTGGCCGCTGCTGCAGCGTGAAACATTTGCGCCCATCCTCTATGTGGTGACCTATCGCACCCTCGAGGAGGCGATCCGCATACAAAACGAGGTTCCGCAGGGATTGTCATCAGCCTTGTTCACCAACGATCTGAGGCACAGCGAACAATTTCTCTCCTCGGCCGGCAGCGATTGCGGCATTGCCAACATCAACATCGGCACATCCGGGGCCGAGATCGGGGGAGCGTTCGGCGGCGAGAAGGAGACAGGCGGCGGACGGGAGGCCGGCTCCGATGCCTGGAAAGCCTACATGCGCCGTCAAACCACCACGATCAACTGGGGAACGGATCTCCCCCTGGCTCAGGGCATTACGTTCGATCCGACCTGATGGAGGGGTGAACCCATGGACGACAATCGCGCCCTCGACGTGCTGCTGGAACGGATGGTGGACGACTATGTCGGGCACAACACCGCCGCCCGGGTCCTCAAAGGTCTGCTCGATCAAGCGGGCATCGGGCTGCATCCCGTCATCGATCACGTCACCCTGCGCACCCTGGACATTGATCGGCGCGCCCGGGAATATGTGGACCTCGGATATGTCCATAGCGAGACGCTCGAGTACAACGACTGGTTTGCCAAGGTCTACCGCAAAGTCGGGTATCCCGCGCTGTTCGTGGATCAGGGCTATCTCGGCGAGCGGGGGCAGACCAGCATCATTCCCGGTTGGGTCGCGCAGTTCGGAGACGGGATCTTTCACCACGTGGCCGTGCGGGTGGAGCATATCGAAACGGCCATCAGCACGCTCAGCGCCAAGGGCGTGATCTTTGCCGGAAGCATCGTCGGAGAAGCGGGCGGCCCGCTTCGGCAAATCTTTTCGATGCCCGACGCGATCGACGGGCGGCCGTTCACGGTGCTCGAACTGGCCGAACGGCATCAGGGTTATCAGGGATTCTCGCCTCCGCAAGCGGACAGCTTGATGCAGTCCACGGCGACCCGGTAACCCCTCCGGGTGCGTGCCGAGTTTGCCGCGGTTCAGCGTCACAGTGGTTCAGGCCCTACCTAGTAGACAATCGCTGGCGAATCTTTTACCGTCGGACTGTCTCTTAAGCATTCATGACGCATGCCTATGTCCCTTCACTAACCTTTACCGGAGGTGCTCGAATGGTCAGGAACCTAGGGTCCGCGGTGACGCTCGCGATGCTGGTCAGCGCTGTCTGGTCCACTCCCCCGGCGATCGGCGGCGAGCCGAAATCGCCCGTCGACGGCTATGATATCCATGTGCAGGCTCCGCACATGATGCCGGACGGCACGCCGGGCGGGCCGTTTCACCATTACTGCAAAGGTGTCTCCGACAAAATTCTACAGTGCCTCCTGTTCGAATCCACTGATCCTAAGGCCAAGCTGGTCGCGATCGAGTACTTCGTGGCGAAAGAGTTGACGAGGAAGCTGCCGGCCATTCAATGGCATCGCCATTTCCACGATCATAAGGTCGAAATCGCGACCGGTCGTGTGCAAGTTCTCGACTTGCCTGCAGACCAAGCCGCAAAAGTGGCGGAAGCAGCCTCAGGAACGGACGGCGTGATTTATCAACTGTGGCAACCAGGCCAGGAATTCCCGGATGGCACCGTCAGCTTTCCGCAATCCCTCGGACATAAATTCCCGGGCCATGCAGATAAATAGATTCTAGAAGGACAGGCGCTGCTCAGACGGCGCCTGTCCTCCACACCGAGAAGGAACGCTCATGCGCGGAGTTCGACTTCGTCCGCCCTTTCTGCCGGCTGAGATCATCGTGATCATCATGGTCCTCTCCGCCCAGTCTGGCTATGCCACCGATAGCGAAGTGCTCAGGCCGCGTGTCCCGGCAGATCAGATAGAAGAAGCCAGGACCTGGACCAACCCCTTCCCCGCGACCGACGATAATATCGAAAAGGGGAAGGCGCTGTTTCACGGCAAAGCCTTTTGCTTGACCTGCCATGGGCGGGATGGACGAGGGCTCGCCGATGTTGAAGGGTTGCGCGGAAAGCTTCCGCGTAATTTCACCGATAAAGTCTGGCAGGCCACCAGGATGGATGGAGAGTTAATCTGGATTCTGAAGAATGGCAGCCCCGGTACGGACATGGCGTCATTCGTCCCCCTGGTGCTGACCGAGGAAGAAGCCTGGCACGTGGTGCTGTATGTGCGATCGTTTGGCCGCCCGTGATGCATGAATCGCCGTAAACGATGGCGGATTCTTCTGGTTGGGTTTGTCCTGTCCGCTTCTCCCTGGGGTCCTGCCGCTCTGCGCGCGGAATGGTCGACCATCGCCGAAAGCCGCATGACCTATACGGATGACGTCTTTCAGTTCTCCGCCTCGCGCCGGCAGCGATTCAGCGAGGACCCCAGTCAGCCCAGCGTTGTGCCGGTCGAGAAAAGCGCGGATGTCGTCTGGGATCCATCCCTCGAACTGGTTCGATCCTCCCCGACTTCCGCAGGCCCCACAGAAATATCGGTCAAGGCCCACGGGTTTCTGTACACGTCGAATCCCGTCTTCAACCACGGGGATTACCGTCTTCAGCTCAAGCAGGCCTTGTCGCCCGATACGGTGGTGATGGCGCGGTACCGGTATGTTCCCGAATTGTTTTTAGGGCCGAATTTCGAGCGCCGGACAGGGAACCTGTTCATTGAAGATGAACGGGTGACGTCGCACACGGGACGGGTGGAAGTCGAACAGAAGCTGGGCGACCGCTGGCGTGTGACTCTAATCGGCCGGGGCGGGCTGCGCCTGTACAATGCCGCCTTCGCCGAGAGAGACACGACGTTCTGGACCATCGGCCCCAACGTCTCCTTCCGCCTCATGGAGCGGATCTCCGCGTCTTTCGGGTCTCTCTTCGAGCGAGGGTATGCCGAAGGGGCGGGCGATCTCCGCTATAACGACGATGTTTCGTATCGCCTTCATGTGCTGTCCGGGAGCATCGATGCCGGATTGACCGACCGGCTCTCGCTGCATGGTCTTTATGTGTATCGGCGGAAAGACTTTACCAGCGAACTGGTCGCCGACCAGCACTTCAACCGGCATGACGATACGCATCAAGGCGCGGCCGAACTGCGCTATGCCCTGACTCCCGCGGCCCTGCTGATGATCGGTGTTCAGCGGACACAGCGAGCCTCCACGGTGGATAGCCGGGCCTATCAAGAAACGCAAGTTTCGATCGGAGGCCAGTATCGTTTCTAGCAGGCTGTTGACAAACTCCGCCAGCGGCGTTCTCCAGGGGACATTGGTTTGTCAACAGCCTGCTAGCAGCATGGTGCATTGCAGTATACTGAGTCGGCGTGTGAACGAGGTTGAATCACGGGAGCGTGATCGCGATGGACCCTGTTCTTAGACCCGATAGCGAAATCATTCTGTCTCTTGATCGCCAGCGAGCCGTGGTGTCGCCCTGGGGCGCCTCGCTTCGTCGGTATTTTCTGATGGAATCGGATGGCAGGGAAACCGACCTGGTCTGGGGCTATTCGGGAGCAGCCGGCAAAAAAGGCGGCCAGGGCGATGTGCT
>CBDIWQ010000152.1:0-12842 GCA_965285965.1 uncultured bacterium | reverse complement strand
CGTGCTCGCCCTGATTCACCGAAAGACCCACCACGACGGTGTCCGGCTGGGCCTGCAGAATGCGCTTCGTGGCTTCTATGCCGTCGAGCCGCGGCAGGTTCACGTCCATCACCACCAGGTCGGGCTTGAGGAGTCCCGCCAGATGCACCGCCTCCTCTCCGTCGGCCGCCTCCGCGATAATATCGAGATCGGCGTAGCCCTCCAGCACGCTGCGCAGTCCTTGCCGGACCATGGCATGGTCGTCGACGAGCAGCACGCGGATCGGCACCGCATGCGTCCCCTCCCACCCGCTGCGGGTCGGTTCCGCCGCGACAGGCGCTCGCTCGAGGACGGTCAGGCTGGGCGGGGCGGTCCCCGCCGAAAACAGGGCGTCTGGGGCCCCGGTCAGCGACATGCCGAGCGTGACCCTGGTGCCTGCGCCCGGCTTCGACTCCACTTCCATCCAGCCGTCGATCGCTTCCATCCGCTCGCGGATACTGAAGAGGCCGAATTTGCCCGACTTGGCTTCCATCACCGTGGAAGGATCGCAGCCTTCCCCGTCGTCCTCCACAGAAATCTTGAGCTGGCCTCCGGCGTCTTCTTTCATAGTCACCGTCGCCTGACGGGTGCCGGAGTGCTTCAGGACATTGAAGAGCAGCTCGCGGACCGATTGATACAGTAATCTCGTACTGTCTTCCGACATGGGCGGCGTCACCGCGGGTACCCGCACCTCCACTTCGAGCCCTTGCTGACGCATCGATTCCCCCAGCCAGCGCAGGCCCGCTCCCAGCCCGAATTGGCGGAGCGTCGGCGGCATCAGTTCTGCGACGAGCGTTCTGGTGTAGGTCAGGCATTGATCGATGAGACCGTCCGCTTCCTTCAAGATGGCGCAGGCCGGATCGTGGCCCATCATGTGGGTGGCTTGATTCATTTTCAGCCGGGTCACGACCAGCATCTGGGCCAGATAGTCGTGTAGTTCGCTGGCAATGCGCTGCCGTTCCCGTTGTTCCGTGAGCGTCAACTCCTGGGCCAGGCCGCGGAGCCGGTCGTGCGTCCGGACCAGTTCCTTGGTGCGTTCGCCGACCCGCCGCTCCAGCTCGCGCGTCCATTCGTGCCGTTGCGCCTCCGTGAGCTTCCGTTCCGTGATATCGAACGTGACGCCGACGAACCGTGTTGGCTGTCCCGCTTCATCATAGTGAATGCGCCCGTAGGGAGCCAGCCACCGGATTTCTTGGGTATCGGCGCGGCGGATCCGATGTTCCATCTGATACAGCCCCTGGGTTGCCTGCGCGGCGGCCATCGCCTCCTTGGCGGCTGCCCGGTCCTCCTCGACCACCAACCCCCACCATTGGTCCATGGAAGCGTCCGTGCGCTCCGGGTCAAACCCCATCAGCAGGTACTGCTGCCGGTTCCACACCACCCGGCCGGTGCGCAGGTCCATGTCCCATGTGCCCATGCCCGCGCCTTCCGTCGCAAACCGCAACCGTTCTTCGCTTTCCGACAGTTGTTCCGCCCGCAGGCGCGATTCGTGGAGCAGCCGCCGGCGTTCCTTCGCCATGGCGACATAGGACGAAACCGCTTCGAGCAATTCCACCTCGTCCGGATCGAACGACGCCCGTCTGCTGCTGCCGAACGCCAGGGTCCCCAGAAACCGGTCGCCGACAAAGAGCGGAAAGCAGGCGCAGGCCTTGGCTCCCACAGCCCGCATGCCGGCCGCCATGGGATTGCCCGGCTCCTTCCCCGGGCCCGCAATGATGGGCTGGCGATCTTTGGACGCGGCCGGGAGCGCGTCATTCAGGTGCAAGCGTTTTAACGGTTCGAGGGCCGCATCGGAGATTCCCGACCAGGTGCGCAAATTGACGGTCTGGTGGTCGGAGGAAAAGTCGTAGTCCAGAAAGGTGTCCATGTCCAAGGCCGTCTTCAGGGCGACAAAAATCTCCGGCATCACGGCGGCGGGGTCCTCGACCCTGAGCAGCTTGTCCATCGCCTCGCTCAACAACTGCTGCCACAGGGCATGGTTCCGGAGCTCCAGTTCGGCGCGCTTCCGGGCGTCGACGTCCTCCACGACGCCGATCAGTGATTGAATGCGCCCGCCGGCATCCCATTGGATCGACAGGGTCACCGTCACCCAAATGATGTCGCCGTCCGGCCGGAGCAACCGCTGATCCAGCGACACTTCCGCCACGCCGCCCAGCAACAACTTGCCGACCTGGCTCTCATGTTCCGCCCGATCGTCGGGATGCGACAGATCCCGCAGCTCATACTTCAGGAGTTCGTCCGCGGTGCGGCCGGTGATCGCGCAGAGTTTTTCGTTCACCCGTAAGAGCCGCCCGTCCGGACCCACGACGCACATGCCGACGGCGGCCTGTTCAAAGAGGCCGCGGAACTGTTCCTCGCTTCGCCGTACCCGCTCCAGGAGTGCCTGGTTTTCACGCTGCCGATCGCGCAGGCGCAGCAGCGCCCTGACCGACGCGAGCAATTCTTCCTGTTCCACCGGCTCGACCAGATAGCCGTCCGACCCGACTTCAAATCCCTTGGCTCGATCGTCGCCGGTCACCTTGGACGCGGATACATGGAGCACCATGGTGTCCGCGTGCTCCGGGAGACTTTTGATGCGCCGACACACGTCGATGCCGCTCATATCCGGCATGCGCACATCGAGCAGCACCAGCGCCGGATGCACTTCGTCCAACAACCGCAAGGTATCCGCGCCGGAACAGGCATCCACGACCGAATATCCCGCCCGTTCGAGAATGCGCCGCTTGGCATACCGTCCCGGTTCCTGATCATCCACGTTGAGAATCGTCGGTGCCTCACCCCTCATGTCCCCACCCCATCCCTTCTGGTCTGAGCGCACGCTAAAGATGACCCGGTCCTTCATCGCTTCAGTCATAATCTCCATGCCTCGCCCGAAAGAGACGACCTCATCGCACGCGCGCTCTTCTCGCCGGAATGTTTCACCCCCAACTCATGCAGCACCCGATCGAGCCTCGCCACAGTCAAGAGTCCCTTGTCCAGCACCGGCCGGCCGGGCCGCTCCCCTTGCCACCGGAGAGCATCGGGCACATGCGCGGTCACCACCACCACCGGAATGCCGCTGGTGCCCGGAAGGCTCTGCAGCCGCTCGAGCACCTCCCCCCCGGACAACGGGGTCATCGACCAGTCGAGGAAAATCACATCCGGCGTCATTTCGAGAGCCAGCTTGATCCCTTCCCCGCCGTCAGCCGCCTCGAGGACGGAGCAGCCGGCTTCGACGGCCAACCGTCTCATCACATACCGATCGCTTTCCTGATCGTCGATCAACAAGGCCAGCGGGGCGCCCCCGTGAGTACCGGCATCGCGGCCCGTCAGCAGCACCAGCTGGTCCAACAACCACGTACGCGGCACCGGCTTGACGGCATAGGCGTCGGCGCCCAGCGCCAGGCCTTTCTGGCGATCGTCCACCGAGGAGGCCACGATGAGGGGAATGTGGCGCGTGGCGGGCGCAGCCTTAATCTCGGCCAGCCACTGCCACGCGCTGGCATCCGGCATGAGAATATCCAGCACGATGGCGCCGATGCGTTCCCGCCGGAGGACATCCCGCGCCTGGCTGATGCTGACGGCCTGAACCGGCTCAAAGAGCGACCCTTTGAGATATTTGGTATAGATGAGCCTCGCTTCGAGTTCGTCTTCCACCAGGAGCACCGGAATCTTATTGGCAGCCGGGGGCGCAGATTCCATCAGGACCGACGCCTCGATCTTGGGAGTTTGTCCATAGCGGACCGGAATGATGATGGTGAAGGTCGAGCCGACGCCCACGGCGCTCGTGAGTTCGATGCGGCCGTCCAACAGCGTCGCCAGCTTGCGGCAGAGCGGCAAGCCCAACCCCGTCCCTTTCACGCGCCGTTGCAAGGGACTGTCGAGCTGCGTGAACTCCTGGAAAATGAGGTCGTGATCTTCCGGCCGAATGCCCGTCCCCGTGTCGGCGACCGCCAACGCGACGGAACGCCCTTCCTCGACAAGCGCCGCCGACACGCGGACTTGGCCCCGCTCCGTAAACTTGAGCGCGTTGGAAAGAAAGTTCCGCAGGATTTGAGAGAGCTTGCGTTCATCGGTCCACAACAGCGGCACCTGCTGCGGGTCCTCGAAGATCAGCTCGACCGATTCAGCAACCAGCAACGGCCGCAGCATGCCGCGCAGGGCGCTGAAGAGATTGCCCACATCGCACTCGGCGGGCGTGACGTCCACCTTCCCCGCCTCGATTTTCGCCAGGTCCAGCAGATCGTTGACCGTGTCGAGGAGGTCTTCTCCGCTCTTCCGGATGTAGCGGACCTGCTTTTCCTGTTCTCCGGTCAATTCGCCGTCGCTCCGATCCAACAGCAGCTGCGAGAGGCTCAGGATGGCATTCAGCGGTGTGCGGAATTCATGGCTCATTTCTGACAGGAAACTGGATTTCATTTCGTCCGCGCGACGCAAATGGCTGGCCTTTTCGTCGAGTTCGGCATACAAGGCCACCACCCCGCGATTGGTGTCCTCCAGCTCGCGGTTCAGGCGTTCCAGCTCCATCTGCCGCTCATGCAGCTCTTCGAGAGTGCGGACCAATTCCTCGTTTTGCTGCCGCACCTCCTCGATGGGATTGGCCGGCCGTTGTTTCATTAACCGCTCTTCCAGCTTTGCCAGCTGCTTCGCCGTATAGTACGGCGCCCGCTTCGGCAGCACTTTCTTGAGCGACACGGTCCGTAGCCCGGTCGCTCCGACCGCGATGTCGCATTGATCCATCAGCCGCTGTGCGGGCAGCAACGGTTTGCCCTCGAGCCCGGGAGCCGGGAGGACTTCCGCGGAAGGCGCGGGCTTGCAGCCGCGGGCCTTCCCGGGGCGCATTTCCGCAATCCGGACGATCAGGACTTGCGGTGCGGTGGTCCCTTCCACCAGGAACTCCACCTCGCCGCACAGGGAGCCGGCCAACAGATAGCGGGCGGCTTCCGAGACGGCCGTCGCGATGCGCGTTTGATCCTGCACGTCGAACTGGAGCGCGTCGGCCACCGCCCGTGCCTGCTTGCGGGCGCTGGTGAAATCGTCTTCGAATTGGATCGTGACAGTGGTGATGGTCGCGGCCATGCTTCTCCGGTCCCCGCCGCCGTATCCGGGCGGCATTGCGTTCGTGCTCAGGGGTCTTTCACCACGACGATCGTCACGTCGTCGCGGCGCCGACTGAAATCTCTCAACAAGACGCCGGCGATCACACTGGGGTCTCGCGAAAGCAATCCCGAATAGTCGTTGAGATCCCACTGTGTGAGCAGCCCGTCGGAATGCATGACGAGCGTGGCATGGCGGCTCCAGCCATGCGTCATCTCGACCGGCTTGCGCATATTGTGGCCGACAATGCCGTTGCTCGAGACCAGGCCTCGCCGGCGGCCCTCCTCGATGACCACCGCCCCGATGTTTCCGACCCCGGCGAAGGACAGGTGCGACGTCGTCCGGTTCAGGCGAGCCACGCCGAGAGCCAACCCGCGGGTCGGCATCGCCGCCTGGTGAGCCAGCTCGATGGACTCGGAGACCGACGCGTGGGGAGCATCTTGGATGGCGGCGATGGCGGCGCGCGAGGCTTTCGCCGCCAGCGGGCCATGTCCCAAACCGTCCGCCACCGCGCAGGTCCAGCTGTCGGGACTCGAGCGGACATACCAGGCGTCTCCGCATTCCGATTCGCCCGCTTGCGCCTGCTGAATTACACCGACCCGCATGAGACGAGCGACGGGCTTCGAGCGGACCCGCGCTACCAGCACCGTGCCTTTGCCGACGGTGCTATGAAAATCCCACTCCGTCGCCTTCCGGGTAATCGCCCCGAGCCCCGTGCCGGCCGTCCCGGTCGTGGATTGGCCGTCTCGGAAATAGCGCGCGGAGTCCGCCATGCCGGGGCCCGAATCAATGGCGAGCACCTCGAATTCCGCTCCCTCCTGATCGCTCTGCGCCCGCATGAGGACGCGCCCGTTGTGAGCATGTTTGACCAGGTTGGTGCCCAATTCGGTGACAATGAGGGCAATGTGCCCGCGCTCGGTCTCGGTGAAATCATGAGAACCGCTCAGGGCCGAGGCCAAGCGGCGGGCCTCCGCCACGAGGCTGTTCTCGACCATCGGCACCAACGTCTGGACCATCATTCCACCAACGTACCCCGGCATGTCACTCCATGAGGAATCGGCGTGCCCCGGCGTTCCTCCGAACGGTTTATTTCCATCGAATGATCGTCACTTTCGTTCCCTTGCCCGGTTCCGATTCGATCGCGAACTCGTCGACCAGCCGCTTGGAGCCGCTCAGTCCCAATCCCAGACCGCCCATGGTTGAAAATCCGTCTTTCATAGCCAACTCGACATTGGAAATGCCGGGCCCCTCATCGACGAAGGCCACTTTGACCCCGCGCCGGTTGCCCTCGCGGAGCACCTCCAGGTGCATCTCCCCGCCGCCTCCGTGCACGAGCGCATTGCGCGCGAGTTCACTGGCCGCCGTGATCAATTTGGTCTGTTCCACCAGCGTCAGTCCTTGCGCAATCGCGACATCCCGCACGAGACGTCTGGCCAGAATCACATCGTCCGGACTGCGGAGGGTCCGCCGTTCAACCGACTCGATGACCATTCACGCCCAACTTTCCCCGCGAGGCCGACCGGAGCAACGCCATGCCGGCATCCACGTTGAGCGCCGTCCGAACGCCCGGCAGCGCCATCCCCAGTTCGACCAGCGTGATGGCCACGGCCGGCCGCATGCCGACGACCACCGTTTCGGCATCGAGCACCCGCGACATGGATGCAATATTGCTGATCATCCGTCCAATGAAGGAATCGACCACCTCGACCGTCGAGATATCCAGGAGCACGCCGTGGGCCCGATCGCGTACGATGCGGTCGGTAAGTTCTTCCTGGAGCGCCATCGCCACGCGATCGTGCATGTCGATCTGGATGGTCACGAGCAGGAACTGATTGAGCTTTAAAATGGGAATGCGTTCCATGTGGTACCCCGTTTGCGGCGCCACGGGACCCTGAAGCGGAATGCTCGTTGAGTGACGGTTGGCACTATGGGCCTCACTCCCGGGCATCGCCCCGTCCGTGCAGCGGCCGGATTATGATTTGACGAGAGTTTCTCCAGTGCGCTGGAGCGCCACCTGAAACGCATCGGCGAGGGTCGCCTTGGTCACGATGTCGTTGAGATTCACGCCCAGATGCACGATGGTTTGGGCGATCTGAGGACGGATGCCGCTGATGATGCAGTCGGCGCCCATAAGGCGCGCGGCGGAGACCGTTTTCATCAGGTGTTGCGCCACGAGTGTATCGACCGTCGGCACGCCGGTGATATCGATGATCGCAATCCGGGCCCCTGTCTCCACGATCCGCTCCAGGAGGCTTTCCATCACCACCTGGGTCCGCGCGCTGTCGAGCGTGCCGATCAACGGGAGAGCCACGATTTTGTCCCAGAGCTGCACGACCGGGGTCGACAGTTCCAGCAGTTCCTGCTGCTGGCGGACGATGATATCCTCGCGGCTGTGCTGATAGAGCTCGGTCGTGTAGAGACCCAGCGTATCCAGCAGGGAAAAGATGGCCAACAATTGTTTCGTGAGAAACGGGGCTTCTGGCCCGGACGCTTCCTGAATCGCCTCGGACAACGGCTGCTTCAATGAGAACACGAAGTTCGCCGTGTCGGTCGGGTTCAGACCCTGCTGGGCGCCTTGCCGGGACAACTCGGCGAGCAAGTCCTTGACCGGGCTCCAGACCGGGTCCTTGACATCCAACGTGGAATCGAGGGCCTCAATGAAAACCGAGAGAAAGGTGGCGGTCTGCCTCCGGAGATCCGATTCCTTGAGGAGGTCCCGTCGGCTGCTGCTTCCGGACATTTGCTCATGGAGCCACTTGTCTAAGATGCGCTGAGCCTGCTGCCTGATGACGGACGGCAATGACGCACTCTGCTGCATGGTCGTTCCCCTCCCCGTAGTGATACTCACCCTCATTGTTCCAGGCTATATGCCCCTTTAAACCCGCCATTTCGTAGGGGCGGCGTGCAGTCCGCGACCGACCCTGCTCGTCCAAGCGCCTTGTTCAGAGGCGAGTCACCTTATGGAACTTCTCCCTGACTGCCTACTAGGGCGTCCCCTAGCCTCTGAGGTTTCTTCCGCCGTTAGGACGGTCCACCGGTCGTGGTCAGTCTGGACTCCCTGCGTTGGGCGCCGAGCGCCGCCTGGATCGTCCGATGGAGTTCGTCCACGGCCGCTTCCTTGGTGATGACATCCCAGGCGCCCGCGTTTTTCATGGAGGATTGGACATGCACGGCCGTGTGAACGGTGAGTCCGATGACGAGCACGGTCGGCCACTCGGTCTTGATCATCTGCGTCGCTTCGATCCCGTCCATCCTGGGCATCGTGACATCCATGATGACCACATCGGGGCGGTGCGAGCGGGCCTGCTCCACGGCTTCGATGCCATTCGCCGCCTCGCCGACAATCTGGATGTCCGAGTAACCCAGCAACATCGCGCGCAAACCTTGCCGGATCATCGCATGGTCGTCCACCAGCAGGACGCGCACTTTATCGGTCGCCGGCTCCCTGCCCGGGACCCCGGTCCCCTGCGGAAGAGTTCCCTGCGGCATAGTCCCGTGGCCGTCCGCCGACGCGGGAGTCGACGGCAGATACCCGTCCGACGAAGAAGACTGTGAGACCGAGCTGCCGTCGACTGCTGGTTGGTCCGGCCGCCCCTCTGCCGAGGCGGTGGCCGGAAGAGACAAGACGAGGCTGGCGGTCGTGCCCTTGCCCACCTCGGAATCGAGGAGGAACCGGCCGCCGAGCGCCTGCATCCGCTCTTTGATGCTGAAGAGCCCGAATTGCGCCGTCATACGCGCGGTGGCCGCATCAAAGCCCCGGCCCCGGTCTTCGACCACCACGCGAAGCAACCCATCGGACTGGCTCACTCTGACTGTCACCGCCTCCGTATCCGCGTGCTTCACCACGTTCATCAGCAGCTCCCGGACGGATTGAAACAACAGCACGGCTTGGTCCTCCGCCAACGGGAGGTGATCGGTCTCCGCCTCCACGGCGACGGTCAGGCGATGCTGGCGCATCTGGTCGGCCAGCCATTTCAGGGCGACCACCAACCCGAACTCCTTCAGCACCGGGGGAGACAGCTGTCCCACCAGGGATCGGGTGTAGGAGAGCGCCTCGCCGAGCACCACTTCCGTCTCGCCGACGAGGCCGGCGCTGGAGGGAGACATCTCCCCGCGCTTCGCCTGGCCCAGCTTGATCCGGCCCAGGACGAGCAGCTGGGCCAGATAGTCGTGAAGATCCGTGGCCAGCTTGCGCCGTTCGCGCTGCTCGGCCAGATTCAATTCCCTGGACAATGCACGCAGCCGGCCCTCCGAAGTCACCAGCTCCTGCGTGCGCTCCTCCACCCGCTGCTCGAGCTCGCTGGTCATGGCGCGCAAGGCATCTTCGGCCATCCGCCGCCGCGTGATGTCCTGCAGCAGGCCGACCATCCGAACCGGTCGTTTATGGTCGTCCCGATAGACTTCCCCCCACCAGGTCAGCCAATGGACGCTGCCGTCCTGATGGCGCACCCGGAATTCGCATGCATAGGGGGCATGATCGTTCAACGCCCGTTCCATGGTTTCGCGGACCGGCTCCCGGTCATCCTCATGCACGAGGTCCAGCAGTTCCTGATAGGTGCCCTTGAACTGCTCCTCCGGCAGCCCCAACAAATCGCCGTAGTGCCCCGCCCAGGTGGCCCGGTCCTGCACGATGTCCCAATCCCACAACGCGAGGTGCGTGGCATCGATGGCCAGACGCAACCGGCCCTCGTTTTCCCGCAGGGCGCCTTCGATCTGGTGCCGATACAAGGCCATTTCAATGTGGGTTTCGAGCTCCCGCTCATTGAACGGCTTCAGCAAATAGCCGAACGGCGCCGTGCGCTTCGCCCGGGCCAGCGTCTCCGAGTCGGAATGGGCGGTGAGAAAGATGACGGGCAAACTGTAGGACTGCTGAATCAGGCCCGCCGCCTCGATCCCATCCATGTCGCCGGCGAGCAGAATGTCCATCAGGATCAGGTGGGGCCGTGCGGCCTCCGCCAGAGCCACCGCCTGCTCGCCCCGGGACGCCACTCCCACCACCTCATAGCCCAGGGCTTTCAGCTTGGCTTTCAGGTCGGCCGCCACAATGGCTTCGTCTTCCACGATCAAAATCCTCGAGTTCGGCATAGCTATCTCCTGGAAGTGCCGGCTGTCGCGTCCGTACAACCTGCCCCCCTCCTGATGTTCGCAGACTGCCCATATCATTCCACCTGCGCGATCTTGGGCCGGGGGCGCCGCCCGAAGCTCAGCCGGAACGTGGTGCCATGACCATTGACCACTTCAATGGTCCCCTGCAATTGCTCCGTGAGCATGTGCACCAGCTGCAGGCCCAGCGTATCGGCCTCTCGCCAATTGACGTGCGCGGCGAAGCCCCGGCCGTCGTCGGCGAAGATGAGTTGCACCGTCTCGTCCGGCGCCGCCCGCAACCGGACTGCGATGCGCCCGGACGGCCGGTCCTGAAAGGCGTGCTTGATGGCGTTCGTCGTCAGCTCATTGAGTATCAGCCCGCATGGAATGGCGACATCCACCGGCAGGAGCACAGGCTCCAGTTCCAATTCCAGGCGGAGCTTGCCGGCCACGGCCCCGTTGACCTGAAACAGATCGTTCAAGAGCTGCCGGGTGTACTCGGCCATCTCGACGCGGCCCAGATCTTTCGATTGATACAGTTTCTCGTGCACGAGCGCCATCGATTTGACCCGATCCCGGGTGTCCTGAAACAGGCGCCGTTGGTCGGGATCGCTGATCTTATTGGACTGCAGGCTGATGAGGCTGGAAATGATCTGCAGATTGTTTTTCACCCGGTGATGGATTTCCTTCAGCAGGGTGTCTTTCTCCACCAGCGAGGCCTTGAGTTGCTGGAGCTGCGTCGCGATTTCCTGCTCCATGGCGACGTTCATCGTCGCCAGGGCCCGGGTCTTGCGAAACAGATCGACAAAGACGGCGACCTTGGAGACAAGAATCTTGGGGTTCACCGGCTTGCTGAGATAGTCCACGGCTCCGACGCCATAGCCCTGCAGCACGTCCTTGTCTTCCTGATAGTAGGCGGTGAGGAAAATAATCGGCACGTCCTGCGTTTTTTTGCGTTGCTTGATGATGTGCGCCAATTCCAGCCCGCTGGCGTCCGGCAGGCGGATATCGAGGACAATTACCGCGAACTCGTCCGCAAGCAACGCCAGCAGTGCTTCGTCCGCGCTCCTGGCGCGACAGAGCCGGTAGTCGGCGGAGGTCAGGATGCTCTCCAGGACATCGAGATTACGGACATCGTCATCGACTAACAGGATATTGACCGGCTCGTTCAAAATACCTCCTGGAGAGAAACGTGAAGCGTGATGCGTGAAGGGCGATGCGTGTCGGATTTGAGCTGACAGCTGAGCGCCGAAGCTCGCGCATCACTTCCCATCATACGTTTCACGCTTCACGTCTCATCACCCTTCACTCATCACTCATCACGTCCCCATTCCTACCGGTACAACCACACGCGCAGCAGGCTGAGCAGTTGATCGGTATTGACTGGCTTGGCGACATAGTCGGACGCGCCGGCTTCCAGACATTTTTCCCGGTCGCCCTTCATGGCCTTCGCCGTGAGGGCCACGATCGGCAATGACCGCAGGGCCGGATCTTTCCGGATCTGGCGCATCGTCGCGTACCCGTCCATCTCCGGCATCATGATATCCATCAGCACCACGCTCAGATCGGGCGTGTTCTGCAGCAGCTTGATAGCCTGCCGGCCATTGGTGGCGCTCAGCACTTCCATGTCCTGGTTCTCCAACACGGTCGTCAGCGCAAAGATGTTCCGGGCGTCGTCGTCGACGACCAGCACCTTGCGCCCGCGCAGCGCTTCGTTCGAGCCATGGAGGCGCGCCAGCATCTGTCGCTTCGATTCGGGCAGATCCGACACGACGCGGTGGAGGAACAAGGCGGTTTCATCCAACAGCCGTTCGGGCGACTGCACGTCTTTGATCACGATGCTCTTGGCCACGGTCTTGAGCTGCCGCTCCTCGTCGGCGTTCAACTCCTTGCCGGTGAACACCACAATGGGGACCTGGCTCATCGCCGCGTCGCTCTTGATCCGGTCCAGCAACTCAAACCCGCTCATGTCCGGTAAGCGGAGATCCAGCACGCAACAGTCGAACACCTGCGTGCCGAGGGCGGCGAGCGCGTCCCGTCCCGTCGAGACGGTCACGATCTCGATGTCGTCGTGAGCAAGCAACTCCTGAATGCTTCTGAGTTCGACTTCATTGTCTTTCACGACCAGCAGTTTCTTGACATGCGGCGAAATGAACCGCTTGATCCGGTCAAAGCAGGACTCCAGGCCTTCCGTGGTGACCGGCTTGACCATATACGAGAAGGCGCCGTGCGACAGGCCATGCTGCCGCTCCTCCTCTAGCGAGATGATCTGCACGGGAATGTGGCGCGTCCGGGGATCCAGCTTGAGATTGTTCAGGACCGTCCATCCCAGCATGTCGGGAAGGAAAATGTCGAGCGTGACGGCGGACGGCAGATATTCGAAGGCCAACTCGAGAGCCTGTTTGCCGCGCAGCGCCACCAACCCCTTGAATCCCTTGTCGCGCGCCAGATCGAGCAAGAGACGGGCATAGCGGGGGTCGTCCTCCACGATCAGGACCGACAGATCCCCGGGCATGATGTGCTCGCGGTCGTCCACGATCTTCTCTTCGGTGGCCACCGGCAGGATCGGGAGCCCCGCCACGACTTCCCCGGCCACGGCCGCATTCTTCCGGATCTCGGCCGCCGACGGCCCCGTGTAGACCAACGGCAGATACAACGTGAAC
>CBDIWQ010000151.1:0-8460 GCA_965285965.1 uncultured bacterium | reverse complement strand
TTCAGGAAAGCCACATCACGCTCGGCCACGTGTTGTGCGAGCTTGCAGAGGACCAGCTCCTTGGCCACGCGTCCTAATCGGACTCCCCCGCAACGTCCCGCCCCCGCGCCGATTCCGCCGATCAATGAGTCGGACCTCCAGACCTATCCGTTGAAGAAGCGCCAGAGCAAGGTCAAGGTGTCCGACTTCGCGCGGCCCTGGCAGCCGGGCGGCTCGTTCACGCGATTTGTCGACACGCTCCCCGACATCCTGGCGGTGAAAACGCTCCGGGCCGTCGCGCAGGCCATCGCGCAGGCCCATCGCAAGAAGCGGCCCGTAATCGTCGGCATCGGTGCCCATGTCATTAAAGTGGGGCTCTCGCCGGTCATTACCGACTTGATGGAACGAGGGATCGTCACGGCGGTGGCCATGAACGGGGCCGGCATCATCCACGACTTTGAACTGGCGTATATGGGGCACACCTCCGAAGAGGTCGATGCCGAAATCGATGCAGGCCGCTTCGGCATGGCGGAGGAAACGGGGCGGATTCTGAACGCCGCGATTCGTGAGGGGGCCCGCGAGAGAACCGGGCTCGGCGAAGCGGTCGGGCACTACATCAATCGGTACAAAGGCCAGTTTCCCCATCGCGCGACGAGCATTCTGGCCACGGGGGCCCGGCTCGGCCTGCCGGTGACGGTCCATGTGGCGATCGGCACGGATATTATTCATATGCATCCGTCGGCGGATGGGGCGGCGATCGGCGCCACCTCGCTCTTCGACTTCCGGCGCCTGGCCGCCGTCGTGGCCGGCATGGAAGGCGGCGTCTATCTCAATATCGGCTCCGCCGTGATCCTGCCGGAAGTCTTCCTCAAGACCGTCTCGCTCGGACGAAACCTCGGCCATCCGCTCTCCAACATTACGACGGTGAATCTGGATTTCCTCACGCACTACCGCACGCAGACCAATGTGGTCCGGCGGCCCACGCAAAAGGGCGGCAAGGGCTACTCCTTGATCGGCCACCACGAAATTATGCTGCCGCTGCTGGCCGCCGCCGTCACGGAAGTACTCTCATAAATCCACGCAGCCGGTACCGAATCATGGTGATGCCGTCACACGAGGAGTTACAGGCCAGCTGGCGCGAACTGAACGGGCGATTTTTTGCCGGGATGTTGCCGCCGATTGAGATTGTCTGGAGCCGTCGCCTGACGGCCTCGGTGGGCATGTTCGTCAGTCGCCGGGGTCCCCGCATGCCGGCCGGCGAACCGGGTCCGCATCGCGAAATTCGTCTGTCCCTGCCCCTGCTCGAGCGCCTTACCAGACGGACGCCTCATGGGCAGCAAGAGCTGCTGAATACGCTGGCTCACGAGATGATCCACCAATGGCAATTCGATGTCCTCAGGCGGCGTCCCAATCACGGGCTCGATTTCCTGCGGAAGATGACAGAGATGAATCGCTCCGGCACAGTCGCCGTCACGACCTACCACTCGTTGCATCAGGAAGTCCTGGCCTTGTCCCGATTTGCCTGGCGCTGCCGGGACTGCGGACGCATCTACCGGCGGCAACGAAAGACTATTGAACCCAAACGCCACCATTGCGGCCAATGCAGCGGACGTCTCCAGGAGCTGACCGCGCCGGCTCCCGATCCTGAGCCCGCTCCAAAGGCGCGCCTCTCGCCCTCCCCCCAGCCTCTTCAGTTGACCCTCACGTGGTAGCCGCAGGGCCCAGCGGATGCCACACCTGGCCGAATTCCTTGGCGAGGGATGCCTGGACTTGTACAAACTCCGTCTTCAGTTCCAGTATCCAAGGAGCGCAGGCCTCGGCCGTCTGCACCTCTTTGACCACCGCTTGAATCTGCTCGCAGCAATGGGTCATGCGGAGCGCTCCCAAGTGTCCGGCGCTGCCTTTCAGTCGGTGAGCGAGGCGGGCCAGTTCGGCCAGATTGCGAGTCTCGAAGGCTCGCTCCATCCCCGTCAACGAGGCCGGGGCATCCTGTAAAAAATGCCCGACCAGCGTCGCCAGAAAATCGGGGGCCTCCGCACCGGCCAGTTCCCGCAGTTCATTGAAAATCAGCCAGTCGATGGACGGTCTCAGAGCGGGCGCCCTGCCTCCTGAGAGGGTGCTGTCCGCCGGTATCGGAAGCAGGCGCTGCACGATTCCCATGACGGCTTCTCGCGTAATCGGCTTGGTCACATAGTCGTCCATCCCCGCAGCGAGACACCGCTCGCGGTCGCCCTGCATGGCATTGCCCGTCAAGGCCACGATCGGCGTGTGCCGTCCGGCGGATTCGCCGGTGCGAATGGCCATCGTCGCTTGAAAGCCATCCATGTGCGGCATCTGACAATCCATGAACACGAGGCCGTAGTCCACGCGCCGTAAGGCTTCCACGGCCTCCAGGCCGGATGCGGCGACATCCACGCGATACCCCAATCGTTCGAAGAGCCGCACGGCGACTTTTTGATTGATGAGATTGTCTTCCGCCAGCAGGATGCGGCGGCCCGCGTGGGCCTGGGCTTCCGCCACGGTATGGCGGGTGACCAATGCCGGCGCCGTCACCGGGCCCGGCGGCGGCGCCTGCATCACGGCCATCAGGGCGTCGTAGAGTTGCGCTTCCCGGATCGGTTTGGTCAGGTAGGCTGACAATCCCGCTTGTCTTGCCGTGCCGGCGTCTCCGCGCCGGCCGACGGACGTCAGCAGCACCACCGGGATGGCAGCCCAATTCGGCCGGCATTTGAGCGCCTTCGCGAGCTCCAGGGCATCGTCCGCCTCCATATCGACATCCAAGAGCGCCACATCACCGGGCGGCGGCCCGGCATGTGCGTCCAGCATCGCTCGTAAAGACGCCCCTCCGTCGATGAGCATCGGTTCCATGCCCCATCGCCTGGTGAGCTGTTCAAGGACCGACCGGTTCGTCACTTTATCGTTGACAATCAAGACCCGCACGCCGACCAGCCCCCGACGGGACGGGGCCGCTGGTGCTGGCGCCTCCGCCGACTTGCCGAGGCAGACCGTGAACCAAAAGCAGCTGCCTTCCCCGGGCCGACTCGTCACCCCGATAGAGCCCTGCATTAGTTCCACCAATCGTTTGCAAATTGCCAAGCCGAGTCCCGTGCCGCCATATTTCCTGGTGGTCGAGGCGTCGGCCTGACTGAAAGATTGGAACAATCGCTGCTGCACGTCCTCGGCAATGCCGATGCCGCTGTCGGACACGGTGATGCGGATGGTGGCATCCTGTTCGGTCTGCGCCTCGAGCGCAACCTGGATCACCACTTCTCCCTCCTCCGTGAACTTAATGGCGTTGCCCACGAGGTTCATGACGATTTGGCGCAGCCGTCCCGGGTCGCCCATCAGGGTTCGTGGAACGTCCGCATGAAATATTGAAGCCAGGTTGAGGCCCTTGGACGAGGCCCGTTCAGCCAATATCTTCAGGGATTCTTCAATGGCCAGGCGAGGCTCGAACGGAATGCGTTCGAGGCTGAGCTTGCCGGCTTCGATTTTGGAGAAATCCAAAATGTCGTTGATCAGCATCAAGAGATGATCGCCGCACTGGCGGACCGTCTGGCCGTATTCACGTTGCTCCGGCGTCAGATCCGTATCGAGCAAGAGAGCCGTCATCCCGATAATGCCGTTCATCGGCGTCCGGATTTCATGGCTCATAGTCGCCAGGAACGACGACTTGGCCTCCGTCGCGGCTTGCGCTTGGGCCAAGGCGACGTCAAGTTCCCGATTGCTCTGCTCCAATTGCTGGGCATAGGAGGTCAATGACCGCTCCGCCTCTTTCCTGGATGTGATGTTCCGGATGAAGGCACTGAAGATGACGAAGCCGTCCAATTGGAGCGGCGCAATCGATATCTCGACCGGGAATTCCTGTCCGCCGCGGTGCCGGGCGGTCCATTCTACCAAGCGTCCGAGGATGGGGCTGGGGCCGGTATGGAGATACCGTGCCAAGCCCTGACGGTGCGCCTCCTGCAGAACGGGCGGGATGATCGTCTCGGTGAGATCGCGGCCGATGACTTCATGCGACGACCAGCCGAACATCTCTTCGGCCTGCGCGTTCCATTCCATGATGACTCCCGCGCTGTCCAGAGTAATGACGGCATCCAGCGCCGTGTTGATGATCAGCCTGGTCCGGCTCTCGTTTTCGCGAAGTGCGGCTTCCACTTCGGTGCGTTCGATGAACAAGCCGATTTGGCTTCCGATGATGCCCAAGGTGCGCAGGAGATCAGGGTCCGCCGCCTGCACGTCGCGACTGAAACATTCCATCACCCCGTAGACGCTGGCCCGTAACCAAATGGGAAACGCGCAGCCGGCATGCAAGCTGTTGATCGCCGCGGCCGGTCCACGGGAAAAGCCGGATTCCTTGGGGGCATCGTCCAGCCACAGCGGCTCGCCGCGAGCCCAACAGCGACCGGGAAGCCCCAGGCCTGAGGTGAAGACTTCCCGGCGGCTGGCCTCGACAAACTCGTCCACCGTCGCGTCCGCGGGAAACCAGTCGTGCCGGCAGCGGACGGCTGACTGGTCTTCCTGCACCAGCCAGAAGAGCCCGACCTGACCCTCGAGCACCGTGGTGACGACCCGCAGCAGTTCCGACAGCGCTTGCTCAACGGAGGTGGATTCGGCCAGCACATTGGCGACCGCATGTTGTAACGCTTGCCGCCGGTCGCTGCGCCGCTGCTCCGTGACGTCCCGAACGACCCCGAGGACGGAAGGTTCCGTGTCGGCCTCATCCGGCAGCAGCACGGAAATCATCTCGACCCACCGGACCTGCCCGGAGAGACCGATCAGCCGTCCCTTGGCGACGGCACTGCGGCCTTGCAAGGCGACCTGATGCACTCGTGCGAACCCATGGCTGTCATCCTGATGGATAAACGTCAGGAGATCCTGCCCGAGGACCTCTTCCGGAAACGCTGCCGCAAAGAGTGCACAGCCGGCAGGGTTGACCTGCCCAATACGGCGATCACGCCTCAGCACCACCATGCCTTCAGGATCGACTTCCAGGATGGTCTGGAGGCGGCGTTCATTGCGGCGAGACCGACCGCGTTCGTCCTCCGCATTCCGCCGCTGTATGTGCGCCTTGTGCGTCGCGCGCAACAATAGCCCGATTAACGGGCCGGCCAGCAACACCGCGGCGCCCGCCACCGTCCGGATGAGCGCGGTGATCGGCGCGAGCACGTCGTCACGGTCGACCCGGATCAGGACCGTCCAGCCCAGACCTGCTTCCCGCCCCGGCGCCCGGGTGCGCGCATAGCCGGTGACTACGCCCCGGCGACGGCGGAGCTGGTCTTCTTCCACGAAACCGGTCACGCCGGAAGCAGCGAGCCGGAGCGACGGCAGCCCGAGCTGCGTCAGGTTCACATTTCCTTTGTGCTCAAGATCCGAATCGATGAAGACGGAACCGTCCCGGCCCACAATCTGATATTCCACCTCGTGACGCATGCCGGCCCGGCGCTGGAAGTCCTGAACGGTCCCGATAACCAGTCCTTCGACGGTCTGAAACCCCATCCGCGTCGACAGCACCTCTATGGGCACGCCGCTTCTCCCATCGTGAGGTCCCCGCTGCACGGCGGCCGAGAATGCGATGGCCTCGAATCCCTGCGTCAGCTGCTTAGATGTCGCGTCGCCAATATAGGCCCCCGCGGGGCCCAGGGCGGCGAGATACCACTCGCGTTGACGGACATCCTGCCCCACTGTCGATGGATCGGTGGCGTAGGACACATGGCCTGTGCGATCGACCAGTCCGATCCACACATAGGCTGGCTGCATCCGCCGCACCACGTCCATGGCCGCTGGCGGGAGCGATGAGGCGCCGACCAGGGCCGCCATCGTTTGCACCTCCCGATACCGTTGGTCCACCAGCAGGTCGATATTTGACGCGACGGCCGCCGCCACGGTGGCGATGGCGTCTCCCGAAGCCGCGATCAGCCGGCGCTCGAGGATGAGCAATCCCATCCATCCGGCCGACATGAGGACGACCGTGATGAGTCCAATCCATACCAGCTGGCGGCGAGCGGTCACCGGAGAGGGGGCCGGCGTCGTGAGAATGGTCATGTTGCGTTGTGCCGATGGATCCATGCCCTGATGCGCGCGAGACGAACTCTGCCCCACGATCCGTTATGGTCTGTATCGGTCCGCTATTTTCTCGACTTGAGAGAGCATCGGGGAGGCACGCCATGGGGCCTCCGTGACTCTTCCCTTTCCATCCCAATCCCCCGCCAGGTATGATGGACACCATGAGCGAGCCGGTCCTGGCAGAAAAAGACCTGATCGACGTGCTGGCACAGGCCCGCGCAAAGGGACAGCGGATCGTATTTACCAACGGCTGCTTCGATCTCATGCATGTCGGTCACACGCGCTACCTGCAAGCGGCCAAATCGCTGGGCGACCTGCTGGTCGTCGGGGTGAACTCGGATGCCTCCGTCCGGAGTCTGGACAAGGCCGCTGACCGCCCGATTGTCCCGGATTCGCAACGGGCGGAAGTGGTCGCCGCCTTACGGAGCGTCGATTACGTCATCATCTTTTCGGAGTCGGATCCGGGCCGGCTGATCGCCGCCCTACAGCCTGATGTGCTCGTGAAGGGAGGAGACTGGCCCTTGGAGAAGATTATCGGCCGCGACCTCGTCGAAGCGCGGGGCGGCCTGGTCACCACCATCCCGCTCGTGCCGGGCCTGTCCACCACAGCCTTGCTTCAACGCATCCGCTCAACCCCCGCGTGATCCGTGTCTGAGTCAACAGATCACTCAGCACCCTGGCTGGCGCCGCTTCGTGCGGCATTGCGCGACGCGCGGGCGCGAGCCTGCCTGGTGGGCCTGCATGGATCGACGCCGGCATTCGCCTTGGCCTTACTGAACCAGGAAGACCGGCAAGAGTCCGGCTCGCCTCGGGAGTGGGTTGTCCTGACGCCCACCGACGAATCCGCCGAACGGCTCTTCAATGATCTTCGGTTTTTTCAAGAGCTCATGGGCCTTCCGGCTGAGGCGGTCGCCTGGTTCCCGGAGTGGGAAACGCTGCCCTACGAAGCCACGGCGCCGCATGTGGGATTGATCGCCCGGCGCATGTCGACCTTGCACCGATTGCGCACGGCCCCTCCCCGGTTCCTCGTCACGTCGGTCGCCGCCGCCATGCATCGCCTGATGCCCGTGAAGACGTTTGAACAGGCGGTGCTGCGCTTTGAAACCGGCGGGGACTTCGAGCGCGAACCGCTCGTCAGCGGGCTGCTGCGCCTCGGCTACCGGCGGGTCTCGGTGGTCGAAATTCCAGGCGAGTTCAGTCTTCGCGGCGGCATCATGGATATCTTTTCCACGGCCTATGCCGATCCGCTGCGCGTGGAATTTCTCGGCGACACGGTCGAGTCCGTCCGCCTCTTTGACGTGTCCACTCAAACCTCCATCACAAAATTGACGGAAGGTTGGGTCTTTCCCGCGAGGGAATTTCTGCGCCCGCCGGAGGCCGCCGAGGCCGCAAGCATGATTCCCCCGGATGCCGAATGGCGTGCGCCGGATGTGTATCCGGAAATGGACACCTTGTTCGACTACCTTACTGCGGCTCCTTGCCTGGCGCTCGACCAACCGGCTGTCTTGAAGGAGACCTCGGCACGCGCCTGGGAAAAAATCGATGACGGCTACCTACGGCATGTCGACCGCGATGCCGCCACTCCCTACCCGTCGCCGGAGCGGCTCTTCATGACCTGGGACCAGCTGCAGGCAAAAGCTCAAAGCTATCCGATGCTGGCGTTGGAACCGTTGACGGCTCCCGATGCCACCTGGGCTCCGATCGTTCCGTTTTCGGGTCAGACGCCGGCGAGCGTGGGGCTCGGCACCAGAGGCACGCCCTTCGCTCAAACCCTCGGCGTCCTCGAACGGCTGCGCGAAGAGCAGCGAGTCGTCCTGGTGGCGCGGAGCCGCGGGCAAGTCGAACGCCTGCTCGCGCTCCTGCGCGAACACGATCTGCCCGCGGACGAATGGCGGCCTTCGGCCTGGTCCCGCCGCCCTGGCGGGAAACAACCCTTTTATGTCGTCCATGGCGATCTTTCGGCAGGCTTCCTCTCGAGCGATCTGCGCCTGGCTCTCCTCACGGAGGAAGAACTCTTCGCCAAAGGCGCGCGCCACAAACCGCAGGCCAAGAGCAAAACGGCGACCTTCCTGTCGTCGTTGGAAGACCTGAATGTCGGCGATTATGTGGTCCACGTGCAACATGGGATCGCCAAATACCGGGGGCTCAAGCGGCTGGCGGTCCAGGACTTCGAGAGCGATTTCCTCATCCTTGAATTTGCGGGCGGCGACACGCTGTACGTGCCGCTCGACCGGCTCAATCAGGTTCAGCGTTACAGCGGCGCGGAAAGTCACGTCCCGCGGCTGGACCGGCTGGGCGGCACGAGCTGGGCGAAAACGACGGCGCGCGTCAAGAAAGACATCGAGGAGATGGCCCAGGAACTCATCGAACTCTATGCCAATCGGGAACTGGTGAAACGGAACTCCTACGGAACAG
>CBDIWQ010000150.1:0-5901 GCA_965285965.1 uncultured bacterium | reverse complement strand
TCGCCAAGGCCACGGCGGGCGAACTGGCCTCGCGCCATCCCAAGACGATTGCCGCCGGCGACCTGGCCGCAAAAGCCGTCGAAATGATGGAGCGGTATTCGATCACGACGCTGGTAGTGACCGAGGGAGACCGGACCATCGTCGGGGTCATCCATCTGCATGATCTCCTCAAAAGCGGGATTGTCTAGCAGTCGCTGAGAGCCCGCCCGGCGCTTACGTTCCCGCCTCGCTTTAAAGAAGTCCGCATCTTGGGCGCTCACGGGCTGCCGCCCTGCGCAACGGCCCTGATCATCATTCCGGTTGATCTTCACCTGTCCCTGTTTGCGGCATGCGGGTCTTCCGCCTCAGTACTTCCGTTTGATTGTCCGCAGTCCAATCGGGTACAACCAAAACATGAACCGCGTCGTCGAACTCTGGAAGGAAATCGGGCAGGACTCGCTCAATCTTCCCAATCTGCTGACGTTCACCCGGATTTTATTGATTCCGGTCTTCGTCATGCTGTTTGCGACTCCCACGCCGGATCGTTCACTGACGGCGGCCATTGTGTTTGTGGTGGCCGCCCTCACCGATCTGCTTGACGGATATCTCGCGAGAAAATCAGGCCAGGTGACGATGCTCGGCAAGCTGCTCGATCCGATCGCCGATAAATTGCTGGTGTTGTCGGCCTTGATTCTTTTGGTCAACGTCGACCGGGTCAGCGCGTTGGTGGCGATTTTCATCATTGCCCGGGAAGTGGCCGTCACCGGTGTCCGGGCGATGGCCGCCAGTGAAGGTATCATCATCTCGGCCGAAACGACCGGCATGTACAAGATGGCGCTCCAGGTGATAGCCATCGTGATGCTGATTTTGGAAGGCACCGCCCTCGCTCAACTGGGCAATTTGCATCTGGCGGGCATCGCGACCCTCTATGTGTCGCTGGTATTGGGTTATATCTCCGGTGGCCGGTATGTGTGGAGTTTTTGGAACCAACTAGCGGCCAAGGGGCTGTAACAGGATGCTGAAAAAGCCCGCCGGCTTCGTTCTGGTGTATCGTCAACGGGACCCGGCCGCCTCACCATCTCGGCGGCGCGCACGAAACGTGGTGCTCCTTATTCGTCGCACCGTGCGCCCCAGAGGGTACGCCTCCGGTACTTTCATCGGCTGCGGCCTTGCCGGACGGACTTTTTGAGCATCCTGCAAGGTGGAAGATCTGTAGACCTTGTTGGAATGACACTCAGACCTCCTCGAATGGACAACCAACTGCTCCTTGTGATTCTGGTCCTCATGGGCTATCTGCTCGGCGGCATCCCGTTCGGCGTCGTGGTGTCGAAGGCTATGGGACTGCCCGACCCCCGCACCGTCGGAAGCAAGAATGTCGGCTTTACCAATGTGCTTCGCGTGTCAGGCAAGACAGCCGGCATCCTCACGCTGCTGGGTGACATGGGCAAAGGCTGGCTGATGGGGTGGGCCGGTGGGCAGCTGTTCCAGGACGAGTGGATGATTCTGCTGGTGGCCCTGGCGCCATTTCTGGGCCATTTGTTTTCGCCGTTTTTGGGATTCACGGGCGGGAAAGGCGTCGCGACGGCGCTCGGTTCAGTCCTGGGCGTGGCGCCGGTGGTCGGACTGCTGTTACTGCTCACATGGGTGGGAACGGTCGCGATCTGGCGGTATTCGTCCGGCGGCGCACTGGCCGCGTTCGCGCTTTTTCCGCTCCTCGCGGCGCTGCTCCATCCGACTGTCGCTTTTCTGCTCTTTGCCGTGATCGTCAGCGCCTTGATCGGGATGAGGCACAAGGGCAATATCGAACGACTGTGGAGCGGGACCGAAAGTAAGATTGGGCAGCAGCGCGCCTAGGTTCATCGCATATCAGCGGATGTTTTGCGAACACGTGTTATACCATCGCTCCATCACGCCAATTCTCGTCTGGTCCTTTGTACTGGTCCTCTTCAGCTACGGCTCGGAGGCGACCGAGGGGACGCAGCCCCTATCCCCCAAAACAGCGAAGATCATGCCCTTGGGCGATTCGATTACCGAGTCGTTTGCGGGGCTGCCGAGTTACCGCTTCCATTTGTGGCAACTGGCTCAAGCCCAGGGCTATCGGGTGGATTTTGTCGGTTCACGACGCGGGGTGATCGGCGGTCTTCCGTTGCACAACAGTTTTGACATGGATCATGAAGGACATTCCGGGTGGCGGGCGGATGAAATCCTGGCTAAGATCTCCGTGTGGGCCAGCGCCACGTCACCTGATTTTGTCTTGATACATCTTGGGCATAACGATCTGTGCCAGGGCCAAGATGTGGGGAGTACAGTCGGCGAGGTGGCCGCCATTATCGACGCGCTGAGAGGCGTCAAGGCCACAGTCGGCGTGATCGTCGCCCAAGTCCTCGCGTCCGCCAATCCCTGCCATGCTCAGATCCCCGCTTTGAACGCAGCCCTGACAGCCATGGTGGCGGCGAAGGACACTGCCGAGTCACCGGTCGTCGTGGCCGATCTTTTTACCGGCTTTATTCCGGCAACCATGACCTGGGATGGCCTGCATCCGAACGGAAGCGGCGAATCCTGGATGGCGGATCGGTGGTTCGTGGCCTTGGCTCCGCTGCTCAAGAAGTTCTTTGCCGCATATCCGTAGCGGCCGCGGTGGTCGGCGACCGGCTGGGGCCCTTTTCCAACCCTGCTCGCACTCTAGGGCAGGCGCGCTTAGCGATATGGCGGTGTCTCAGATACACATCCACCGTTCGGGGACTATGCCCCATCGTTGTTCGAACTTCCTCCTGATTGCGGCTTGTTCCTTCTTCCTGGTCTGCGCTTCGTGCGGTTCCGAGGAGACCGAGAGCACGAGCCCTCCGCTCCCCGTCAAAACGGCCAAGATCATGCCGTTGGGCGACTCGATCACCGAATCCGCGGCTGGTATGCCGACTTACCGGTACTTCCTCTGGCACCTGGCACGGGAAGCGGGGTACCGCATTGATTTCGTCGGTTCGCAGTCGGGAGCGTTCGGAGGACCGCCGTCGAACCAGGATTTCGACATGGACCATGAAGGGCATTGGGGTTGGCGAGCGGATCAAATCTTGGCAAGGATTGTCGATTGGGCCATGGCTGCCGCACCGGATATCGTCCTCATTCATCTCGGGCACAATGATCTCTGCCAAGACCAGGACATCCCCGGTACTATCGGCGAGGTGGCGGCCATTATTGATGCGTTGCGGACTGTGAATGCCAAGGTCAGGATCATTGTCGCTCAAAACATCGCCTCCAGCTTTCCCTGTCAGGCCCGGATCCCCGCCTATAATGACCAGGTTCCTGCCTTGGTGGCGGAGAAGGCGACAGAGGAGTCACCGGTTGTGATTGTGGATCAGTACACCGGGTTTAATCCCGCCACGATGACCTGGGACGGCCAGCATCCGAACGCATCGGGCGAGTCCCGCATGGCGGATCGGTGGTTCACCGTACTGGCTCCACTCCTCGATGCATTTATCGCAGGGCCATAAAGTGTCATGCCAGCACATCCCGCTGAATTGACTCTCCAGGGACCCCTTTCTATAATGCGTTTCGTTACGTGTTTGCCTTCTCTAGCCTGCACTGATGCGATTATTTTCCAAGGACAATATGACGGGTAAGCTGGCCTCCATTCGGACCGGCTTGCGCCATGCCTTCGCCGTTCAGTCCGAGGTCCACCCTCTGACTGCGGAAGACGCGGCTTTGCTGGAACGGGTTGCCGTCGCCGTCGTGAAGCGCGGCATGGCGGCTCCGGCAACGGTCTTTCTGGAGTCGTTGGGACCCATGAATTTTCTGGGAAGCCAGGCACTGCATTTCCTCGCGCCGATCATCGAGTGCGCGCTGCAGGCCAAGGAAGTCGAACAGGTCGCAAGGCTGCTCGAACGCCGGGACACCATTCCTCGCCTGATCGCCGTCATCGAAGCCATGTCCGGTTCCCCTGGGACGTCCGCTCGATGAGCGCGTCCGGTCCCCCTGCCATCAAACCGGAGATCGACTATCCCATCAACGTCATTGTCGCCACTGACTGCGGCAGCACGACGACGAAGGCGATTCTGATCGAGAAAGTCGGAAACGAATACCGCCAGACGTATCGCGGCGAGGCGCCTACGACGGTGGAGGCGCCGTTCGAAGACGTCACCCGCGGCGTATTGAACGCCATCGCCGAAATCGAAGAACTCTCCGGCCGCACGATCCTGGACGGCGACGCCATCATCACGCCCTGCCGTGATGCGCGCACCGGCGTCGATATCTACATCTCGACCAGCAGCGCGGGCGGCGGGTTGCAGATGATGGTGACCGGCGTGGTTCAGAACATGACCGGTGAGAGCGCACAGCGGGCCGCGCTGGGAGCCGGCGCGATCGTGATCGATGTGCTGGCCTCCAACGACGGCCGCCTGCCCCATGAAAAGATTGAACGCATCCGGACGATGCGTCCCGACATGATCCTGATGTCCGGTGGGACGGACGGCGGGGCCGTGACCCATGTCGTCGAAATGGCCGAATACATTGCCGCCGCGGAACCGCGGCCGCGATTCGGCGCCACGTACAAGCTGCCGCTCATCTATGCGGGCAACAAAGACGCGCAGCCTCAGGTCAGCAAAATCCTGGCCGAGATAACCGCCCTCGAACTGACCGACAATATCAGGCCGGTCCTGGAGCGGGAAAACCTTGCCCCGGCGCGCGACAAGATTCACGATCTCTTTCTTGAACACGTCATGCAGCAGGCGCCGGGCTACCGCAAATTAATCGGCATGGCCGGCGCTCCGATCATGCCGACGCCGGCGGCCGTGGGCGTCATCATGGAAACTATCGCCAAGCGGGAGCATTTGAACCTCATCGGGGTGGATATCGGAGGGGCGACGACCGATGTGTTTTCCGTGTTCAACGGGATGTTTAATCGCACGGTGAGCGCCAACCTCGGCATGTCCTACAGCATTTCGAACGTGCTCGCGGAGGCGGGGCTGGCCAACATCATGCGCTGGGTGCCCTTTTCGATCGATGAGCAAACGCTCCGCAACCGAATCAAAAATAAGATGGTCCGGCCGACGACCGTTCCGCAGACGCTCGATGAGCTGCAGATCGAACAGGCCATCGCGCGGGAAGCCTTACGCCTTGCCTTGATTCATCACAAATCCCTCGCGACCGGATTGAAGGGCGTGCAGCAAGAGCGGACGATTTCCGACGTGTTCGAGCAGCAGCAATCCGGGAAGACGCTGATCGACATGCTCGGGCTTGATTTGATCGTCGGCAGCGGGGGGATTCTCTCCCATGCCCCGCGCCGCATCCAATCCATGATGATGATGGTGGACGCTTATGAGCCGCTGGGCTGTACCCGGCTCTCGGTCGACAGCATCTTCATGATGCCGCATCTCGGCGTGTTGTCGACGATCAATGAGCAGGCGGCCACCGATGTCTTCGTCCGCGACTGCATGATTTATCTCGGAACCTGTGTGGCGCCGATCGGCCAAGGGAAAGACGGGGAGCGCTGCGCCGACTATGAGATCACGTTTCCGGACGGCACGACCGTGAAAGATTCGCTGCGGGCCGGTGAGTTGCGCCTGTTTCCGCTGGCGTTCGACCAACAGGCGACGCTCACCATGCAGCCTGCCAAGCAGTTCAATCTTGGAGCAGGGGCCGGCGCGCCGGTGCGGCGCGAAGTGCAGGGCGGGGTGGTCGGCTTGCTGCTGGACGCCCGTGGGCGCCCGCTGCAATTGCCTGCGGATCAAGAAGCGAGAGTGACGGCGCTGAGACGCTGGTTCAATGCCGTCGGATTGTATCCGACGGGAAGTGGTTAGTTTTTAATTTTGAGTTGTTAGTTACTGAATCCAACAACTCAAAACTCAAAACTTAACACTCAAAACTATTTTATGGCTCACAGCTATACACCAGGGCTCACAGTGGCCGAGCGGACCGTGGTCAGGCGAC
>CBDIWQ010000149.1:0-18067 GCA_965285965.1 uncultured bacterium | reverse complement strand
AGCAACTCCTTGGCTCACAGAACGACATGGCTACGATCCGACTTAGCATGACCATGATCGCCACGGCAAACGCGGTATCGGTGCCGATAGGAATACCCCACCCGGCCAGCAAGGGCCCCTCTCTAATGGTCAGGAGGTAGATGCAGGCGGGGAGCACGATGCCGCCGAAGGCCGCAATCACCGGCAGGGCGCCCGCGCGCAGCGTGGAGAGACGGCCGATGGTAAATTCCCGTTTGATTTCGAGCCCAACCACCAGGAAGAAGAGGCTCAAGAGCCCATCATTGACCCACTGGGTGAGCGGAAGGGAGAAGGTCTTCCCTTCGAACGTGAACCCCAATGAGGTGGTCCACCAGGAGCCAAACCACGGGCCGATCCGGGAGTTTGCCAGCACGACGGCCGCAACAGACATGAGCAGGAGCAGCAGCCCCGCGGAGGGACCCCAGCGGACAAAGTCCAGCGTCGCGGTCTGAATGCGGTGGCCCAGCGTGCGCTCCAGGGCTTCCGCCATCGACGTTTCATCCCAGGGCCCTTCGTAGCGACGTCCGTTGATGAAAAACGTCGGTGTGACGGCGGCGCCGCTGTGAACCGCACTGTCAGTATCTTCTTGAACCCGTTGGACGGCGGCCTCCTGGGCGACTGACGACCGCTCCTGAAGCGGGGGTATCCCGAACTCCGAGGCGATCTGTTCGAGGTCGTCTGATGTGAAGGCCGGTCCGCGTGTCATGAGAGCCGCATGGATCGGCCAAAATGTGCCGGTTGTTTCAAAGGCATATTCGGCAAGTACGGCGGCGGACTCGGCGACACCGCTGTCCCGAAGAGGGCGGTGCCGGAAGACGTAGCGCATCTCGTCGCCGAAGCGGCGTTGAAGATTTGTGATGACGTCGTGTGCGGCATGGCAGTGCCGGCAGGCATAGCTGCCGTACTCAACCAGCGTGATATTGGCGTCGGGACTTCCAATGGCATGATCCCGCTGGCTTATCGCAGGACGAAGCCTATGGGGTCGGGCATGCGTCATGGTCTTAATCCGCCCGAACGTGGTCCGCGAGGCTCACTTTACGGCGAGAGCGGATGGCGAAACATCACACTCAGTGTAAACCATAATAAGGGCTTGCACCACGGCGGCATGAGGAAATAGGCAACGGCCTGTCCGTGCGATCGGGCGCATAAACGGAACGCCTCAAGGGTATTCCAGCATCGACACTACCGATTTTCGGCAGAGAAGATACGAGAGTCGTCTCTGGGGTTTTATCCTCGGAGAGCGGGGGATGGTGGTGTGATCTGTCACTCCAAGCTGGACCTTATCGATTGGCGTGTCAGGCGGGTCGACGGCCCCAGGCTGTCCTGGCGCCATCCGAATCGCGCAACGCTATCTCAAGACGTCCGCCCGCCATTGCCGCTCTTCGCTGGACCGAAGCGATGGCGTCTGCCCGGGAAGACTGCAGCATGGACTATCTGAACACAACCCTTACTGCTGCACTGGCCCTCTATGCCCTCGTGATGGGGGTGTTCATCATCCTGGAGAACCGGCGGCCTCAAGCCACGCTGGCCTGGATGCTGGCCTTCATCTTCGCGCCAGGCATCGGGTTGGCCGTTTATCTTCTCTTCGGCCGGGATGTGAAAGCCTTCAGTAAACAAAGCCGGCTGCTCCGCCAGGATCTGAAGGCGGATGCGCTTCCCATTCTTTCGCCGATGATGTCCAACCAGGATGCGGAAATCGTCCGGCTCGAAGGGGCCAGTGCCGCCCGCAAGAGGCTGATGCGACTGGTGAGGCGCAACTCGTATTCCGCGCTGACGAAACTGAACCGGGTGGAGATCCAACAGAATGCAGACAGATTTTATCCCAGCCTCATCAAGGATATGACGGCCGCGCGTCATTCGATTCATCTTCAGTACTTCATCTGGGGAGCGGACTCGCTCACAGAATCCTTGAAGGCTATCCTGACCGCTAAGGTACGGGCGGGCATCGAAGTGCGCTTACTCTATGATCCCTTGGGGTCGTACGGGCACCTGAGCCGCGCCTATATCAAGGAGATGAAGGCTGCAGGCGTCCAGATGGCGCCGACGACCCCTTTCTATCATCTCCATACCATCAGTTATCGCAACCATCGGAAGATTGCCGTGATCGACGGCATCATCGGCTATACCGGCGGGATGAATATCGGACAGGAGCACATCGACGGCGGACTGGGATTCGACTTCTGGCGAGACACGCAACTGCGCGTGGAAGGCGAAGGCGCGACGCTGTTGCAGGCCGTGTTCATGGTCGATTGGTACAATGCCGTGAGGGAGAACTTGTTTTCCAAGGCCTATTTTCCGGCGGCACCACTGGAATCGGGCCGGTTCGACGTGCCGGTCCAGATCTTGGCCTCCGGACCGGATTCGAAATGGGCGGCGATCAGGCAGCTCTATTCACTGATGATCGTCTCGGCGCAGCACCACGTGTATCTGCAGTCCCCCTTCTTCATCCCCGATGCCGTGATGGCCGAAGCGTTGACGTCGGCCGCGCTGTCGGGAATCGACGTCAAGGTCATGGTGAGTGCCCGGCCATCGGGCAACCAGGTTCCGGATTGGGCGGGGAACACCTTCATGGCCGATATCGTCGGGAGCGGCGCCCGCGTATTTCTCTATCAGAAGGGCTATCTGCACGCCAAGACGATTAGTATCGATTCCGAGATCTGTTCGATTGGCTCGGCCAATATTGATGTCCGCAGCTTCAGCATCAATTATGAACTCAACGCGGTGCTGTACGACACCCGGCTTACGAAAGAGCTGGAAGAGGATTTCAAGCGGGACCTGGCCGACTGTACAGAATTCGACTTAAGCGCGTATCACCGGCGCAATGTGGCGCTCCGGTTCAGGGACTCGGCCGCAAGGCTGCTTTCTCCCTTACTCTAAGGTCCGCAGTGCTGCCAGCCATACCGCGTTCTTCGCGCGCTCCCTTCAATAACTCTTCCTTTCCCGCCACAAGAAATCTGTGCTCCGGCAAGCCGCTCAATCGCAACGGCACGGCCGGCACATGCTCGCACGAAGTCAAGGACTCAAGGGTATTTCTGGGTCGACACCGTCTTCCGGAAGCCGGAGAGTACCGCAGGATCACTGCTCTAACCACCGACCTCTTCTGAACCTTCATGGCCAGAGGTCTGGAAGCGGGAGGGGAAATCGGCCATCGAAGAAGGCGATGACAATACCACTCACGGCGGACCCGATGGGTCCAAGAGGAGCCTTATGAGTCAGATGACCACAAGACACAGCATCAGCCTGCTGATGTTGAGCGCCGTTCTTTGCGTAGGTCCAGCGTACGCGCAGAGCAATCCGGATGCGGCCGGCAGTGACGCGCCGCTCCCCAAGCAATATCGGATCTTGCCGGTTCCGCGCGGACCGCTGGAAGCGAACCAGAAGCACTCGCTGGTGGGTCACACGGTGAAGGACAAGCAAGGCAACAAATTGGGGACGCTCGACAATGTGATCATGGATACGGGCACCGGGATGATTGAAGCCGGCGTGATCAAATATATAACGCCCAACAAAACCATTGCCTTGATTCCTGTCTCATGGAGGGATTTGAAAATCGATCCGAAGAGCGGAGAAGTCCGTGTGATGAGAACCAGCGAGGAGCTGCTTCCGACGGCCACCACTCGCAATTTCAAGGACATGTCGCCGGACGTTCAAGCGCTGGTCAAGGATATGCAGGAGGAGATCGCCCAGTCTCCCCAACAAGAAATGAAGATCGAAGTGACGATGAAAGACAAGGAGTTCACGGTCGAAGGCTACTCGCTGCCAGGCTCTCTGACGGCCATTGTCCTTCGCAACCAGGACAATGTGACGCACGGATTCAGTTCCAACCTCTTTAAGGAAGTGGAAGTCACCAAAGAAGGGGAGGCCGAAGAAGTGAGGACGAAGAAGGGCACCAAGTCCTTTCATGTCGAGCCAGGGAAGACGGTGACGTTGTATTTCACCAAGGGGCATGGCGCAGGCCGGCAGACCATTCAATATCCATTCTGGTGCGACATCCATGACAACATGAAGAATGAATTCCTCGTCGTCGAAACCACCGGCGAGATTGGCGGTGGCTGACCGTTTTGCAAAGACCCGGGGCGAGCCAACGAGCGGGAGGCCCGTGGTGCTGCAAGACCATCGCCACCAGGGCCTCCGCCGATTTGACTTCGGGCTGAACCCCATGCCCGTGAAGTGGCTGTCTACACACCCGGCGTCGCACCCTGCTTGGCGCCGGGTACCCATTGCCGGCTTTGTCGTGGCGAGAGTGAGCGATCCTCGGTATGCCAGCTGTTGTCCATCCGCCCGATCCTGGGGTAATTACTCGTTTAATATTCGGCGTCGGCGTTCTTAGCATAGGCAAATCACCGTAACTACTGCTGAGGTCTCATGAGCAGCGCTCAGCTCGTCGATACCGCGTTGGTGAGAGCCTGGGCGAAATGGGCGCTGCTCTGGCTGACGCTGTTTCCGTTCATCGGCATCCTCGTTTCGATTCAGTTCCATAATCCTGAATTCCTGGGCGGTATCCCCTGGTTCACGTTCGGCCGGTTGCGTTCCGTGCATTTGGGCGGCGTGCTGTTCGGCTCGTTCACCACGGCATTCATCGCGTTGCTCTACTACTTTGTGCCGCGCCTGTGCGGCACGCCGTTGTACAAGGTCGAGTGGGGATGGTGGCTCCTCTGGGTCTGGAATGCCTTCCTCGTACTCGGCTCCTTAACCCTCTTCATGGGCTATATGGTGGGGGTGGAGTACGCCGAATACGAGTGGCCGCTGAACCTGATGCGATTCATCGTCGTCGCGACCGTGGCGGTTCAGGTCATCGGGACGATTTGGCGGCGCCGCGCGACCCGGTTCTACGTGTCTTTGTGGTACACGCTGGCCGCAGGCATCTGGACCATCTTCAATCTGCCGCTGGGCGCCGTCCTGCTGCCCTATGGCCCGGTCAGCGGCGTGAACAGCGCGGCGATCCACGGCTTGTACATGCACAATCTGGTGGGCCTCTGGATCACGCCGGCCGGGCTGGCAACGATTTATTATTTTTTGCCCCTCAGCGCCAAGAACGCCCTCTATAGTCACAAGCTGTCCCTCTTGGGGTTCTGGTCGCTGGCTCTTTTCTATCCGATGACCGGCACGCATCATTACCTGTACAGTCCAATTCCGCATTGGACGCAGACGGTCGCCGTCGTCCACAGCATGTGGATGATCATCCCGGTCTTCACTGTCATCGTCAATTTTTTCGGCACCATGCTGGGACGATGGGGCGCCGTGCTGGGCGGAGGCGGCGCGGACAATTATGCCGCGAAATTCCTCATGGTCGGCGTTGTTTATTATTTGATCGGCAGCTTCCAAGGCTCCATCGAGACCCTGCACCGATTGCAGCAACTGACTCATTTCAACGATTTCGTCGTGGGCCATGCCCATCTGACCGTCTTCGGCTCCATGATCATGTGGGTGGTGGGTGGCTTGTATTACGTCTGGCCTCGGCTGACCGGCCGGCAACTCTGGAGCGATCGGCTCGCGAGTTGGCACCTTTGGCTGACAATCACGGGGTTCACGGCGATGGTCCTCGGACTCACGGCGCAGGGGTTTATCCAGGGGACCATGCTGGAGAACGGCGCGGACTTCGTCGATTCGGTGAAGGCCATGCAGCCCTGGTGGGTGGCCCGAACAATCGTCGGCACCGTCATGGATGTGGCGCTCGGGTTCATGGCGTACAACTTCTATATGACGGTGCGCCAGGGAGAGCCGGTCATAAGCGAGGACCGTGAACCCTTGCCTCAGATCACCCAGCCGACCAGCAGCAAGAATTGGCTGGAATATCCCTCGACCGTCGGCATCGTGGCCGGCGTCATCTTCTTTGTCGGCTCGTTTGTTATTCTCGGCGCCCTTCCGTGGCTCCAGGACTCGACACGCTCCACCACGGTGACCGATGCGGTGACCGGCCTGTCCGTGAATGTGAATCAGTACTCACCGCTAGAGGAGCGCGGCCGGCACGTCTACATCCGAGACGGCTGTTGGCAATGCCATTCGCAATACATCCGTCCGGTGACGGGGGAATCGCTGCGCTGGGGACCGGTATCTCAGGTTGGAGAATATGCCTATGATCGCCCCCATATGTTCAGTACGCGCCGCATTGGACCCGACCTGACACGTGTGGGAAGGAAGTACGGAGACGACTGGCATATCGCGCATCTCTGGAACCCACAGGACGTCGTGCCGGATTCCATCATGCCGCGGTTCACCTGGTATTTCGAAGAAGCGCAAGAAGACGCCCCGCCGCCACTGACCGAAGACGGGAAGGCGTTGCTGGCCTACTTGCAACGGATCGGGACTTCGATCGGGGATTGGCGAGCGACCCCTGTTGCCGCCGGAATCGGCAGCGCACCGGCACCTCCTACGACGCCCGGCGGTCGAGAGGAACTGCTGAGTCTCGGGAAAGAGACCTACAAGCGGCGGTGCGCCGGCTGCCATGGCACGAAGGGCGACGGGAAGGGACCATCCGCGATGTTTCTGAATCCGAAGCCGCGCGATTTCACCACGGGGCTATTCAAATTCCGATCGACCGTAGGAAAGGATTCGCTCCCCACAGATGCGGACCTGTACCTCATCGTGAGCCACGGTTTGTGGGGCACCTCGATGCCGTCGATGCAGGAAATCTCGGATCGGGAACGCTGGGCCGTCATTGATTATCTGAAGACCTTTTCCGAGAGATGGAAACAAGAACCGGCAGGCCACCCGATCTCCGTCCCGGCAGAGCCGCCGGTCACGCCGCCATCGCTCGAAAACGGCAAGCTGCTGTTCCAGGCGAACTGTGCCCTGTGCCATGGCGACTTGGGAAAGGCGGATGGTTCCTTGGCCCAGCCGGGCATGCTCTTCGACGACTGGGGTGAGCCAATCAAGCCGGCCCATCTGTCGCTTCCGGCCGGTTCGCCGGGCGGGGTCAAACTGGGCCATGGCGGCCGGCGCTTGTATCAAATCATCGTGGCGGGTATCGGCGCGACCCCGATGCCGCCGTTCGAGGCCCTCAAGGCGGATGAAGTCTGGAACGTGGCGCATTACGTCCAGTCGCTACGCGCCGACGCCCATGAGGCGGAGCTCGTAGCCGCCGGAATCAAGGAAGAGGACCAACCGATCGCGCGCGCGAAAATCTGGGCTGCCCTGTCGGCCGGCGGGGAGGGCAAGAATCCCGTTAAGGCCGATGAATCCCGCGAAGAGCCTCTAGCCGGTACGGCCATGCGCGAACACTGAGGGACGGTCTACGACATGGAGGGTCTACATGATCACACTGAACGATGCAAAAAGAGTGATCGCCGCTGCCGAGACAAAATCCGCGGAAATCGGTCAGCCGATGAACATCGCGGTCGCGGACGCGGGAGGCAACTTAGTCGCTCACGTGCGGATGGATGGGGCCTGGATCGGCAGTATCGATATTTCCATTAAAAAGGCCTTCACTTCGCGGGCCTTCGATATTGCCACGAAAGACCTGGCGGAACACGCTCAGCCGGGCGGCCAGTTCTTCGGGATTCATGCGTCCAATGACGGTCGCGTGATGATCTTTGCCGGCGGCATCCCGCTCAAACGAGACGGGAAGGTGGTCGGCGCCGTCGGCGTGAGCGGCGGTTCGGGCGAACAGGACCATGCCGTGGCGGAGGCCGGGGCCGCGGCCTTCAAATGACGTGTGAGGAAGGAGGAATACAGCATGGCCAGCAATCATGGCGTCGCCTATATGGGGCCTGGAAAGGTCGAGGTGAAAGCCATCGACTTTCCAAAGTTGATGGGGCCTGGCGGGAGAAAATGCGATCACGGCGTGATCCTGAAGATCGTCTCCACCAACATTTGTGGAAGCGACCAACATATGGTGAGAGGTCGGACCACGGCGCCCATAGGCCTTATTTTAGGTCATGAAATTACGGGTGAGGTCATTGAGGCCGGACGCGATGTGGAGTTCATCACAGTCGGGGACCTCGTGTCGGTCCCGTTCAACATCGCTTGCGGTCGATGTCGGAACTGTAAGGAGCGCTACACGGGCGTGTGTCTGAATGTGAATCCTTCGCAGCCCGGAGGCGCGTATGGGTATGTCGATATGGGCGGATGGATCGGCGGGCAAGCCGATTACGTCATGGTCCCCTATGCCGATTTCAATCTCCTCAGGTTCCCGGATAAGGCTCAGGCGATGGCAAAGATTCGTGACCTGACCTGCTTGAGCGACATCCTGCCCACGGGGTATCACGGCTGCATCACGGCCGGTGTGACGACCGGCTCCACTGTGCTGATTTCCGGCGCCGGGCCGGTGGGGCTTGCCGCGGCAGCCGCGGCGCTCCTTCTGGGCGCCGCCGTGGTCATCGTCACCGACTTCAACAAGGAGCGTCTTGTACAGGCGCGCTCGTTTGGATGCGAAACGATCGATCTGTCGGACGGCGGAACCATCACGGAGCATATCGAGCAGATCCTCGGAGTGCCTGAAGTGGACTGTGCCGTCGATTGCGTGGGGTATGAAGCGAAGGGGCACGGAGGGGCGGATCAACCCGCCGTCGTGCTGAACCAGTTGATGGACGCGACGCGTGCAGCCGGCGCGATCGGCATTCCAGGTCTCTATGTCACTGAGGATCCAGGAGCCAAAGACAGCGGCGCGAAAACCGGCAATCTCATCCTTCGCTTCGGCCTTGGATGGGCCAAGTCGCACGCATTCTTCACGGGCCAGGCGCCGGTCATGAAGTACAACCGCGGCTTGATGATGGCCATCCTCCACGACCGGATCCAGATTGCAAAAGCCGTCAACATCCAGGTCATCACGCTGGACCAAGCTCCCCAGGGCTACAAGGACTTTGACAAAGGGGCCGCCAAGAAATTTGTCATTGATCCCCATGGCAGCCTGAAGAAGGCGGCCTAGAGCAGATTGGCCGAATGGCGCTTGTAGCGGGACTGATCAGGTCGTTCGGATCGGCGGCGGCGGCGCAGGGCTGAGAGAGTATGGCACCCGACCATCACCCAAGCGATCGGACCGTGTCTGGTACCCAGCCGCCGGCGGAGACCGGCGAAAGAGAAATGTATCTTTACGAGCCGGCCGGGATACGAGAGCGGCCGGGATATATTCCGAATTGGCTCAAGCTCATATCGCTGAGCCTTATTCTTTGGGGCATTCAGTACGCGATCCGTTATTGGAATTCATATTGAAACGATGCAGCACCGCCACATCAACGGAGGAGGACAATGATGACACGGATGGTCCGAGGCGTCTTTGTATTGGCTTTCGTCGCTACGGCATGGATGGTGTCGACAACGGATTCATGGGTGTTCGCCGCCGGCGGAGACGCGGAGAAAGGCAAGCCCATCTTCCAATCGAAGTGCGTCTCATGCCACGGACCGGAAGGCAAAGGTGACGGGCCGGTCGGGAAGGCGCTGAAGCCCCCGGCGGGTGATTTCTCCAGCGCCGCGAGCAAGAAGAAATCCCCGGAGGAGTTGCAGGCAATCATAGAAAACGGCGTGCCCAAAACGTCCATGGTGGCGTGGAAAAAGCAGCTCAATGAAGCAGAAATCCAGGATGTACTCGCGTATGTGCTGACGCTCAGGAAGTAGCGCCGAACAGGCGCACGACCTCTCGCGTCCAAGCACCTCTAAGGCAATCTGAAGGACACGACAACGACTCACAAAATCCGCCAACTGCCGGAGGCGCTGGGTGACTGGACGAGAATATTAAAAGGGGCGAGGACCTGATGTGGATCTAATGACTATGGAACGGCCACCCGAAGAGGAGGCGGTATGAGGAAGAACATGTCGGCAAGCGTTCCCACGGCCCTCATCATGGTCGGAGCGGTCACCAGCGGGCTTGTCGCAGGTGTGACGTGGGCCGCCCCCAAAGAAGCCCCTGCCCCGGCTTTCACATGGACGGATGGAGGCGAGATCTATGCGAAGGTCTGCGCCTTGTGTCACGACACGTCGACCGGTCCTGTCATTCTGGGTCGTGGGCACGATCCCTTGTACATCCGCTTGATTGTGCGAAACGGCATGCGGGCCATGCCGGCCTTCCGTGCAAGCGAGATCGATGACGCATCGCTGGAGAAGCTGTCCGAGTATGTGTCGAAAACGGCAGCCGCCAAGTAAGGGCCTCAATGGACGTGGATCGACCAGCCTCTGCTCTGCGAACAAGGGCTGTTCGAGCATCCTGCGCGAGGCGCGCGTTCGCGCACCAGTGTGTCTCATCCGTTATGGCTTTCTAGTGGAAACCGGGAGGAGCAAGCATGGCCACAACGTATATTGCGCTGCCGAAGGGTGTGTCGGAGAAAACGTTCGATACGGCGGTGAATGACTTTCGTGGCCTTTTGGGCGAGGCCAATGTGCTCACCAGCGCCGAACAGCTTGCACCCTATATTAAGACGATGATGCCGGTGCCCGAGGCGAGGCACGTGCCGTCGGCCGCGATTTTGGCGACGACCGTAGAACAGATCCAAAAGATTGTGGGCATCTGCAATAAGCACAAGGTGCCGGTCTGGACCATTTCAACCGGCAAGAATCTGGGCTATGGCTCCGCGGCGCCGGCCGAGCGTGGTCAGGTGGTGCTCGATTTGAAGCGGATGAACCGCATTCTGGAGGTGGACGGCGATCTCTGCTATGCCCTGGTCGAACCGGGGGTCACCTATAGACAACTCTACGACTACATTCAGGAACATCAGCTGCCTTTGTGGCTGTCCGTTCCGGCGCCGTCGGCCATTGCCGGTCCGACCGGCAATACGTTGGACCGCGGCGTCGGATATACGCCCTACGGCGAGCATTTTCTCAATGCCTGCGGCATGGAGGTGGTGCTGGCCAACGGCGAGGTGCTCCGCACGGCGATGGGAGGCTTGCCGAAATCCAATACCTGGCAAATCTTCAAGTGGGGCTACGGGCCGTATCTCGACGGGATTTTTACGCAGTCCAACTACGGGATCGTGACCAAATTTGGTTTTTGGCTTCAGCCGGCGCCGCCGGTGTACAAGCCGTTCATGATTCAATATCAACACGAAGAAGACGTCGTGGAAATCGTGGAGATCATGAGGCCGCTGCGCCTCAATGGAGTCATTCCCAACTCAGGGGTGATCGCTCATGCGCTGTACGAAGCGCCGCTGAAGGCCAAACGGAGCGACTACGTCTCCGGGCCGGGGTCCATTTCGGATGAAGCCGTCCGCCGGCTGGTCAAGGATCATCACATGGGCATCTGGAACGTCACGGCCGCGCTGTATGGCACAAAGGAACAGGTGGAGGTGAATTGGAAGATTGTGACCGACGCCTTCGGCAAGTCGGGCAAGGCGAAGTTTTTGACGCAAGAGGATGTCGGCGACGATCCTCAGTTCGGATACCGGGCGGTCCTCATGCGCGGGGGAATGGATATGAGAGAATTCAATCTCTACAACTGGCGCGGGGGCGGCGGCTCTCTCTGGTTCGCGCCCGTGTGTCCGGCGCGGGGCAGCGAGACATTGAAGCAGATGAAGCTCGCGAAGGACATCCTGGGCCGGCACGGGCTGGATTACACCGGTGAATTCATCGTCGGCATGCGGGACATGCACCACATTCTCGACATGGTCTATGACCGGACGGATCCGGAAATGACCAAAGCGGCCTATCAGTGTTTCGATGAGCTGATCACGGAGTTTTCGGCCCAGGGATATGGAACGTATCGCACGAACACGGCCTTTATGGACAAGGTTGCGAACACCTACGATCCGGTGCAACGGTCGATTAATCGTACATTGAAAGCAGCGCTGGATCCCAACGGTATCCTCGCGCCAGGGAAGTCGGGCATCCGATTATAGCGAGGTACAGGGAGCCTCGGTATGCGTCTGCGATGCCGGGGTTGTTGCGTGCCGTGTGCCAGCTTGGCGCAGCCATTCAGGAGTGCTCACACGAAATGGAAGCCGGGCCATGCCTGTCTTTCTCGCATCCCAAGTCGAGCGAACGATCACTGAAAGCGCTGACCGAGTATGAGTCGAGGAGTAAGGAGGGACCGTTCCATGGATATGGATCGACGCAGTTTGATGAAGGGGATGTTGGCGGGCGGGGCTCTCCTGGCCCTTGGCACTCCCCCATGGGCGTTCGCTGGCTCACTCGTGCGAAGACCCCACCACTGCGTACTGCTGTTGGGCGGCACCGGTGCGGACGACGGGTTCGAGTGCGGCGCACGGGCAGCCTGTACCGGCATGACGTATGAAGGGCTTCAGACCTTGAAGCTGCAAGGCGGGCTGCTGATGGACTCAGGCGCAGTGGTCCAACTGTTGGATGAGTCGCAAGGATCGCGTTGGATTGCCGTCATGGACGATGCGAGTGCGGCGGTGTTCCAGGAATTGACGCGGAGTGCGGGCGGTCGGCTGCTTTTCCGGGGCACCCATGCCGGTTCGACGGATGGGTCCTGTCCGCTTCGCCATATGTGGCTAACCGCCTCACCGGCCCGAAGTGCGGGAGGGCTCCTGGCTTCTCTGCTCACCGGGCGGCACGGCTGTTTTTCAATCACAGAGGAGTTCCTCCAGGAACCGGTGGGAGGAAGCGCTGCGGCCGGTTGGACGGCACCGGGATTCTCGTCCTATCGGTTGACGGGATCGGATGCGATGCATCTCCATTGTTCAGGTCTCCCGCTGTCGGACGGGTGCAGGTTGCTCGATGTGGGAACAACGGAAGGATGGACCCCGCTCCCGCCGCAGACATGTGAACGGGAGACCGCCACGTGGCGATCCGACGACTGGGTGGAATCCGTCGGCTATGCCGTGGCCACCTCAGCTCTTGGGATGAGCCCCGTTCAGGAATCCTGTTCGAGTCGCGCATTCGTGCATCGCTCGCGTATGGGCGGACGGGTGCAACCGGCGGAACGATTTGTCTCATTCGTGGTCGATCTCTAGTTACAGTACGGGCATCTCGTCATGCCCGCCTTCCGATCGACGGAAATCGACGATGCCGAGCTGGAACAGCTTGTTGAATATCTGTCGAAGAAAGAACCTGCAACGAAATGATGCTGGCGCCAGGACAATCGGCATCCCAAATTCGTGCGTGAGTCCGTCCGGGGATTGCGATGACCGTCGCACATTGAAGGAGCCAACACATGACGAACGGTCGTAATACTAAAACCAAAGAGATCACAGCGGCGGTGGTCCGCAAGAAAGGCGGACCGTTTCAGATCGAGACGCTCACCTTGGAAGAGCCGCGTCCGGACGAGGTGCTCGTTCGAATACTGGCGACCGGAATGTGCCACACCGATATGGTGGCGCGCGACCAGCTCTATACGGTGCCGATGCCGGTCGTGCTCGGCCACGAAGGATCCGGAGTCGTCGAACGAGTCGGCGGCGCAGTCAAGAAGCTCGCACCCGGCGACCACGTCGTGCTCACCTACATGTGGTGCGGCCATTGCAAGCCCTGTCTGAATGGCGACTTGACCTATTGCGCACATTTCTACCCCTTGAATTTCGGCGGCGCGCGTGAAGACAAGAGCACCGCAACGCACGACGCGCAGGGATCTGTTCACGATCATTTCTTCGGGCAATCGTCATTTGGCACCTTTGCGCTCGCCCACGAACGCAACGTGATCAAGGTATCGGCTGATGCGCCGCTGGAGCTGCTTGGTCCCCTTGGCTGTGGCATCCAAACCGGCGCAGGAGCCGTGATGAACGCCCTGAAGGTCAGGCCCGGCAGCAGCTTCGCAACCTTCGGCGGAGGGGCTGTGGGCTTGAGTGCCGTGATGGCTGCCCGCGTCGCCGGTGCGACCACCATTATTGCGGCGGACGTCGTTCCGTCACGGCTCTCGCTGGCCAAGGACCTCGGAGCCACCCATACCGTGAACAGCCGCGAAACAGATCCGGTCGAAGCGGTCCGGAAGATCACCGGAGGCGGCGCCGACTTCACGCTCGAATCGAGCGGCCGTCCGGCGGTGCTGCGCCAGGCGATCGATGCGCTGGCGATCCGCGGGATCTGCGGCATCGTCGGGGCGCCGGCGCTGGGGACCGAAGCCAGCTTCGATGTGAACGGGGTTATGACGACAGGCAAGCGGATTGTCGGGGTCATCGAAGGCGACAGCCTGCCGGATCTCTTTATCCCCAGCCTCGTTGAAATGTATATGCAGGGACGCTTTCCGTTCGACAAGTTGGTCAAATTCTACAGCCTCGATCAGATCAACCAGGCGGCCGAAGACAGTGAGAAGGGCGTGACGATCAAGCCGATCGTTCGTCTAGGGTCGTGACAGCCGAATTGAAACGCGAGCTTGGCGGCGAGTGGGGGAGAGAGGAACCGTCGACAAAGCAGTTTTCGGGCCGATCGGCCCGGCGGCGGATGCAGTGACCGGTGGTTTCCTCGGTGCCTCTTGGATAGGGCCGACGCAGGGATCAGCGCAGAGTTTCTGGATGATGTCAGGAACACGCTGCGTCCTGGCAAAACGGCCGTGATAGCGGAAGTGTCCGAGATATGGATCACGCCGGTCGCGTGAACGGGTTCATGACGACGGGCAAGCGCGTCGTCATGGAAGGCGACAGCCTGCCGGATCTTTTCATTGGAGCCTCGTGGAAGGATACGCAGGAACGATTCCGTTCGACAAGCCGGGCTTAACGAGGCGGCGGATGATAGCCGGAAGGACGGTATCATCGAGTCGACTGTACGTATGGAGTCATGATCACTAACGGGCCGCCCTGTCTGGATCGACACCGTCGCCCGCAGGCGCTCGTCCTCCTGCTTGTGAGCCTCGTGCTGACCGCCCAGGCCCGCGGGCAGGAAATGACCAGGAAGGACGAGGAGGGCGAGCGCCGCCTCAAATATACCGCGGGCATGTATGAGCCGGCGTACGGCATCTACGACGAAATCCTTGAGCGCACCGAGCCGGGCGTGAAGTCGCTTCGGGAAGCGCTGCGGCTCCCACAGTGGCTGGTCCTCGGAGGGCAGCACCTGACGCGGTACGAGAGCCTCACGGGACGATGGCGAGCCGGCGAGCGCGGATCCGACCAGCAGATTGCACAGCGGACCCGTCTGTTCATGATGATCAAGGACGTGCTCGGGCCGCTGCGACTGCAGGTCGAGCTGCAGGACTCCCGCGCGCACCTCACCGACGCCGGCTCGTTCGTCACCGATAACCATGTGAACACGACCGATGTTCAACAGCTGCATGTGGATGCGGCCACCACCGACTTCCTGGGGACCGGGCGGCCCGCGATCCTGAGCCTCGGGCGGCTGACCATCGACATCGCCCGCCGCCGATGGGTCGCGCGCAACAACTTCCGGACGACCACGCAGGCGTTCGACGGCGCCTACTGGCGCATGGGCAGGCAGGAGCAGTGGCACCTCGAAGCGTTTCTGGTGAAGCCGGTCGAGATCAAGATGCGGAGCCACGATCCCGCCGCCCCGGCGGACGCCAATACGCTCTGGGGCTTCTATGCGGAATCACGGGAGCTGCCGGGTGGCCACGCCGCCGCCTTCGAATACTTCGGCCATCGCAGTACCGGCCCGCATCGGGACTTCGACATGCTCGGGGTACGGTTGTTCAAGCCCAACGAGGCGGAAGGGCCCTGGCGTTACGAGATCGAGTCGGCCTGCCAGTTCGGGGACGTGAGCCGGGCCGGCCGCTTTCAGCACTTCCAGCATGCCGAACTGGGGTATACGTTCGAGACGGCGTGGTCGCCGCAGCTGCTGATCCGGTTCGACTATGCAAGCCGGGGATTCGACTCCCTCTACGGAGCCCGCTCGTTCGAGCTGATCCCTACCGGGATCTTCGGTCCTTTCGACCGCAGCAACATCGTCTCGCCCGGGTATCGCATTCTGGTGCAGCCCACGGAACGGATGGGCCTGCTGTTGCAGCATCGTGCCTGGTGGCTGGCGGATGCGCAAGCTCCGTGGGCCGGATCCGGACTCCAGGACCAGACCGGCCGCTCGGGCCCGTTCCTCGGGCAAACGGTGGAGCTGCGCTTCCGGTGGGGTGTGGTCGCCAATGCGTTCCTGCAGGTCGGGTTCGTGCACTTCGCCTTCGGCGGCTACCCGCAGCGGGTCCCCGGGGGGCCTGGGCAGGATCACGCCGACTATGGGTATGCCCAGATCGAGCTGATGTTCTGATGTCCAGAGGATTGCGAGGCACAACCGCCTGGTCCGTACTGACTGAAAGGAGGAATGCATGCCCAGCATCATTGCTCTCGCCTTCGTGCTGTGGATGCCGCTGATGGCTTCGGGTGCCGCGGCCGAGCCGCGACCGAACATTCTTATGATCGTGATGGACGACATGGGATTTTCTGACTGGGGCGCGTTCGGGGGCGAGATCAAGACGCCCCACATCGACCGCCTTGCCCAGGAGGGTGTCCGGTTGACGAACTTCTATGTGTCGCCGACCTGCTCGCCCACGAGGGCCATGTTGATGACCGGGATGGATCATCACCTGGTCGGGCTGGGGACGATGGCCGAGACGTTGCAGCCGAATCAGCGAGGGAAACCCGGCTACGAAGGGTACCTGAACGATCGTGCGGTCACCTTGCCGCAACTCCTCCGCGACGCCGGGTATGCCACGATGATGGCGGGCAAGTGGCACTTGGGTGAGGATCTCGAACAGGACCCCTCGCGCAAAGGCTTCGAGCGGTCGTTCGCGCTGCTGGAGGGCGGCGCGAGTCATTTCGCCGACGAATGGATGCTCTTCCCCAACTACACGCCCATCTACCGCGAGAATGGCGAGCGTGTGCATCTTCCGGACGGCTTCTACTCGTCGCGCTCCTACACGGAGCGTCTCATCCAATGGCTCAAGGATAAGCGCGACAATAGGCCGTTCTTCGCCTACCTGCCTTTCACCGCCCCGCACGATCCGCTCCATGCGCCGGATGACAAACTATCAGGCTACACGGGCGCCTATGACATGGGGTACGACGTCTTGGCCCAGCGTCGCCTCGCACGGATGAAGAGTCTTGGCATTGTTTCCGGCCATGCGGTCCCGTCCCCCAGGCCGGGCTTCATTCCCGGCTGGGGGGAACTGTCGCCCGAGGAGCGCAAGCGACAGGCGCGGGCGATGGAGATCTATGCCGCGATGGTGGAGACGATAGACGACCATGTCGGCCATCTTATTGGGACGCTGAAAGAACTAGGGAGGTACGAGGACACGATGGTTTTTGTCTTTTCGGACAACGGCGCAAACGGACAACCGACGACCGCTTACCCAGGGGCGACGGCCGCCTGGCTGGAGCGGAACTCCGACAACCGGCCGGCGAATCTCGGGAAACGTGGATCCCGGATCAGCACCGGGCCAGGCTGGGCGCTCGCCTCGATGGCCCCGTTTCGGATGTTCAAGACGTTCGTGAGCGAGGGAGGCATGCGCTCACCGTTGATCGTGGGCGGCCCCCTGGTGGCACCGGGCGGGAGAATCGAGCCTGCGCTCGCCGACGTCCGGGATATCATGCCGACCATCCTGGAGATAGCCGGGACCACGCACCCGTCCACGTTTCACGGTCGAGACGTCCTGCCGCTGCAGGGTGGCTCGATGGTGCGCCTATTGCAGGGGCGCCAGGACTGGGTCCACCCGGCCGAGCAGGCGTTCGGGTACGAGCTATTCGGGTGGCGCGGCATCCGCCATGGGTCCTGGAAGGCGACCTGGATCGGTCCACCCGTCGGTCCAGATGAGTGGCAGCTGTTCAACCTCGAGCACGACCCGGGGGAAACCACCGATCTCGCTCGTGAGCGACCGGACGAACTCGAGACGCTAACGAAGCTGTGGGATCAATATGTCAATGAGATGGGCGTCGTGCTCCCGGTGAAGCCCTCCTTTACCGCGCAATAGCGGAGGGGCGGGGGGGAGAAGAACAACGGGCTCGGTCGCTCCGGCCGAAGTGATCATCGAACAGCCATCGATGTGGCGGAATGACGCACGCTCGGGAGATTCCTGGTTGAGCTAAAACATCGGGGACGCCTATAGTCCCTCTATTCATTCCTCGTCACACTCGCCAGACCTTGGCCCAGTACCAGCGGCGGTCAGGTGGTGCAAGAACAGCAAGTGGCCACTTTGCAATCCGCCTTGAGCTTTGCCGTGCAGCGCTACCAGGGAGCCGGTTATCTCGATGTGTTGACGGCTCAGCGCACGCTGTTAGTGGCGGGCGTGTCGCTCGCC
>CBDIWQ010000148.1:0-23376 GCA_965285965.1 uncultured bacterium | reverse complement strand
AAAAAGAAATACGCCTCTACCTCCCTCACTGCATTTGGTTCTCTCGCCCTCCCCCCTTTCGAAGTACCTCCTCTTGGTCTGTCGGTCCTGCCAAGCCTGGCCTACACTTCTCTCAGCGACAATGGTTTGCGCGACAGAAGCAAAGGGAGGGCTCAATGAGGTGTGAACGGTGTCAGGGCCTAATGTTTGAAGATCACTTCATGGATATGAAGGACTTGTCTGAAGGGATGTGGGTATCCACATGGCGGTGTATGAACTGCGGCCATGCCATGGATCCGGTCATGGCAGCGAACCGGCAGCGCCATGCACTACTTCAGGTCCGGCAAGAGGAGGTCGTTCATCAAACCCTCGGCGAGGCTGTGATGCCCCTGGTGGCTTAGCGAATCTCATTTTTGCATGTGAAGGCGAACATGATGATTTGTCCTGAGTGCCAGACCCAAATGGAGAACGATTCCTTCACAGATTTCAATAGACCTGCCGGACTGTTGTGGCAGCACATCTCCAAATGCGGGTCATGCGGTTTAGTTTTGGATGGGACCGTGCCCACAGAGCTGGTTTGGGAGAATGTCCGACCGCCTACGCTATCTGACTGATTCATTACTTATATCGCGAACATTGCTGTTCAAGAGGAGGACCGATGCACTTTGTAAAGATCGCTGGCCGTGCCATCAACCTCGATAACGTGACGCATGTGGAAGAACAACGGTGGCATGATTGCTTGACGGTTAAGCTTTACTTCGTCGGACAGAGCAACAATCCGCTGGTCCTGACCGAAGGCGATGCAGAAGGAGTCGCTCAGTATATCGAATATGTCGCCGAACAGCCTGTTAGTCGCGCCTAAGTTGAGCGGCGCTGCTCTCATGCCTTTTCAGAACAGAGCAGATATGTTGCAACGCGTGAACCGTGGCCGGTCTTGTATGAGCTGATGGTATTCAATACAGCGGTACGGTGGTGGGATTTAGTAGACCGGTTGGCACATCGTTGGAGATGCTGAGGTCCCTGCAGGTCTTCGCTTGGCATTGCGGGCTCTGCAACCAAATCGTTCCCGCCTATTTTACGTCCCTTCCGCGGTTGTGCAAAAGACGGAAGGATGCGCGTTCGTGAGCCAGGTTCAACTTCAAGCGGCCTCCTGAATCATCCGATAAGGAAAGGATGACGACCATACTTCTCATCGACGACCAGGAGCCGATACGCAAGCTGTTACGCACGGTGTTGGAACGGGCGGGGTACACCGTTCTTGAAGCATCAAATGGACGGGTTGGGTTAGAACTGTACCGGACGCAGTCGGCGGACTTGATCATCACCGACATTGCGATGTCGGAGATGAACGGCTTGGAGTTGATCTTGGAATTAACGCGTGGCTTTTTGAACGTGAAGGTGATCGCCATGTCAGGCGAACAAGGGAGAGCGAATAGCTTAGATGCGGCAAAACTCCTCGGCGCTCGGCATACACTTCAGAAGCCTTTCAGCATGGAGAAGTTGCTAAAAGCGGTACGGTATGAGTTGGCGCACTAACGGCGTACTGAAGTGGGGGGAAATAAAACAGGCTCGGCACCTTTCCGAATCGAGCCTTCTTTAGATCGCTACTCTTGTCGCAAAAGCGTCGCCTCAGGCTAATCATCTGACCTATCAGTCGCCCATGATCTTGACGCGCTATCAAACATGATAGTAAGCAATTTAACATCGTTTGCTATCAACCCCTCTAGTGTATGGCGATGATTCTTTGGCTCCTCTGCCTTGAACTTACAACTGGCGTTCCAAAGTACGTCGCCTTTTCAAATCAATAACGCGTGTTTCTCCTGAATACACCAAGTAATGAAAGGAGGTGTCCATCGGATAATACGTCAGAGACCAATACGAGGTCTTAAATGCCAATGACGAGGTTGCCTTGTACGACTCTGGAACAACTTATGGGTTACGGGGGGTCCCATTCAGTGTCAGTACTGGTGTCCTGGCAAAGCGGAACAGAGATGGCACGAAGGGACAGGTAGTTCCTAAGCTACTGAGAAGCAAACATTGTTTAGAGGGACTGCATACTTAGACAACGACCAAAGGTTATCTTAACCAGTTGGCCGTAGGTTCGACTCCTACACCACTGAATCAACAGTTCAAATCTCCCCTCCCTGTTCCTGCTTTTACTATAGGCTCAGTCAGCCGAAGAAAATACCATTCTCCGCCCTGTCTCTGAGCGTGAGGCTTAACACCCCATTCCAGCACATACGCTCCCCTATCTACCGCCACGCCTGTCCGAAACTTGATATCTCTTCGGAGATTTACGCGATCCTTATAAACTAGCCCCACAGGGGTTATCCGACTGCTCGCAAACCATTGCGGACAAGATTGATAGAGCGCATTCCGAGAGAGGAACATGCCCGCTGCATTAAGAACCATCCGACAGATCAGCGAAGCCTTTTTTCAATATACACATGTCGACGACATGATTCGTCAAACTCTGCATGCGGCACTTGAAGCGATCGGGGCCGATGCCGGTTCCGTACTGATTGCAGACGCTCAGTCCAGACAATTGGTGTTTCATTATGTCATTGGGAAAACCGCCACAACGTTGCAAGGCACAGGAATTCCTTGGGATAGGGGGATTGCAGGGGCAGTGTTTTCCTCCGGCAATCCGGAGGTAATCGCAGCTGTACAAGAGGACGCTCGTCACTATACGGGCACAGATGCGCTCACGGGGTACCATTCTCACGACATGATCGTTGTCCCGCTCAAGCGACACGGGGGTGCACCGATCGGGGTCATCGAGATCCTGAACAAAACAAGGGGGCAGATCAACCGGGAAGATTTGGATGCTCTGGTTGTCATCAGTGGCATCGCCGCCGCGGCCATCGAACAATCGAAGGCCTTTGAAGCACTGCGCCTGAAGGACGTGCAACTCCAGCACGCGCAAAAAATGGAAGCCGTAGGACGGCTTGCTGGAGGAGTGGCTCATGATTTTAATAATTTGCTGACGGTCATTCGGGGCTACGGAGAACTGATTGCTGGAGCTGTTGACCGGAATGGATCCATGCAGGCCCATGTCGAGGAAGTGCTGAAGGCCGCTGAGCGGGCCACGAGCCTGACCTCACAATTGCTGGCCTTTAGCCGAAAGCAAGTGCTGGAACTCCGGACAGTGCAACTCAACGAGATCGTCTCGAACGTGGATAAACTCTTGCGGCGCTTGATCGGCGAAGACGTCCGTGTCGTCACCAATGCCAAGGCCACGAGTGAGTGGATCAAAGCGGATCCGCGACAGTTGGAGCAAGTGCTGATCAATCTGGCCGTGAATGCCAGAGATGCGATGCCTCAGGGAGGCACGTTGACCATCGAGACCGCCACCGTTGTACTCGACGACGGCTTTACCCGCCATCATCCGGATATGGCACCCGGCATATATTGCTGTCTCGCCGTGACGGATACCGGATGCGGCATGAGTGAAGACACGCTTTCTAGATTGTTTGAACCGTTCTTTACGACCAAGGAGCCCGGCAAAGGAACTGGACTGGGACTCTCGATCGTTCATGGGATTGTGAAGCAAAGCCACGGTCATATTCTGGTCTCCAGCACGCCTAACGTTGGAACGACCTTTAGGCTATACCTGCCCTGTGCCGAGGCGCCGGCCGAGAAACCCTCATCTCATGATGCGAAGCCTCCTGCTCTGGGCGGGACGGAAACGGTTCTCGTGGTGGAGGACGAGGTGCAGGTGCGAAATCTTCAGTGCGCAATTCTGAAAGCCTGCGGCTATAACGTCCTGACGGCCGGACATGGCAAAGAGGCCATGCGTCTATGCGAGGAATACTCGGGTCCTATTCACCTTCTTGTGACAGACATCATCATGCCTCACATGAATGGACGGGAGTTAGCCCGGCAGATCATATCGATGCGTCCGTCGATAAAGGTGCTTCTCGTATCCGGATATCCAGACCAGACGCCCTTGAATGCCGGATTCGAGGGCGCGCATATGCCCTTTCTTCGAAAACCATTTGCGTCCGATGCGCTTGTCCGTACGGTTCGGCGGGCTCTTGACGGCGCGAAGGACGCTCCCATAAGGGGCTGACCTGAATCATCGCGGCATGCCAATGCGGACAATCATCGATCTTTCACGCCCTTCGTCCGTACTCCTCCAGCAGGGTCAGCATTTATGAAGGTACCTGCCCTTCGACAGATCCAAGATATCAGCGCAATACTGAACTCGAGTCTCGACACCGCAACGATCCGCCGACACGCGATCGAGGCTGCCACGGTTTTGCTGAATGCGGAAGCCGGTTCGTTGCTGTTACTGGACGAAGCCGCGGGGGAGTTGTACTTCGATGTGGCACATGGAGATAAGGGGTCGGCCGTGCGTGCCTCGCGAATCACACTCGGGCAGGGCATTGCAGGATATGTCGGCCGAACGAAGCAGCCCGTCATTGTCAATGATGTTCAGCATGACCCCCGGTTTTTTCGTCACGTGGATCAGGCCAGTGGGTATGTGACCCGGAATATGGTGTGCGTGCCCGTCACAGCCCATGGACGCCTGTTGGGTGTGCTCCAGGCGATTAATCGCAAAGATGGGGAATCGTTTGACGAAGAAGCGCTTCAAGTCTTCGTCGCATTCGGGCATCAGGTGGGCATTGCCATCGAAAACGCCAATCTCTACGAAGAAATACACGCGTTGTTCGAAGGATTCGTTTCAGCCAGCGTGCAGGCGATTGAAAGCCGGGATCCAGCGACCAGCGGGCACAGCCAGCGTGTGGCTCTTCTCACGTGCCGGTTGGCTGAAGCCGTCAGCTGCGATGGAACCGGAATGTATGCCGCCGTTCGTTTCAGTCCCGATCAGATCAAAGAACTGCGCTATGCCGCTGTATTGCATGACTTCGGAAAGGTCGGCATCCGGGAACCGATCCTGCTGAAGGCCCGAAAGCTCTACCCGCTGCAGCAGGAGCTGATCAAGTCGCGCTTCGACTTCATCAAACGAACGCTGGAAAACGATACGTTGCGGCGGAAACTAGACATCTATGAGACAGGAGGCAGGAAACCACGGCTCTTCGCCGAGCTCGACCGGCAATTGGCCCAGCGGATCAGCGAAGTAGACGCGATGTTCTCGTGTATCTTGAAATGGAATGAGCCGGACTCACGACCGTTCGCTCAGGGGATGAAGCTCAAGGAAATCAGTCAGCAGGAATACTGCTCATATGAGGGGCCGCGTCCTTATTTGACGGAAGCCGAGACCGAAGCGCTGGCGGTGATCCGGGGAAGCCTGACCCCGGCCGAACAAAGAGAAGTCGAGCGGCACGTCATTCATACGTTTGAGTTTCTTTCAAAGATACCGTGGACCAGAGCACTCACACAGGTGCCTGCGATTGCCGGAGCTCACCATGAGCAGCTGGATGGCAGCGGCTATCCTCATGGACTATCCGGAGAGCGGATCCCGCTGCAGGCCCGCATGATGACCATCTGCGATATCTATGATGCCTTGACCGCGTCGGATCGGCCATATAAAACGGCCACTTCGTCAGATATCGCGCTGGGCTATCTCCACAGCCAGGCCAAGGAGGGCAAGCTGGACGCCGGTCTCGTGGGCGTCTTTATGCAAAAGCAGATCTATCAAGCGACGCAGCACCCTTCGCTGATCAAGAAGGCCGTTTGAGCTGAAACCGTCTTTGTGTTTCTCAGTGCCTCCGCGATCTCCACATGCCTGATTCAAACCGCATGCGCGTTCTCTTGGCTCTGGGGCGCTGCAGGTGGGCAATCGACGGCATACGTTCCGACCGGTTCCTGGCGGCCCTTCACCCTGACCATTTGGAGCTTGCGGAGATACATACGATCGAGGCCATCGCCGTCCGCCTCCCTCATGTGGCGTGTCAATCCGGCGGTCAGCTTCGCCGCTGTAAACTCGGTCAGCAGGATGGAGTGGCCGAGCGTTCTGGTCAGCCCCTGAATGCGGGCGGCCAGATTTACCTGATCGCCGATCATGGTGTAATCCATCTTCTTTCCTTCAGCGCCGATATTGCCGACCAGGGCCGTTCCCGTGTTGATACCGATTCCGTTGTCGAGAACCGGTTTTCCTTGCTCCTTCCATCTGGCCTGTAATTGCTCCAAACGAACCCGCATTTCCAGCGCGCATTGTACGGCGAGTTGGGCATGATTCGGCTGATCGAGTGGTGCTCCCCAGAAGACCACGATGGCGTCTCCGACAAATTTGTCCAGGGTTCCGTTCCAGCGGAATATCACATCCGTCATTGCGCTGAGGTACTCATTGAGTTGGTGCACCACGTCTTCAGCCGAGCGATGCTCGCTGAACGCGGTAAAACCGACCAGGTCGGCGAACATCATGGTCAGTTCCTTGCGCTGTCCTCCCACGGTCGCCTTCGAGGGCGACTTCAAGAGTTCTTGTACGATCCGCGGGCTGACATAACTTGCAAACATCGATTGAATCTGGCGAGCCTGTCGCTCTTTGAGCACAAAGTTCAACACCGTCGTCACTAAAAACACGGCCCCGATGGTCAGCGTGGGCATGATGATCGGGACACAAGCCACCTGTGTGACAAAGAGCGCTTGTACGGTCCCCACGTAGCTCAAGCCGAGACCTGCAGTCAAGCAGGTCCCGCCGAATGCCCGCATACCGGGCAGTATCCACGTCAGCGCCAGACCGAAGGACAGGACCAAGCCCAGTTCGGCGGGGCCGGACCACAAGGCGGCGGTCATAAATCGCTTGTGCAGAATGTTTTCGATGACGGTGGCATTTTTTTCGACACCGGAGAAATTCGCCGAGAATGGTGTGCTGAGCTGATCGTAGGTCCCAAAGGCCGCTGTTCCGACGAGGACGGCTTTGCCTCGGAAAAATTCTGCTGGCACGAGGCCATGAAGCACATCCGTTGCAGATACCCAGGGAAACCGCAGATCTCGTCCGACATAGTCAATGAGCATGCGGCTCTTCTGATCGGTCGGTACCATGATCTCTCCCAGCCGCACCCCTTCTCCGAGCACGAGCGCCATGTGCTCCCTGGTCTTGCCGAGATAGATCCTTGCGACCTCCAGCGCGAACGAGGGGTAATAGGCGTCTCCGTACCGTAGCCCCAGCACTTCACGCCTGGTCACCCCGTCGTGGTCGGGTAACCGGTACACATGTCCCAGTCCGCGGACCTGTTGCACGAAGATATCTAAGGGAGGCAGCATGGAGGCTGCCTCATAGGGATGTGAGCCTTCAGCCGAGCCGGTTTGCTTGACGATCATGAACTCGCTGCGTTTCAGACGTTCGGCGACCGGCTCCCGCGAGGCTGAGAGTGATTCTCGTGCGGGACCTTCCGGCACAACAAACGGCATGGCCAGCACGACTGAGCTCGCCTCGGCCAAGCTCTGGGCGAACAGGCGATCCGGATCCAATGTGCCAAGGTGCCTACCCAATAGCTTCAAGGTTTCCTGGTCTAGTGTGCCCTGGTGGCGTTCCCTGTCGAGCCAGGCCTTGATGGCCCGCGTGGCGCGTGATTCGTCGGGCTCGGCATAGATGATATCGAGCCCAATCACGGTGGGGCTGCTCGCCCGAATACGATCAACCAGAACCGCCTGCATGTCTCTCGGCCATGGCCATCGCCCCATCTCCTTCAGACTTTTTTCGTCGATCAGAACCAACACGACTTCCTGCCCGGGAGGGCGCTCTCCGCGGAGCCTAAACTGATAATCCAATGCCATATTGTCGAGGCGCACGACTGGGTTGGGAGCGAGCCATGTCAAGAAGGCCAGTCCGAGGGTGACGAGCAGGCCCAAGCCGATCCCGATTCGGCGTCCGAAATCAGGATGGTTTGTTGCAAATGGCACGCGAGTCCTCACCGGTGGCGGGTGATGGGCGGTCTAGCCGCCTACCGTTACCATTGTGCCTCGTTATGGCGATGGGACAAGAGAATTTGCACTGTACGCCTGGCGAAGTATGCAGGCTTCACGCTCTTCGATGAAGGCGGGACTGGTGTACTGGCTGCTCAAGTAGGCTAGTGCCCGAGCAAGTTCAATGCACCGTTGATCACCGCCGGAGGCGTCACAGGAAGGACAGGCGCGACAACTGACGGAGCGACTGTCACAGGCGCGACCGCGATCGGCCCCACACTGACCGGTCCCACGTTGATGAGCGCGGTGCTGATAGGCCCTATGCTGATCGGACCGACACTGACCGGGCCGACATTCACTGGCCCCACCGTCGTCGTGAGAGCCGTGGCCCCTCCGGCGCTCACGCTTAAAAGCGATGCTTCGGTACTATCACCCTGAACGGCGCCACTGACAGTCCCTCCTGACAATACGATGTCCGCACCGACCATGGTGATCAGTGTCGTCACGAGGTGCGTGTCGAAGTTCATCGCCTGAAGCAACTCAGAAGGCAATTCGGCAAGCATGCCGTCAGCGAGGAAGGTTCGCTCCACTGCTGCCAAGGCCTGCGGAAGACCGAGTAAATCTGCTTGTTGCAATTTGAAGTCTTCGAGAGCCCCATCGCGATGAGGATCTTGGAAAGCTTCCTCGTCGGTGGACTTCTTCGTGCCTACCCGCAGATGTTCGCCGACATGATGCTTCATGGGAACTGAGGGAGCTTCTCCATTGCTGGCCACAGAGAAATATCCGGGATCCACGGCGACAGTCGTGCCACCGGAGGTGAAATCCACGCGTCCCGTTTCTCCGATGTTGATGATGCCTGATTGTCCATTCTCCACCCACACCGTGAAATAGGTGCCGCGCGCCGCCGCGACCGCCGAGGGAGTGTGGACCTCAAATCTTGACCCATTCGCCTTGAAGACTTTGCTGACGAGGGCCCGTACCTGGCCTTCCAGGAGCTTAACGACTGCTTTCCGGACGTTGTCTTCCGGCTTGTAAATGTATTCATTGATTTCAACCCGGCTGCGTTCTCCCACTGTCAGGATGCTGTCATCTTGAAAAAATGCCTTGGTGCGGGATTCGCTCTGAGTCTGTATCACATCCTTGAAAAGCACCTGATCATGGAGTGTGACGGGGATGACGTGATCCTGATGGGGATGCATGACGCTCACTCGCCCTGAGACGGCCGTGTAGAATCCGATCCCGGCTCCGTCATCGGCAAGCGCTAAAGAACCAGTAAATATGAGGGTGCTGGCGATAACGAATTCAGTAAACCGTCCGCTATGACTACGCATTGTAACTCCATGCCGCGATGTGTACATGGTATGAATTCTCCTGCCTATTCCAGTAATGGCAGAAACCGTACCAACAGGGGCTTCCTAAGTCGTGTTTCTCTAAGCCATTGAATACATGAACGAGCCATGAACGAGCGACGACCTGGTTGCCCCTCGAAAGGTTTAGCTCTTTAGTGGCACGCGTACTGGTGCAGGCATCGATTATTGTCACTATGGGCGACAAATTGCGTCGGTTGGAACGAAGCAGAAATGGCTAGAACTGACTGCTCGCAGTGAGTGAGAAGATACTGCGGTTATAGTCGAATACGGAGAGGTTGGATTGGTCTCTGGTGTAATTGTACTCCGCTGATATCGAGAGCCAATCGGTGAGAGAGCGGCCCACTGCAGCGGTGAAAAAGAAGACATCATCGCGCCGCTTCGACGCGCCTCCGGAAGAAAATGAATTGGGATTGTCGTAGTTCAGGCGGTAGTAATCGAAGGCCAGGTTGGTTTTCAACGTCCACAATTCAGGCACGCCCAAGCCGACAGAGAGCCGATGCGCCTTGTAGGCCCAATCGGCATTCGTCTGAACTCCCGGTGTCGCGAGGGTTACAGAACCGCCGCCCGTGCGGTCGGTGTCAAAGGTATATCCGAGCCGCACATGTCCCTTCCCCGTGGCGAAGTAGGCGTACTGCGTGACGCCTGCCAGCCAGTTGTTTCCGTCTCTGAAGGAATTCCCGACAAAGCGGTCGTCCCTAAAATCCTTATTCTGATACCGGAGCTGGATCTGGGTGAAGTACCGGTCCCCCTCGGCGAAGGTGACGATCGGCTGGATGGCATGAGCCAGCAGAAAGGGGTCCTGACCGACCCGCACATAATCAAAGGCATACTGTATGCGAGCAGTCGCAATTCCGATCTGGCGCTGAACAAAGACCGACGGAGCATGGTCCTGGATGTCAAAGGCGGTCAGGTTCTGATGAAAAGTTTGGTACAACCCGTACGTGACTCCGGCGGTCCAAATCGGCGTTTGGACCGGTCGGTACTCTGCGCGTGCGTAGAGGGCAGTTCGAAAGTCATCCTTCTGCGAGATCCCCGTTGACCCGCCCGGCGGTTGGATTCCCATCGGAAGCAACACGACGTTGGAATCATACTGCCCACTGACGCTGAGATTGAGATCCCACTGTTTCGGCGCTTTTGGAACTACTGTTCGTTGTTGCAGTATGGCTCTGGCCGTACGGGCCAGTTCAGACTGGGGGTCTCCCGATGCGATCGCAGACTCCAACTCTTTCTGAGCCTGATCCAGTAGTCCACGTTGATAATACGATATCCCTGTGTAATAGCGAGCGGTCGGGGTGAGGTCCGGACTGAGCGCCATGGCGCGCGAGAACAGGGCAGGTGATTGGTTGAACGCTTTCAATTCATGGGACATGACCCCTTGATAAAAATAGACCAGTGGATTGTGGGGGGTGAGTTTCTGGGCCTGTTCTAGCGCAGTCAGCGCCTCATGGTACTTCCCGAGTTGGCCCTGAGCGATCGCCAGGCCCATCCAGGCTTGGGCACGAGTCGGCTGCCTGAGGGTCAGATCGTGAAAGAGTGATTCGGCTTTGTGATATTCCTTTAAGCGCAGTAACGCCTGCCCAAGGTACTCGGTCGCCTCAGGATCGTTTGGGACTGCCTGTCGTGCTCGCTCAAAAAGGTCTGCCGCCTGGTCATAGTGTTTGCGGCCAAACTCCACAACGCCTTTGGTGATGCTGAAATCATAGGTCTCATTCGGCACCTGGGCCCTTGCCATATCGTCAAGCGCCAACCAGGTGATGCACAGATACAGTATTCCGCACCAGGTAGTCAGTCCGTATCGCCTGCACATGAAATTGTATAGACCCTATGAACTACATTCCCCTTCAGATATTTGCTTGAGAGCCTAACAGAGGGACTTAATCAGTCAATGAATTGCAGGAAAGTTCGACGCGCACAAAGCAGAGTTTGCGCGGTGATTGTGCAGGTATGTGCTAGAGTTCCTGGGGAACAGCGTGCAGATCCCAGCAATAGTTGTCCGGAGCCTGTTCCGGCGAAAGGTTCTTAGTGAAAATCCGTATACTCGGCTGCCACGGATCCGATCAGCTGGTGACTGAACATGGCCGAATGGTGCAGTGCCAGCCCTGTGCATTCCTCATCAATGACACGGTGCTCCTGGATGCCGGCACGATTGGATCCCTGCTGACGTTGCCAGAGCAAAAGCAAATAAGTCATGTCTTGCTCTCGCATCTCCACTTCGATCACATCAAAGGCCTCCCAACTCTCGCAGATAATTTAGCCGGCGAGTCAGGCCAGCATCTCGTGGTCGTCAGTCTCCCGGAGATTCTCGATGGCCTACAGACTCACATATTCAATGACTCGATCTATCCAGACTTCTTCCGCCTCCCAAGCCCCGCTCATCCTGTGTTCACTCCCCAGCCGCTGAAGGAACAGCAGGAATGGAGGGTATCCGGCCTGAGTATCGTAGCCATCCGAGTCAATCATGTCGTCCCGACGGTCGGCTTTCTGATCAGCGACGAGCGAACTACGATCCTGTACAGTGCGGATACCTACCAGACAGAAACCTTGTGGAGGGCCGCCGCAACTATGCATAACCTCCGTGCGGCATTTATTGAAGTATCCTATCCCAATGATGAGGCCGCGCTTGCACACAGGGCTAAACATCTCACGCCGGAACTGATGCGGGAAGAATTCAAAAAAATCGGCCGACCTGATCTTCCGGTTTATGCCTACCACCTGAAACCGCGTTTTCGAGGCCTGATTACAGATGAACTACAACAGCTTCACATTCCACACATTACCGTGCTGGACGAACAGATGGAGTTCACACTGTGAAGCGCAGGTGTCTTTCGGATCTGACTTCTACGTCGTGGCTCAGCAACGAGAGGAAGCGAACGAGGCGTTCAATGGAGAATCCAGCCATACGGCCGGCTAATGGCTTTGACACCTTGGCTTGGTTAATCCTAACTCAGCCGCTGCGTGAACCTGTGCCAGCTCTATCTCTGAAGGTCTTCTTGGACGGCTTGAAAAGGCCGCTTTTCCGAATGAGTTCAGCAGACTGTTCCTCGGAATTCTAAATCCCGGAACACATTCCCGCTGCCCTTCGTGTCTGCGGCGCGCGTCATTGGTCTTGCTCCTTCCTCCACTTCAAGAAGTTTGACTATTGAATCACTATCAGAGGACTCCAGGGATCGCTTCTTCGAACATGCAGGTGGTTCAGGCTCGTGATCCGAGATGCACAGAATCCGGCTTGGCGTCACGCTAGAGGAAGGGAGAGTCAAGAATCCCATGGCGAGGAGAGCAGGCCAAAAGCCGCGCTTCAAAGCGGTGAACCCAATCTAGTACGCACAAGAGCATCCTTATCGGATCTTCCCTTTCATCACGAGCGCCCGTAATCGCTCCCGCTGCGCCGGGCGGATGCTGGTAAACTCCAGCCCGTATCCCTCGCCTTGCTTCCACCGGACGATGGCTTCGTCGATCCGCATGGCCCAATCGTGATCCTTCAGAAAGAGGGAGAGCTTCAACAGCTTGCCGACATCAATCTGTTCGGCAGTCGACAAGCGACATCCGCTGGTGGAAATGTCCTCCATCGTGCCTTCCCCTTCAAAGTCATTTTCACCAAAAAAGAAGACGCGACAGGATAACCCGAGGCGGCGTCCTCGCCGCTCCTTTTCCGATGTGTCATCGTCGCTCATCGCGGCGCCCCCCTGGCAGTAGTCTCGGCCCATGACGCAAGTGTAGCTGAACTAATTGGGCTGTCAGTCCACCTTTGGAGGTAACTCCTCTAGGTCTGCCGGGCCCGTGCCGTTTAGTCTACGCTTATGGAAGGCGTTGTCATGTATTACTGCACTGGAGAACCGGTGCACTGTGTAGGGATCGCCGGCCCCGCGATCCCCCTCGATAACGTGACGTAGGTTGACCAGCAACGATGGCTTGATGGTGAACATCCTTTGTCTTGGACAGCATCACAATCCGGTAGTCCTCACCGAGGACAATGCAGAAGGAGTCGCGCAATGTCGAATATGTCGCCGAACAACCTGTTGGAAGCGCCCCACAATAGAGTCCCGGCCGCACCTGTGTTTCACAACAACAGATATTTTGAAACGCGTGAACCGTGGACGGTGTCGTATGAAGGGGGTGGCCTCCAGGCCCATGGTCGGGTGCTGGGTTTCAGTGATGCGGGGTGGCACATCGTTGGAGAGGCGCCGGTGCAGTTGGGCATGAAACTGGCCCTCCGGGTGAACCTACCGGATCGCTCCGCCCTGTTCTGTGTCCCCTCCGCTACGGTGCAATGGGTGCAAGGGCGCGCCTTCGTGATACGGGTTCAGCTACAAGCGGGCGCCTCAACGCCCGTCCATTCGTGAACGGACGGGTCGTGCTCCTTGCCCTCTTTGACCGTTATGGCTGTTCGACTCGTTTGAAGATAAATCGCGGCGCCGGTTTGGTCACGTTGCCCATGTCCACGAGGACCAGCTCCCACCCTGTCTGGCCATACTGATTGAGTTCGGCCTCCAGCTTCGCATTGTTGTCCAACGAGAGAGACTCCAGCACGCGATACTCAACCCGCGGCGCCTTCGCGGCGGAAGACACGTGCCGTGACATCAGGAGCGCCACCAGCACGGTCATGAGAAAGAACGCACTAGAGACGATCAACCTGCCAGTCACCTTTGTCATGGGCTGTTCCTTTCGCGATAGGTTGGTACGCGGCCTGCGGGCAAGGGTCTCGCCTAGTCGGGTTCTCCCTGAGGTTGTGCTACTCGTCATCATACGAGGCAGGTTCCGCTGTCCCTGTACTGTACGGACGCTGGAATCAGTGACACAAGACTATTTTAGTATGGAGGGCACCATGGCACACAATCGATGGATTCTCGTGATTCCCATTCTGTTCCTGGCAGTGACCGCCTCTTCCTGCGCATCACGACAGGACACGGCGAACCCGACGGCATCCCAGGACTTCGGCGGGCAACCGAAGGACCAGGCGACCCGCGAACGTCACCATCCCCAATACCCCGAAAGCGCGCAACACCTTGGTCCCCAAGAGGATCAGCCAACCACGGGCCAGGCGGCTGAAAAGTCACGCGAACAATTGGAGCAGGAACGAGCCGCGGTATCCGGAGTCGGCAAGTAACTGGCCCACAGTTCCGGGTATACGCTCTGAGGTCCACCCGTGACCAGTGAGAGAATGGGTCCGGGTGGAGAGGCAAACCCGCTTGACCGAAACCGTCTAGCCGTCGCCTTGCGGAAGGTCTTCCCTGCCTCGCGCTCCCCTTGTTGAGCTCAAGTCACTGCCGCTGCCTTCCAGCCTCTCCTCCTTCCCCGACTGAGCTCTTACGGTCCTTACCAGGGCTGTGGCCAGGGCCCCATACATTGGCCCAAACGCCCGGTAATTCGACGTGGACATCAGATGCCTTGCGCATCAATTTTATGTTGGAAAACCAGAAATGTAAGCCTTCGCCTATAGACAACGTATCAGATCGCGTTATGATGCACGGCTCTAAAAGGCATAGGCGACAAGCAGCCGTACGAGGACGTTTGACCTCTGTGGAGGTTAACGAAAGGGACGCTCGATACGTTTGCACATTTTTGTGTAGGCTTTAGCTCGTTGAAAAAGAACCGCAACATTTTGCCATCCTTCCCTGGCCTATGGCGCGTAGACCTATGGCAGGACATGTTAAGCTTCGCGAGACGCCTGCTCCAAGCCGGCCGGGCTTCTGAGTATCCGTGGGAGCGCACATGAGGGACGCGTTACTCATCGATGATCATCCCATCGTGAGGAAGGGCATTAGCGGATTATTGGAACAATCGTTCCCCGACATCACCGTCACAGAGTCGGTGGGCGGCCCTTCCGTGTTGGATGAAATCTGCAAGCAGCCCTGGGCATTTGTGGTGCTCGATATGAACCTGCCCGGGCAAAATGGCCTCGACATCCTCAAAAAAGCCAAGGTAAACCGCCCGGACGTCCCGATCATCGTGTTCAGCTTATACTCCGAAGAGCAATATGCAGCCCGGGCGTTGCGTGCAGGCGCCAAAGCGTATATTTCCAAAGACCGTCCGCCTCTCGACCTCGTGGATGCCATCAAAACCGTCTTAAAAGGCGGGCATGTCGAATCACCCTCGACGACCTTACCGCGGGCGGAATTATCAGACCGGGAAGTTCAGGTGTTATCCCTGTTAACCAAAGGAATGACCCGGAAAGAAATAGCCCGCTATCTTCATATCCATGAAAAAACCGTCAGCACCTACCGGGCCAGGCTTCTCCATAAGCTGCACATGCACACCATCGTCGACCTGATTCGTTATGCCGCGGAAGAAGGTCTCGTCGACTGACAGTAGTGGGAGCCGCCTGTATACCCTCGGAGCGTTCTCGATCCCCCCTTCCGGTGCTCTCGGCGACCGGGCACAGATATACCCTATTTAATCCACTCCAGGCTCGGCGCCCGATGATCCGGCTATACCTCGAAAGGTCTAGCGCCAAGGAGGAATTGGACCGGCTGCGCCGATAAGGATAGAGTGACGCATCGGTGATCACGCCAAGGGACGACTGATGCCTATGACGCGCGCAAAACGGTGGCGAGTCCGCTACCCGGTTCAGGTGGCCTCCGCGGACTTCATCGATGAAGCGAAGACCGTCAACGTATCACTTCGCGGCTTGAGCGTGGAGACCACGCAGCCTATGCGGGTCGGGTCGCAACTCTATGTGCGCCTGCTGCTCCCCGATAGAAAGAGCAGCGTCGACTATGAGATCTGTACCGTCCAATGGGCGGCCGGCGGCAGGATCGGGCTCGAGACCTGCGAGATGAGAACGGCGGAAGAGCACAGATTGCATCGGCATCTGACGTCTCTAAGCGATTTTGGAGACCTGCCAACTCACGGCACCGCTTCCAAACCAGCGGGCCGGCCCAGCGAGGCCCGAGGCCTCTGGCATCGTTTCATAAAGCCGCTCTTCACGACGACCAGAGGCGCTCAGCGATTCGCTTCCTTTACGCGAAAGCACCCCGTGCGCTAATCGAGCTGCCGGTCACTTCCCTGCTGCATGCCTGCATCCTCTCGGCCTCTTCCGGCATGATCCTCGTGCCGCCGCTGTGATCCGCGTCCTTATGCGAATCCGCGTACGAACCAGGGTCAGTTGCGAGCCACCTTCACCGCCTAAATCGGCGGAGTGAAGTCATGGAGATCCCGCTGGAAAGACCCCGAGAAGCCATGATCGTTTCTCAATGATTTTCCATAGGAATAGAAAAGGTGTCTCTCTGCGGACACTTTTTCCAAGGGAAAACCCCCGACCCTCCACGATAACTCCAGGATGAAGAAGAACTTCCAGCGGGACTGGCTCTTGCACAAGTGCGTAACAGCGCAGTGCACGGCTACCACCCTTTACCTTAGGAGGTTTATATGCGCACGGGAGCGATCAGGGTCTTTCTCTTATACTTTGCTGTCTGGCTCATCGCCGTCGGATGCCTTCCGCCGGAGGGCATGGCGATGATCATTCCCGCGGATGTCGGGACGGGAACCATCTCGGCCGGGGCTCGATCGGCTGATCTCAGCACGATTCAATCTACCCTGGAATCCAAACTCGTGGCTCAGCGGTTGGCCGACATCGGTCTGACTGCACAGGAAGTGCAGGCTCGGCTCGCCGCGCTCAGCGATGACCAACTCCACCAGGTCGCGCAGAACCTGGACGGTCTGCAGCCGGGCGGAGAACTGATTCTGATCCTGGCCATCATCGGCGCCATTGTCGTGGTGTTGGCCATTATCGGTCTGGCGCGACAGGCGTGAGCCGTCCCGTGAACCGTCTCACGGCCATATCAGCCGCAATCCTGTACGCATGGATGGGGAGTGCCGGATGTTCGTCTGCTCCTCCCATCCATGTACCGGAGGAAGCGCCCTCCGGAATGTATATCAAGAACGTGCCGTTTTATCCGCAACTGGCCTACCAATGCGGCCCGGCCTCTCTTGCGGCGGTACTCAATTACTGGGGCGATGCGATCAGCCCCGACGAGATTGCCAAGGTGATTTACTCTCCCAGGCTCAAAGGCACGCTGGGCTTGGATATGTGGTCGTACGCCCAGGCCCATCAATTCCAGGCGGACATGCGCTCCGGGTCGCTGGCGGACCTCTACGCCTTGATCCGGCGGCAGATCCCCGTCATCGCCCTGCTCGATCTCGGATATGACTGGCTGCCGGTTCCGCATTTTGTCGTTGTCGTCGGGGTCGATCCGGATACCGGCCATGTCATCACCTATAACGCGAGAGAATATAACAGCCGCATTCCCTACAACACCTTTCTAATGGCCTGGCGGAAGACCAATTTCTGGACCCTGGTGGTGCAACCCAAAAGTGAGGCCTAGCGGTATGTCTCCCTACTCCACGATTGTTCGCTTGATCCTCGGCGGAGCCTGGTTGCTCTGCTCGGCATGTACCGCGCTTCCAACCGGCAAAACATGGCACGACCCGTTGACCATCGAGGAGCATCTGGTATTGGCCGGCACCTATCTACAGCAACGAGAGCCGAGATCGGCGGCCCGTGAATATGAAGCCGTCGTGACGCAGGACCCCCGGCATGTCCCGGCGCTCGTGGCCCTTGGCAATATTGCCATCGAACAGCACGAATGGACAGAAGCCGAGGCTTATTACCGGCGTGCGCTGGAGATCGACCCGAACCATGCCGGCGCCGCCAATAATCTGGCGACGGTGTACCTCTCGACCGGCAGGCAATTGGAGGAGGCGGAACGCCTGGCCCGTCACGCACTGCAGCAGCCCGGCCCGCTGAAGGCGTATGTAAGCGAAACATTGGCGAGCATATACGTCAAACAGCAGCGCTGGCGCGAGGCGGAAGCGGCGGTCGAAGCAGCCGGATCGGCGGCCGGGTTCGAGCATGCCGCCTTACAGGCCCGTCTCGCCGAATTAAGGCATCACCTTGCCGTACGGCGCTGATCCGATTGCGACTTGACATACGGGGCGCATTTCGCACCGCTCTGTCACCGTAGCCCGGGGTCAGGAACTACCCCACAGAAGGAGGCGTGACGGTCGAGACCTCGTTGGAGCAGGCCCCGCTCAATCCGTTATACGCGCTGACCGCAAAGTAATAGCGGGTGTCCGGATCCAAGCCGACGATCGTAGCGGAAGGCCCGGACACGTACATGGAATCGGAATAGTTGCAGACTCCCGGCTGACCGGCCGATTGTGTCCCATAATGCACGTAATAGGCATAAACCGTAGGGTCCTGCACCGGATCCCAGGACAAAGAGACGGCGGCTCCGGCAGGAGTCGAAAACCCGGAGATGGCGGGATCTCCTCCGCCGCCGCAGCCGGTTAGTAAGCCGGAAAGCAACAAGAAGAAAACAGAGAACGCTGCACGCCTCCCATTCATCGCACGAACCTCGCCCTCGATGACTTCGCTCAGCGGCCTTCATGCCCAGGCACGCAGCGCGAGAGAATTGTCCGCAGTTGCCGTTGTGATTTTTTCAACTAGCAAAGCAGGTGCCGACTGAGGTCGTGCGAGTTGTTTCGGATATTCCAAAACTTAGAGATTGAGCCGAACAAAGAGAATGTAGGGACGAAGGATTAACCCTACAGGACCCTCCGGTGGACGCGATGCAACGAGTTGAGTACCGGAGTCACCGCAGGACAAAGGATTGTTCTGTCAATAAAATGGGAGTGGATGGCTGCGCGTGACCGGGGCAGAGCATGCTAGAATCCTGGCTCAGTTCGTGTAAGGAAAGCTGACCGGGTTTCGGTGGGCCGGAATCCGCGAGGGGCGTTCCGAGACAAAGTCGACCGGTGGAACCTTCTTTCTGATAGGCCGCGTGGCTTCCCTGGAAGAGCGTCCCTGGTTCGAACGGCCCTGAGAGGTGAGGCATAGAAAATGATTTCAGGCGCTGATCCATCGCAGCCCCCTGATTTGCGAGGGTGGTTGTGCCGGCTAGGCGAGTATCGAGTGACGCGGACACAGACGTTCGATCGATGGAGCCCTCAGTTCTGTCCCGTTTCTCACCCCGCCCTCCCGCCAGCGCGCCGAGCGCCACGAGAAACACCAGCGCCACCGCCACGCCTTTCTTGTCCACCGTCCGGTTCTTTTGCGGCACCCACCAACTCCGATGCGGCATCACGGTTCTCCATTGACGACATCCCGGTTGGTTCCTTGTATAAGCTTTGGACCCGGGGGTCTATCTGGAAGACCCCTAGTCGTGCAAGACAGCCGGGCGTGGGAGCGATTGACATCGCTCCATAGTCCGACTTAGGCTGAAACCAAAAGGAGGTTCCCATGCGATTTCTTCTCGCACTTGTCCTCTGGCTTCTTCCGGCCGTGACATGGGCGGAGAGCCCACAGGCGGGTCCGACAAGCGTCATCAAGGGCGATGTGCTGTACTGGGAAGGGGAGGAACTCGTCGTGAAGGAAATGTCCGGCCGGGAAGTACGCCTGCACGTCAACGGTGAAACCAAGATAGAAGGCGTGGCAGCGAAACTGAAGACCGGCGATAAGATTGAAGCGACGGTCACTTCACAGGGGCATGCCGTCGTGATCTCGCTGCAAATCCCGGGGGTCGGCCCGTCCGTCAGGCCGTAAGCCCGGCCGCGTCGCAGCGAACCCGTCTAGTTGCTCTCAATGCCTGCTCTGCCGCACTCGTGTCCCAGACGGATAGCGCGCAGATGAAGCCGGTACTGCTCCCAGGCGGCATCGGCCTCTTCCACGCTCAACCCATGGCGCATCATGAGACGGGCAATCACTTCGGACCGCAGGCTTTGTTTCTCATTCATGGGCACCTCTGTGTAGATGGGGCGGGCAACTCGCCCAGACCGATCTACCACAGGCGGCGTCGCCACGAAGACCGAGTCGGTAAGGGGCCGGTAAAAAATCTGTAAACAACGTGCAGTGGTACTCGTGGAACCTTTTCAGATCCCTTATCGCGGCAAATTGCGGAGACGAAGACGATCAGGAAAAGGGAAGCTCCGCCTGAATCGACCCGGAAGCACGGCGGTCCTGGTGCCAAGGGATTAACGCGGTAATGACGTCATGCAATTGCTCGGCGGCGGCGTCCTTCGACACAAAGGCGCCTGCGCCGGCCGCCTGCATGGCCTCCTGGAGGTGCTGTACGTTGTTGACCGACAGCCCGATCACGATGGTTTTGGGCTGAGCCGCTTTGATCCGCCTCGTGGCCTCGATTCCGTCCATATGCGGCATATTGATGTCCATCAGGACCACGTCCGGCATCTGATCGGCAGCCATAGAGACCGCCTCTACCCCATTGGCCGCCTCTCCGATGACCGAGAGATCCGAAAAGCCCTCTAGGATCGCACGGAGCCCCTGGCGGACCAGCGCATGATCCTCCACCAGAAGAAGCCGGGGTATTCCGGATGCCTGGGGGGTCGTCCGGACGCGCGAGAACGGACGCTCGCTCGCCGGCGCGCACGCCGATTCACAAGAGATGGCCGGTGCAAGCGGCACACGCAATGTCACGGTGGTGCCGCGCCCCACGACGCTGTCGGCTGTCATCGAACCCCCCATCGCCTCCATCCGTTCCCGGATACTGAACAAGCCAAAATGCTCCCCGGCGGTTTTCTCTTCGAACAAGGGGCGGCTCGATCCCTGGCCTTCGTCCTGCACCGTCACCTTCATCGTCTCGTCGTCCTCGAGGGATAGGGTGACAGCGGCATGATCCGGCGCCGCATGTTTCAGCACATTGAGTAACAACTCTCGCACCGACTGATAGAGCAGCATCGCTTGATCGTCCCGCAGCGGCATCTGGCCCTGCGATAAGCGGACATCCACCGAAAGCCCATGCTTCACCATTTGCTCGCCGAGCCATCTGAGGGCGGGGGGCAAGCCTAGTTCCTGCAACACCGGCGGGCTCAGCTCCGCCATGATCGACCGGGTGTAGGCCAGGGACTTGGAAAAAATTTCATCGATGTCGGCGGTCAGCCTGGCAAAGTGAGTATCGGCCGTAGTCAGTTTCTTACGGGCCTGGCCGATCTTGAGCCGGCCCAAAACCATCATCTGCGCCAGATAATCATGCAGTTCGGCGGCCAGTCGTTTGCGCTCGCGCTGTTCCGCCAGGGTCAGCTCGGAAGCCAGCCAGCGCAGCTGTTGCTGCTTCTTCAGCAGCGTGGCATTGAGCTCGGCTTCACGACTGTACCGCCGGGTCGACTCCTCCGCCTCTTCTTGCGCCCGGAGTGCGGCCAGCGTGAGATGCTCGTTCGCCTCCCGGAGGCGATCGTCCGGTTGGCGGCTCTGTTCAGACTGCGGGCGTCCGAATTCGTGGGGTTGCCGGCCCTCTGCCATACCGCTCCTCCATAGACAGCACTGCACGGTGCAATGGCTGAAATCCTTATTCCTTCCGTTTGCGTGCCGCACGCATTCGCTTCGGGGTCCCGCTCATGATGCCCTCATATCCATGGAGTCCCTGTCCCATGACGAGCCCGGCGTTCGTGACGTCGTACAATTTCAGTTCCTTACTGTGTTGACTGCCGCGCAGCTTGACCACGGCCATGAGACGTTGGAGTTGTCCATCCAGTTCGACGTAGCGCTGCAGGATGATGCCGTCGGTCAGAAAGGCCGTTCCGTGCGGACTGAATCGCAGGTCGATGTAGGAATCCGCCATTTCGACGGTCAACAACAACGTCACCCCCATGGAAGTCAGCATGGACACCATCCGGTGGAGCGTCTCCCGGAAATCCTCTCGAAACGCGGGGGCCAGGGCCAGTTCCAAGCCTGACAGGGAGTCGATCACCACCCGTTTCACGCCATGCGCCAGGACCGCGTTCCGAACTTCTTCCAGAGTTTCATCAAGGGATAAATCAAGCGGGCGCAGATAGATCACCTGCATCAACCCATCCTGGATATGGCGGGCCATCCCGGGGCCCAATGGATTGGTCTTAAAATAGTCGGACGGGCGTTTTTCAAAGACGGCCACGAGCCCCGGCTCCTGCCGCTTCACCCCCTCCGAGAGAAACTGCATGGACAAGATGGTCTTTCCCGACCCGGACGGTCCGGCAATCAGGACCGAAGAGCCCGCCGGGATCCCGCCATCCATCATCTCATCGAGCCCTTCCACCCCGGTCGACAGACGCTCGGCCGGTTCAGACGGCACGTGGATATCCCTGACCTCATGCTCACTCAGTTCTTTCGGCATCGGCAAGCGGGGGAACACCGTCACGCCCTGGTCCGTAATGCGGAAGGTATGCAGACAGGGCACCGGCGCTTGGCCGCGCATTTTCACCACTTGGAGCTTCCGGACGATGGAATTACGCTCGACGCTCTGCGAGAGCCAGATGATGCCGTCAGCCACGGTAAAGATGGGGTTGTCCTCTTTCTCGGAATCCAAGTATTCGCCCACGAGGAACGAGGTGACCTGCCAGGACGTCAGCTGCAACGCGAGCCGCTGCACGAACGCCTGCAAGGGCAACTCCCCCTGATGCTTCTCGATGGACGCGCGGACGACCGAACGGAAGGAATCCACCACGACCAGGCTGGGACTGCTCGCCTCCACTTCCGCCACAATCTTCTCCATGACCTGTCCCAGCCCCTGTTCCAATACATCGCGTTCGATCGAAAGGAACCGCAGGCTCGTGTTGATCTTGGCCGAATCGAAGAACGCGAACTGTTGCTGATAGCGCAACAATTTCAGCGGCGGTTCCCCTAGGACCGTAATGTAGAGGGAGGGCCGCTCCTGCGTCGCGAGGGCAAAGCACATCTGGTGCACCAGCGTCGTCTTCCCGGCTCCCGGGCCACCCGCCAGCAGATTAAAGGAGAACTCGGGCAATCCTCCGCCCAGCACCTCATTAAGGCCGGGTACACCGGTATCCAGTTGAACAATAGGAACTTTGCCGTTCATTCTTCACTCTCCTGTGATGGGGAGGCATGCAGATGGGGCCAGGCCTCCTGCAAGAGCTGCCTGATTAATTGCTCACCGATGAATGTGGCTAATAATTCGATATAGGTGGTCAGCAAGGCTTCCGTCGCCTGACTTGCCACAGCCGGCGGCTGCGCCCGCAAGCAGGCGCCCACCGCGTCCAAGACATTGCCCGCATCCGCACCACGCACCTGCCCGTAGAGCGGCACGATGGATTCCGCAAGTCTAAGGCTCCGGCGAAAGAGCGCCACACTCCCGGCTTCGCCGAGGAGGACGGAGAGACTGGCCAACAGGGTTGTAAAGAGATTGACGGTAGCGGAGGCCAGCTCATCGGATGTCTGCTTGGAGCCCAGTTCATGGGCCGTCAGCCGACGAGCCATTTCTCGCAG
>CBDIWQ010000147.1:0-9985 GCA_965285965.1 uncultured bacterium | reverse complement strand
CTGGGGTGGTTCGGCGTCCAGTTTCACCGATGAAATTGCCCGATCCACTTGGCAAGATTCCGGTAGTTACGCACATTCGTGACTTGAAGCGTAAGTCGGAGGCCAAGCGGTCTTAGGAAGACAAATGTACGCAGCAACTCCTTGGCTCACAGAACGACATGGCTACGATCCGACTTGACATCAACACGCTTCAAGTCACGAATGTGCGTAACTACCGGAATCTTGCCAAGTGGATCGGGCAATTTCATCGGTGAAACTGGACGCCGAACCACCCCAGCCAATGCCAGATAATCGGTATATCATTCGTGTTTGGTGCAGCCGCGGTGGCGCTCATCGCTGCGCCTTTGGCCGCACATGCGGGCGGCACCATCGCCGGCAAAGTCACCTTCGCCGGGAAGTCCGATAAGAAGGAATTTTCTTTTGGCAAATTCCCCAATCCGAAGTTCTGCGTCAAGAATCCCAACAAGAGCCTCGTGGACGGCGATAAGCGCTTCATGCCGACGATCGAAGTCGGCAAGGACGGCGGACTGAAGAATGCCGTCGTCGCGGTGTATGACGTTGAAGACAAGGCGTTCATGGACGGCTATCAGGGCACCGAAGTCACTGCGGAATTCTGCGAATTTCTGCCGTTTGCCGGTGTGGTCGTGAACAATAAATCCTTCAAAGTGGAGAACCATGATGCCGATCCTGACGACCCCAAGTCCAAGGAAGGCGTGCTGCACAACCCGCATAGCTTCGTGGTGAAGGGCTCCAGTTCCGCAACCGGTTTCAACATCGGTCTTGCGAAGAAGGGCGATAAGCTCGACAAGCCCGTGGTGTTCCGTGGCGGCGCTGAGAAGGACGGATTCTATCGGTTACAGTGCGACCAGCACGAGTTCATGCAGTCCTTCTTCCTACCGGTGTCGAATCCCCACTACGCGGTAGCGAAAGAAGACGGTTCCTTCGAAATCAAGGACGTTCCTCCGGGCAAGCACAAGGTGGTGGTATGGCATCCGTTTGCCGGCAAGGGAAAGAAGACCGAGTTTGAAGTGGAAGTCGCGGACGGCGCGACGGCGAATCTGAAGGCCGAACTGAAGTAAGTTCCGCAGAGCTGGCAGTATGCGAAGGGCAGTGGAGCGATCCACTGCCCTTCGTCTTTTCAGTCCCTCCAGTCGTGTCTTCCTCGCCTTGCCTTTCACTTTCTTACCTGGGTAAGATGCCGAAGTTTTTGAGACGGTGGTCTTTTAGCGGTAAAGGAGGAAGGGTGTGTCGCGCGAACTTTCGCTGGCGGAAATCTTCCAGCTCGGCTATTACTGGGAGACCAAAATTCTCCTCGCGGCCGTCAAGCTCGATGTGTTTTCTTCGGTCAGCGGCGGTCACTACACCGCCCGTGATATCGCCAACCGTATTGGAGCCCACGAACCTACTCTCATCCTCCTGTTGAATGCGCTCGTCGCGTTAAGGCTCCTCAATAAAGAGGGGGAGCGTTACGCCAATTCGAGCGCCGCCGACACGCATTTGGTCCGGCACTCATCTCAATACATCGGGCATCTGCTCCTGCTTCACGATGCAGAATGGGAAAACTGGGGCAACCTGGAACAGACTGTTCGTACCGGCCGCCGCATGGTGGATCGCCACGTATTTGAAACGGATCCTGAACTGGGCGGCAATGTGTTGGCCGTCCTGCACCGGATCGGCCAGCAGAGCGGACCGGAGTTTGCCCGGCGGCTGCATGTTACAGGCCCGCTTCGCATGCTGGATCTGGGAGGTGGAGCGGGAACGAACGCCATCGCCTTTTGCCAGGTCTATCCTGAGGTCAGCGCTACGGTGTTTGATCTTCCGGCCACGTTGCGGCTCACGGAGAAAACGGTCAAGGAGGCCGGCTTAGAGTCGCGGATCTCGCTGCTTGCGGGAGACTTCAATGCGGATCCGCTCGGCGGACCCTATGATCTCGTGTTGATGTCCGACATTCTCCATTATCAGACCTATGAGACCAACGCGGCTCTCGTTGATAAAGTGTTCGCGCATCTGGTGCCCGGTGGACGGCTGATCATCAAAGATCGCTTTCTCGATGAAGGGGGAACAGGGCCGGCTTGGACGACGGCGTTCGCCGTGCATATTCTGGTCAATACCCAACAAGGTGGTTGTTACAAGACCGCGGAGGCGATGGAGTGGATGACGAAGGCGGGATTTGCCTCCGTCACGGAACTTGAGCGGACCGCGGTCGTGCAAGGTGTGAAAGGGATTAGGTAACGAGACATGGATTGGTTACGAGATCCGGGCTTTCTGGGCACGCATGCGACGATCGGGGCGGACTTGAGCCAGCTCATGGCGACGCTTTTTACCGGGCTGTTTGTCATTGGATGGATCCAGGCGAAAAAGAGGCAGGCCGACGCGCACCATTGGCTGATGTTCGGCGGGATGGTCGCCATGCTCAGTTTCTTCATCGCCTACTACTTGTTCCGCCAGTTGGGTGTGTTGGCCGTGGAGGGCAAGGAGGGGTTCGGGGGATCCCAAGAACTGTACGACTATGTGTTTATCCCGGTCTTGACGCTCCATATCATCTTGGTGATCATTGGACTGGTCATGGCCATCTACATGATCGTGTTGGGATTCCGTGCTCAGCAGATTACGAGCGGTGTGCGTTCGCTCAAGGAATCGTTGCTGCAGACGTCGTGGAAGAAAGTCGGAGCAATCCTGGCGGTCGTCACGATTGCGGTGCTCGGCTTGTTCTTTTCACGCGTCGCCACGGCCGGTTTCTCAATGCGTAAAATGGAGGTGTATATCGGGTTGCTGGTTCTGGTTGCAGTCGTGCTCGCTGTCGAAATGGCGATTCAACGACTGTGGCCCAACGGCGCGCGGCGGCATCGGGCCCTGGGCCGGTTCACGATGATCGTCTACTGCGTTCTCTTTGTGACGGGCACCTTCACCTACACCATGCTGTATATTCTCTACCCCGGGAAGATCGGTTAGGTGGCTGGTAATGAACGGCTCATGAGTGGATTCAGGTCGAAGACCGGTTTTGAAGCGCCTCACCCGTCACGCCTCACTCCTTTCAGGGTTCGATCATGCTGACCTGCGGTTGCGGGCGCTGGATGCACACGGAAGGGATCGAGGAGCGCACGCATGGCGATGGGCTGCCGCAGTGGTTCATCCGCTCCGAATGCCGAGGATGCGGCCTGAAGGTCGGGGTCGATGTGCCGGCAGGCCAACCGCACGGATTGGTCGACCGTATCGTCTGGACGGATGATGCGCTGCATCGACTCGAACGGATGCCGCCGTATCTCTCGCCGTTCTTTCGTGAGGAAGTCGAGCGGGACGTGCGGGCACGCGGCGAACGCGTGATCGCCTATGACACGTTGCTGCGTCCTCGCACCGGCGAGCGGATCGAGTGGGACAGCGCGGCCGAGCGCCGCTTAGACAACGTTCCGGCGCCGGTGCGGGCCATGGCGCGCATTGAACTGGAACGTACCGCGGTTGAGCGAGGTGTCTCCCGCATTACGGTCGCGCTCATGGAAGAGGTCAAGGCACGCTATTTCGGGATGGGCGCTCGACCAGCTGAGTGAAGGCACGCTGGTCCAGTTCCGGGCGGCGCGTTCTGCTTCACGCACCATGGGAGTTCTCTGATGTTGCATCGAATGGCCTTACGAGTGTTGCCCAGCTTGAGTCTGGCCGTGACGGAAGAGGTTGTACGCAAGCAAAAGCGGATCGTGATGTTTGTGCCGGGTTTGGTCGCATTTGGCGCCTATCGCGGGGCCAAGCAGGTGGTCACCCTCTCTGATCCTCTGATGTTATTGATGGTCAGCAGTGTGGTTGCGCTCATGACGGCGTTGACGGCCTATCGCGTCGGACGGGGAACGGGGTGGCGGGCGATTGCATGGGAAGATGGACCCCGCATGCTCGGGTGGCTCGCGGGATGGATCGGTGCCGTCTATGGCGTTCAACTCTCCCTCCTCGTGCTCGCCCTTCTCTGGCTGGTGGGCTATAACTATCTCGAACATCCCGACGGCCCGGCCATGATGGCCATCATTATTTCAAGCACGGCCGTGGCGCGTGATGCGTTTGAAATCGGTCATATCCGGAAACTGGCGGTCATGGGCCGACCCTTTGCCTGTTTTCCAGATGGAACGGCCCTCCGGGAACTTCTGCGGATCCAGATCATCCCGGTGTCCTCGTGGATTGCTGCAGGCCTTGGTTTGGGCGGAATCATGGCCTTGTCCGGCAGTTTCGTTGCTCACGAACACTTCGCGGCAGTTGCGCAGCTTCTCGGCGTAACGATGGTGGGCGGAGGGTTCGCTCTCTGTGCGTATTTCGCTGGGCTATATCAATCCGGTTCATGGTTGGACGGCCTACGCCGGACTGCACCATCGGAACTCATGAAGTATTGGTGGTGGCCCGGCATGGCGTTTTCCTCGACTTATTATTTGGTCTTCATGGGACTGGTCCTCTTTGTCGGACGGCAGTCGTCCATTGCGATGACTGCGGCCGTCATCGGAAGCGCGCTGGTCACATCTATGATGGGGTTGTACGGCTATTATCTCGGGTATCGCCGGCAGATTGAAGATCAACAGCGTCCTGAACTTTCTCCGGGGATGTTGCGCTGTCCGTTTGTCATGGGCATTCTGGGAAAGACGGTCGCTCCGTCCGGTGGTCAGACAGGAGCGATGGTACTCGGTAGGACCGGAATCAAGGAATAGCAAAGGAAGAGCATATGCGTCGACGCGGTTGGAGCGGATTCACCATGGCGGGAGCGACCCTGAGCTGCGTGATGCTGACCGGCATGCTTGCGGTGGGATGGACGGGAGCGGAGTCCGCGGTTGCGCAGGAAGCCACCGACACCTATTTCGGGACGCAAGGAGTGCCGCATGGACCGGCGGCCCCGGCTCCTCATGAGACGGTCTATTCGAAAATCGGCTCCTTCGATAGCCGCTTGCTCGTGTGGTTTGTGACTCAGCAACACACGTATTTCGGTGGATTCGTGCTGGCGTTGCCGCTCTTCTGCGCCTTGCTGGAGTTCCTTGGGTTGTCCACGAAAAACCCGGCCTTGTCGCTCCGTTACGATAGCCTCGCCAGGGACCTCGCTAAGGTCGCGCTCCTGGCGCTCTCGGTGACCGCGGTCGTGGGAAGTCTTATGCTGGGGATGTTCATCTGGTTCTATCCGAGCTTCATGAGCTATATGGGCGGCACGTTCAAATCCTTCATGCCGATCTACGCGATCGTCTTTGTCGGAGAGTCGTTGCTGCTCATTGTGTATTACTACAGTTGGAGCCATATGGCGCAGCCGGGATTGAAATGGATCCATGCCGCGATCGGCATTCTCACCAACGCCTTCGGGACCACCTTTTTGTTGCTGGCCAATTCCTGGGCTGCGTTTATGATGTCGCCCGCCGGTGTCGATGACCAGGGTCGGTTTCTCGGCAATCCCTGGCATTTGCTGCATTCGGCGCTTTGGAACCCCCTCAACGTTCACCGGTTCCTGGCGGACGTCATGTCCGGCGGCGCGGTGGTGTTGGCCTATGCCTGCTATCGATTCTTCAGGAGCAAGACCGACGAAGAGCGGGCCTATTTCGATTGGGTGGGATACTTCTTCCTGTTTGTGACCGTGTGCGCGCTGCTGCCCATGCCGATTGCCGGCTATTGGCTGATGCGGTCGGTCTATTCGTTCAGCCAAAGTATGGGAGTCACGATGATGGGCGGCCTCTTGACGTGGCTGTTCGTGGTGCAGGCCCTGTTAATCGGTGCGCTTTTTATGGGCGTGAATTATTACCTTTGGCAGAGCATGGCGCGGATCAAGGGCGGAGAGCGCTATCAACCCTATTACCAGCTCCTCTTAGGAGGGCTGATGCTGGCGTTGTTCGTCTGGTTGACCCCGCACACCGTGATGATGTCGGGCGGTGAGGTCAAGGCGATGGGCGGTGCTCAGCATCCCGTCGTCGGGAACTACGGCGTGATGTCATCCAAGAACGGCGCCGTCAATGTGATGATCCTCCTCACCGCCTTGAGCTTTCTCTACTATCGTCGCGCTAACCGGACCATGACGGTGCCGTGGGTGAAGAAGGGCAATATTCTCATCGGGTCGCTCTATACCATCGGGTTGGCCAACGTCATCGCGCTGTCCGTCTACGGCTTTTATCTCCCCGCAAAAATTCGTGTCGGACTCTCCTCACCGCAAGCGCTGACCACGCTGACGGTGATTGTGGCGGGTGTCCTCATCAATCGGGCGATGCTGAAGGGTTCGGTGATTCACGGTCCGATTCAATGGGGCAAGATTCCCGTCAGGGGCATGGTCGGACTATTCGGACTGGCCGCCGCGTTTACCTGGGTCATGGGATTGATGGGATATATTCGCTCATCGGGGCGCTTGTCCTGGCATGTGAGTGATCTGATGGCCGATGTGTCGCCGTGGGCGTTTACGCCGAATCTCGAATTTGCCGCGAAGATGGTCACGCTCAACATGGTCGTATTCTGGGGGGCGGTATTCGCGTTGTTTTGGATGTGCCAACGCGGGCAACAGCCGGTGATGGGGGAGGAGTTGCAGGTCGAGAAAGCCCCTTCGCTGGCTCCGGCCCCGTCGCAAGAAGCATAGGAAAGGGTGTTCACTCTATGATTCGTCGAGTGCTGGTTGGTGGAATGCTGTCTGTGACTGTGCTCGTCTCCGCCTATGCCCTGCAGGGGTCGGCTTCCGCGCAGGATCGCTCTTTGGTGTTGGAAGATTTCCAATCGAAAGATCCTGATGGATTTCCCTCCAGTTGGGCTCATGAAAATCAGCGTAGTCAGTCAAAGGGCCGAGAGGCCTATAAAGTACAGGCCGAGAATGGGGCGAATTTTTTATCGGCGAAGGACGCGGGACAACGGATCAAGAAGAAAAAGATCGATTGGGACCCCAAGGCGTATCCCGTGCTGACTTGGCGATGGCGCTTGCAGAAGGCCCCCACCGGCACGGAACCGCTGGCAGCCATTTACGCCTCACTCGATACCGATCTGCTCTTTATTCCGGTCTTTACCAAGTACATCTGGAGCGCGACCAAGCCGGAAGGGACCCTCACGGAAGGCGGCATGTTCAGCGGATCAGAGATCGTGGTGCAGAGCGGCACCAATGCAGTGGGGCAGTGGTTTGAAGAGAGTGTGAACGTGTACGAAGATTTTAAGCGCATCCATCAGCATGAACCGGCATCGAAGGCCTGGGGCATATCTATTATTGCCGGGCCCGGGGTGGAAATCGACTTTGGCCCGTTGGTCGCCACCCCGGCCAAGTGACGCATCTTCAACACAGGAGTCATGACGGATACCATGCCTTCAACCGTGCCACCGATGCAAAAATTCGTGGATATTACGTTGGGCGTCGCCGTGATGGGAACTGTGGGTACGCTCATTGGGCTGATCATGGGTGGCGGTATTATGCCTCTGGCGATCGGCGTGGGCCTGTTCATGGGGACGGTGGTCGGGTTTCTCGGCGGTCGCCGGTTCCTCATCAGTATACTCATCGGCACCGTCTTGGGCGGCATCCTGGCCTGGGTCGTAGCCGGGGAGGAGCGCATTTCGGTGGGCGCTGGTGCAGGAGCCGCCATGGGCGGGTTCCTGGGCGTGCAGATTTCGATGCTGCTGGACATGCGCGCGGCTCGCAAGGCCACGGCGCAACCAGTCGCCTCAACCGCTGAAGACACGCCCAGCAATACATCTTCATGAGAGATTACGGAGTGACATGGAAAACAGAGGGGTGTTGATCGGTTCCATTGTGTTTGTGTTTGCGTCGTTCATTTTGATGATTGGCGGGCTGGTTTATGAGTCGTACAAGGCCAAGCAAATGAAGCTGTTGGCCTCCAGTATCAAGTCGGAAGCCCGTCCGGCTGTGGGCAAGGTGGCTCCTCAAGATTACTCTATGTATAAGATGAAAACCGGAGATGAAGGACGGGAAATGGTTCAGATTCCGGAGGGGCCCTTTACCATGGGCAGCAACGATGGGGATCCCGATGAGGCTCCGGAGCATCAGGTGTTCTTGAAAGCGTTCTACATAGATCTCAGGGAAGTGACTCAAGAGGAGTATGCGCGCTTCGCCAGGATGACCAGGCGTTCCATGCCGAAAATTGAAGTTTTTGAGGACGACCAGTCCAAGGTCCTTAAGCCTGAACTGGTCGCGATGAGCGTCTCATGGGATGATGCCAGAGCCTACTGTAAATGGGCGGGGAAACGCCTGCCGACTGAGGCGGAATGGGAGAAGGCAGGGCGTGGAGAGGGGAAGCGGAAATATCCCTGGGGGGATAAATTTGCGAATGGAAGGGCCAATGTCGACGGCGCGGAGGATGGCTTCAAGTATCTGGCACCCCCTGGATCGTTTGAGGCGGGACGCAGTCCCTATGGCCTCTACGATATGACGGGCAATGTGGCCGAGTGGGTGGAGGATTCCTATGATGAACATCTCTATAAGAAAGCCATCTATCGCGATCCAAAAGGCCCTGACGATGGCCAACTCAAAGTCGTGCGCGGCGGCTCTTGGCGAGAGACGGAGCAGAATGCGAGGCTCTCGAAGCGCTTTGCCGCCAAACATTGGCGAACCGATATTACGATCGGGATCCGTTGCGCAGGAGATCTGGATGGCGGAGGGGCATCGGCCAGCTAGCTGTCGCCATGTTAGAAACGAAATTCAAGATCGCCTTTCTCGTTGCAGTGCTGGCATTGGCTGCGTTGCCTATTATGGGAATCCTTCGTGGAACGACCAATACGCCCTTTGAAGAGGTTTCCACGGTGCCTGCAGAGTCCACCTCGTCTGAGGCCGAGGGAGTGTCTGGGGAAGTTCCTGTAAAAGAGGAGATGGTCAAGATCCCTGCGGGGCCGTTTATTCGCGGCACCGATGTCGGCGGATTCGACGAACGGCCGCCGCGCGAGATCTTTTTGGATGAGTTCCTGATTGATCGGTATGAAGTGACGAATCATCAGTATGCCGAATTCGCCGCGGCAACCGGCCATCGGAAGGCGGGCCCTCCGTCACGATATGCCAAGAATGTCAGCAAAATGCGGGGGCCAAACCAGCCGGTCGTTTATGTTTCCTGGGACGACGCCCGAACCTATTGTCAGTGGAAGGGCAAGCGCCTGCCGACGGAGGCGGAATGGGAAAAGGCCATGCGGGGGTCGGACGGCCGACTCTGGCCGTGGGGAAACGTAGAGCAGGCGCAGGGGGCTAATTGGGCGAGGGTCAGTGATGGATATGAAGCGACGGCCCCGGTTGGCACATTCACAACCGATGCCAGTCCCTATGGCGTGATGGACGGTGCCGGGAACATCATGGAATGGGTCGAGGATTGGTATCTAGAAGGTTATTACCAGGAGTCTTCTGACCGCAATCCGAAAACTCCCGACCACGGGGTCTATCGCGTACTGCGGGGAGGAGCTTACACGACCACCGGTGGCGACCTCCGGATTACCAGTCGCAGCAAGATGGTGCCAGATTTCCGCGATGAAACGATTGGTTTTCGCTGCGCCACGTCCAATGGCAGATGAGGCAGCCTGGCTGGTAAGCGGCATGAATCTATAGGAAATCAAAGTAGTAAAGGATCAGAAACACGGCCAAAATGATGTTGACAACCATACCGGCCAAAACTATAATGTCGAACAATTTTGAGTTTTTGGTCATGATTTTTTCCTTTGTTTTCACGCTGTTAGTGAGGAATTTTGAATAGCACACGTCTCTGAGCGTGTCAAGGATTTCACCGGTTTCAATCAATCTTTCGATCCACAAGGGGGAGGCACGATGGCGACCGCAACAGCTGACAGTGAGATGAAGGTCAAGATAGGCAAGATGATTTTCTACGTCACTTGCGCTGTGAGTCTATGGTTTTTTTATTGGTTTGCCGGTATTCAGTGCCCCTGCTGAGTTGTGGTCACTTGGTCTGGTGCCGCTAGGCCTACATTGATTTGAGGAGGCAGACGGAGATGGGTCAGACAATTGGGTACTTTGTGGTTTCCGCGTTGATTTGCTTCGCGTATTTCTTCGCCGTCGACTATTACCTGA
>CBDIWQ010000146.1:0-4510 GCA_965285965.1 uncultured bacterium | reverse complement strand
TGAAGGAGAAAGGCAAAGACAACTCGCGGCTCCCCGGCTGGCTCAATGTTCTTCAGCCGGTCATTTCAGGGAGCTACACGGGGGACAATCTGGATTACGTGCTGCGGGACTCCTATATGTGCGGGGTGGCGGTCGGCCCGGTGGATCTGACCCGGCTGATTCACTACACCATCGTGACGGACAAAGGCTTCACCATCCACAAAACGGGACTTCCGGCGCTGCAGATGTTCCTCAACACCAGAATGTATCTGTACTCGAACGTGTATTTTCATCGCACGACCAGGGCCATCGACATTCACCTGCGGGACATCTTCGGGGAGACGATGAAGTGGTTGTTTCCCCGCGACCCGCGCACTAGGATGGAGGAATACCTGACCCTGACCGACTGGTCCCTGCTGGAAGAGGTCCGCCAGTGGAAACACTCCCGGCAGCCGGCCAAGCGGCGCCTGGGAGCCGAATGGGGTCGCATCCTCGGCCGTGACGTAAAGTGGAAGATGGCCTACAGTACGTCGCTGAAGGAAAAGGGACAGGAGCGTGGCATGGCGTTCCCCAGCCGGGGACACTTTGAGCAGCAAATCGCCAAGGAGCTGCCCAGGGACCTGAAGAAACTAGAGTTTCGGGTCGACATGGCGCCCCTCGATCCGCGCCCCGATCCCAAGGACCGGCGCGGGAACCCGCTGTATGTCTACGATCCTGGCACGAAACAGGTATCCGTCGAACTGCTGGAGGAATGCCTGGATCTGCTGCCCACACGGCTGGTGCAGTTCCGCATTTTTTCACCCGACCACTCGCATGATGCGGCGCTCTCCCGCGCCGCCGCCACAGTGCTCAACAAGACTCCGTCCAGCCTCGAATCGAACTACTAGCCGGATTGGATTGTTGCTTAGTTTAAACCGTCCGCAAGAGCACAGAGCCTGCACTCTATTGGGCCACAGGCACGGCAGGCGGCGGAACGGATTCCGAGATGGGGTCCGGCAAGGCTGCGTCGGCATGAAACGGCAACGCGAGCAACGCGTAGGGATTGACCCGGGCCCCGTTGACCTTCACCCCCCAATGGAGATGCGGGCCGGTGGCGCGTCCGGTTGCCCCAACTTTCCCGACCACCTGTCCCGCCCTGACCAGATCGCCCTCTTTGATGAGGACCTGGGAGAGATGAAAGTACATCGAGTAGAGTCCCAGCCCGTGATCGATGTACACTCCCTTCCCTGAGAATATATGGTCGACCGTCAGGCGGACGATTCCATCGTTCGTGGCGGCGACATCCGCGCCTAAGGGGGCGCCGATGTCCTCTCCATTGTGCGGATTGCGGGCTTGTCCGTTCATGATGCGCACGCTGCCGAAAATGCCGGTCCGCTTGCCGTTCACCGGCTCCAAGAACGCGGTCTGCCAGAGCTTCATCTGCGAGTCGGTTGCCAATGCGGCTTTCACGTGGTCCTGCTCGTCTTTCCACCGGGCCAAGCTCTTGTCGTCCAGATCAACCTTGTCTTTGGGCAACTTGAGGTGTTCGACGTGAAACTTTTCTTTGACGACCAGGATGTTGAAACTGAGCTGTTGGCTATGGTCCCGGCTGGTAATATCGACGGTCAACTCATGCGTGCCCGGCTCATCCTGCAAATCGAGGCCGAGCAGCGCGACAAAACCCGGCGGCTCCGTGGCGCGAGGTTCCGGGAAGAAGGTCACCCGCCGGCCCAGGAACGTTCCTTGGATCTGGACCATCCGCTCGTCGGTGGGAACTTTGACGACGATGATCTGGCCTTGCTTGCCGCTGTATTGACCGTCGATCCCTTTCGGGACCGGAAGAGAGCCCGGGAACAGGTTGACGGGGAAAATACTGGCCAGTAGCACGACGCCCATGAGGACGATGCGGTCCACGGCTGACATACGCCGGCGCAGCATGGTCATGATCTTCCGCATCATCGATAGAAGCGCGTGCCGGAGACTTGCGACACCAATTCTTCCACCCGCCGGTTGACCGGACTGAAGGGATCCATACATAAGATCGTTTCTTCCCAATAGCCGTTGAGCTTGAGATAGGTCCAATCCACGGTATAGGAGCGGTTCTTCGCCCGCGCGAAGCGGATAAAGTCCCCACGGACCTTCGCGCGGGTCGTCTGGGGCGGGGTGGACATGGCGCGCTGGACGGCCTCTTCCTGGACCACGCGTTCTACGATGCCCTTGGACTCCATCAAATAATACAGTCCTCGGGTGCGTTTCACGTCGTGAAACTGAAGGTCCAGCAAAAAGACGCGCGGATCATCCCATCCGCAGTCCTTCTTGTCTACATACGACTGGATAATATGCTTTTTTGTGACCCAATCCACTCGATGAATCAGTTGCATGGGATCGCGCTCAAGGCCGTCCAAGACCTCTTCCCATTTCGTACAGACGTCATCCAAGGCGGGATCGTGATCCTGTTTGGCAAGATAGTCCTTGGCCCGCGCCAGATACACCTGCTGGATCTCAATGGCCGTCAGTTGGCGGCCGTCGTCCAATTTCACCTTCTTGTTCAAGGTGGCATCCCGCGAAATCTCCCGGATCGCTTTGACGGGATCTTCGAGTTCCATGCCGTGCACGGCATACCCTTCTTCGATCATGGAGAGGACGAGCGCCGCCGTGCCCACCTTTAGGTACGTGGCGAACTCCGACATGTTGGAATCGCCCACAATAATATGGAGACGCCGATAGCGTTCCGCATCCGCATGCGGCTCGTCTCTCGTATTGATGATGCTGCGGGATGAGGTGGTCGACGACGACGTCTTCTCATGGATATGTTGCGCACGCTGGGAGATGAAGTATTGCGGCTTGCCGCTCACCTTTAAGACTTTTCCGGCCCCGCCGAACACTTGTCGCGTCACGAAGAACGGAATTAACTGTTCCGTCACCTTCCAGAAATCCACGTCACGACGCATGAGGAAGTTCTCATGACAGCCATAGGTGTTGCCGAGAGAATCGGTATTGTTCTTGAAGATATAAATCTCGCCCGAGAGCCCCTCTTCACGAAGCCGTTCTTCCGCGGCGGGCAGACAGGCTTCCAACAACCGTTCCCCCGCCTTGTCGTGCGTGACAAGTTCAAGAATGTTGTCGCACTCGGGCGTGGAATATTCCGGATGGCATCCGGTGTCCTGGTAAAAGCGGGCGCCGTTGACGAGGAAGGCGTTGGAAGGCCAACTGTTCGGAATCAGGCCTTCGAAGATATAGCCCAGGACCTTTTCCATAGGCAGATAGATGCGTCCGTTCGGCGAGAAGATAAGCCCATACTCATTCTCCAGGCCGAAGATACGTTGTTTCATGGGGATTGGAGACATCATGCGATGTTCCCTCAGAATACACACCCATCCCTTGATCTTCAACTCATGGCACGGGTAAGGACGAACGTACCGCCCGGGGCAGACGGACGTTATTCAGAAAGGCACTGCTTGATCTCAGCCACAGACAGCCGGCGGAACTTGCGACCGGGTCGGTGGCGGTCCAAGGCGGCGATCTCAAGTCCTTCGGCGGCGAGTTTCTGATTGGCGGTCTGTTCCAACGCAGAGACACAGAGTTTGACGGCGTCCTTCAGCGGGGGCGCCTGGCCAGAACTTTTTTCTTTCAGCACGGCCTGTACGGCATCCGATCGTCCGCCGATCACGGCAAAGGTCTTCTCATCGATGATGCTGCCGTCGAATGAGATGCGATACATCTGGTTCGGCTCGCCATTGAGGCCGACCTGGACGACCAGGATCTCCACTTCGAGCGGCTTCAACTCCTGGCTGAAAATCGTGCCGATGCTCTGAGAGTACCCGTTGGCCAAGGAGCGCCCGGTCACGTCTTCGCGGCTGTACATAAACCCTTTCAAGTCCGCATGCCGGATGCCCGCCTTGCGCAGGTTCTCAAACTCGCTGTACTTGCCGGCTCCGGCAAACGCGATGCTGTCGTAGATTTCCGAGACCTTATGCAGGGAGGCGCTGGGATTATCCGCCGTCAACAGGAGCCCGTCCGCGTAGTCCATCGCAATGATCGACCGGCCGCGGGCAATGCCCTTCCGGGCATACTCCGCCTTGTCCTGCATCATCTGCTCGGGAGACACGTAATAGGGCATGGGCATCGTTACGTCTCCTTCGAGCGGCGGGCGGCAATCAACTGGTCATACGCAGCGCGAATCTGTTCGTCGGCGACATCGGTGATGCCTTCGGCGGTGACAAATTTGGCGGTGGGATAGATCCCGCGCACCAGGTCCGGTCCTCCGGTGCCCACGTCATCGTCGGCGGCATTGTAGAGCGACAGCAGGGCGAGCTTCAGCGCATCCGCTTGCGGCAGGTTCTTTTGAAAGTGTTCACGCATGGTATTCCGTGCATCTTTCCCGCCCGAACCGATCGAATGATAGTCGGATTCCTCATACCGCCCGCCGGTAATATCGTACTTGAAGATGCGGCCTTCGGCCCGCTTGAGGTCGTACCCGACATACAAGGGCATGACGACGAGGCCTTGGAACACCATCGGGAGGTTGGCTTTCACCATTTGGCCCAGCTTA
>CBDIWQ010000145.1:0-2647 GCA_965285965.1 uncultured bacterium | reverse complement strand
GGCCCGTGAAATCGATTGCGAGGTCCGGCGCATCATCGACGAGCAGTACGGCCGGGTCGAAGCCTTGTTGAAAGACAAGCGGCCGGCGTTGATCGAAGGGGCCACGCTGCTGCTGGAGCGGGAAGTGATCACCGGTCCTGAACTGAAGGCCATCGTCGCCAAGCACTGATTTTGCGTTTCATGAAAGCCTCCTACAAGACAGGCTTGAGCTTCGGCCTGACTTCCGGTGTGATCACGACGCTGGGACTGATGGTAGGGCTCCATGCCGGCACCCATTCGCGGGCGGCCGTGCTGGGAGGCATTGTGACGATTGCGGTGGCTGACGCCCTATCGGACGCGCTGGGCATTCACATCACCGAAGAAGCCAACAACCGTGGAGCGGCGCAGGTCTGGGAATCCACCGCCGCCACCTTCACCGTCAAATGCCTCAGCGCCGCCTCGTTCGCCCTGCCGGTTCTCGCCTTGCCGTTGGAGCAGGCCATGATCGTCAGCCTCGTGTGGGGGCTCTGTCTCTTGGCGGGCTTCAGCTGGTTCATGGCCCGCGCGCAACGTGTGAGGCCCTGGGGCATCGTCGGAGAACATCTCCTCATTGCGCTGGCCGTGATTGTCGTCACCTATTATTTGGGCCGATGGATCGGGGCCACGGTCGGCTGAGCAGGCATCATGCTGTCTCAATAGGGCGTACCTAGGTGCCTCGGTCCTTTGTCCGGACCAGGGCGGGCCCGACAGGATTCGGTTGTGTTGCTCTGTCGAAGCCTGTTATTCTTTCGCCGCTTGAGATAATCGACGGCGGCTATGTCATAGCCGGGAAGTGGCATGCGGATGCTGTGCGACATTCAACGGCGCAGCACGGTTGTTCCATCCCCGTCCTCCCGGACCACGCCTTCTCTTGACACTATTCAGTATGGGCCGCGACCCTTGCTCCGTGTGTCTTGCCGCGACATAGCCCCAGGAATCCATAGAGGTCTTTGCCACGCAGCCGGGACTGCGCTGTCTTGAGCGCAGGGACCGGACAATGAATGTGCACGAGATGGCCGCTGTGAACAAAAGCCAATTATCGTCAGCCTCCCTTCCCGCCGTGTTGCTGCTCTGTTTTGCAATCGCGGTCGGGCTGGGCCTGTACGTCTTGGACTTTTTGAGAGACGTACTGGTGCAGCAGAGAGGAGCCGACCTGGCCAGAACCGCGGGAAGAGCCGCTGACACCCTCGATCGCGTCCTGTTCGAGCGGTATGGGGATATCCAGTTGTTTGCGAATGACAGCGTCCTCGTGGAGGGCGATCCGGACACGAAGACGGAGCGATTGCAGCGGTATAAAAACCTGTACTGGTACTACTCCTGGATTGCCGCCACCGATGGGGCGGGCCGCATCGTCGCGGCCACCGAGCCGGTAGCCCCGCGACCCGGCGGGCCACCGGAATGGTTTGAAGCGGTCAGGCGGACGGGACGGATCCATCTGGAAAGCGCGCAGCGCTCCGCCGAGGCCGGCGGCGTGATGGCCGTCGGATTTTCTGCTCCGATCTATGGGCCGCGGGGGGAGTTTCGGGGGGTGGTGACGAGCCGGGTCCCGCTGGAGAATCTTCGCGCCATTCTCGAACAGGAGGGCAAGCTGGAATATGGAGACGCTGCCCACGATTGGTTGGTGACGGATCGTGAAGGGACCGTCATTGTCGAGAAGAACCAACCGTCCGGTCTGGGCAGGACTTCGTCGAAGATCGACCTGCCTCCTGATGGACGGGCAACCGAGGGTCGCGAGAAAACCGGTTTTGTGGAAGAACTGCACGATCGTTTGGGCCTGCCCGTCGTCACGGGGTATGCCGGGACCCGAGGGTACAAGGATTTCCCAGGATTCGACTGGACGATCCTGATCCGCTTGGACCGCGACCAGGCCTATGCGCCGATTTATCGGCTCGTCTGGAGCGTCGGCCTCATCGGCTTCCTCATCGTCGCTCCGCTGACGGGATTCGGGATGTGGACTTCCTGGAAGCTGGCACGGGAGCGCAACGAGCTCATTCGCGCCCGGCAGGCTTTGGAGAAGTCCGTGGTGGAACTGGCCCGCTCCAATTCCGATCTTCAGCAGTTTGCCTATGTGGCGTCACACGACTTGCAGGAGCCCTTGCGGATGGTGGCCAGTTACACGCAGCTGCTGGCCAAGCGGTACCAAGGGAAACTGGATGCGGATGCCGACGAATTCATTGCCTATGCGGTGGGCGGCGCCAGCCGCATGCAAAAGCTCATCCAGGATCTGCTGTCCTATTCGCGCGTGGATACCCAGGGACAGGCCGGTGAACCGACTCCGGTGGAGCCGATCGTGGACTATGCGCTCGACAACTTACGGGCGGCCATGGAAGAAAGCCGGGCGGTGGTGACCCGCGACCCGCTTCCCACGGTGATCGCCGATGAACGACAGCTCTTGCAGCTCTTCCAAAACCTTGTGAGCAATGCCCTCAAGTTTCGCGGAGAGGAGCCGCCGCGCGTGCACGTGTCGGCCGAGCGACGAGGCGAGGAATGGGTCTTCTCCGTTCGCGACAACGGCATCGGGATCGATCCCCAGTATGCCAAACGGATCTTTGTGGTCTTTCAGCGCCTGCACAATATTTCGGAATATCCCGGCACCGGCATCGGCCTGGCGATCTGCAAAAAGATTGTG
>CBDIWQ010000144.1:0-6706 GCA_965285965.1 uncultured bacterium | reverse complement strand
TTGAATGGACGGGGAAACGGCAAGCTCGTCAGGAGGCGGCGAATGCGGGAGTCGCTGGGGCGACCGCGGCCCTTGAGGAAACCCGCTTGGCACTCATCACCGATGTCAAAGTCGCGTTTTTTTCGGTGCTCTATGCCCAACGGGATTCCGACCTTGCCGCACAAAACGTAACGATGGTCGAAGAGGTCCTGCGCACCGTCAAAGCGCGAGTCCTAGCCGGCGAAGCGACCTCCTTCGATACGATGAAAGCGAACGTTGAAGTGCAAAAGGCGCAAAAGGATGTCACGCGCGCACAGAGTGCACTGGTCGTGGCGAAGACGCGGTTGAACACGCTTGCTGCCGGCGTGTTAGGGAAGCAGTTTGGTATTCAAGGCGATTTCCTGTCTCCTCAATCACTGCTGAATTTGAATGAACTGACCCTTCAGGCGTTTGAGCGGCATCCGACCCTGCGTCGTCTGACGTCGCTCGCAACGCAGGCCGAGCATACGGTGCGGTTTGAACGGGAAGCGCGCATGCCGAATATCAGCGTCCAGGGCAGCTATCACCGGGAGGCGGGCGATGAAGCGTTTACCGCGGGACTCAGTGTACCGCTCCCGCTCTGGTATCGCCGACAAGGCGAGATCGAGACGGCACTGGGGACGAAACATCGAGCCGAAGCCGAACGGCAACGAGCCCAGAACGAGTTGGAGCAAGGCATCACACAATACGCACAGGAAGTCCGTACGGCACAGGACCAGCTCCATGTCTTTGAGACCGGCTTGCTCACACAAGCCGAGCAGACATTAACCGTGGCCCGCACCAGCTTCCGCCACGGTGCGGCCAGTCTGTTGGACGTATTGGATGCGCAACGGGTGTACCGGCAGACCTTACGTGAATACGCTCAGGTACGCGCCGATCTCTCCATCGCCATGGTCCGATTGGAGCGATTTCTCGGTGTCACGTCATGAGCTGGTACCGGGATGAGCGATACGGGAGCATTCCGATGACGCAGCCATTGCTCATGGTCAGCACAATCGGTGTTGCGATGCTGCTTCTGTCGAGCTGTACCGATCGTGGACCTGAACCGCCGAAACAGCCTCCGGTGGCAGACAGTCCATCACACACATCCAGCCCCCGATTGATCCATCCGCCTGTAGTCGTCCGAGAACGTCTAGGAACCGAGGGCGTGACGCGACGCTCCATTCCTGATGTCGTCACAGCTCCAGGCGAAGTGGCGCTTGACCTCAAACAGGTGGCCAAGATCACCTCACGGATCGAGGGACAAGTCGAAAAGATTTTTGTTCAATTGGGTGATCGGGTCAAGCCAGGCCAATCGCTCGTCGCTATTCGCAGCCTCCAATTCGATCAACTGATCGAGGAATACCTCGTCGGGAAGGCACAGGCCGATGTGGCGGAAAACAGCCTGCGGCGCACTGAAAAGCTCCGGGCGGATGACATCGTGCCGGAGCGGAAACTCGTGGAGGATAAGGGCCGGCATCTGGAGGCCCATGCCAGATACCAACACATTCGTGAAAAGTTGCTGAGCATGGGGATGTCCGCCGCGGAACTCCTGGCACTCGAGCGGGGCCAAAACCATGAGGAGAGGCATCGGTATACCTTGACCGCGCCTATTGCCGGAACCGTCGTGGCCCAACATGCCGTGCGTGGACAAGGCGTGGCTCCCGGAGCAGAACTCTTCGAAGTCGTCGACACGAGCCGGGTATGGGTGTTCGCCAATCTCCCGATTGAGCAGGCCAGGAAATTTGCAGAAGGGCACACAGGCGTGCTGACGCCGAAAGGCGGCGAGCCGGTCACCGCGCCACTGACCTACATTGCGCCCATTGCGGATGAGACGACCAGGACGATTCAGGTTCGGTTTGAAGCCATGAATCCTCAAGAACGACTGAAGCCAGGCGAATATGTCGATGTGACGCTTACCCTCCTAGGGGCGCCGACGCTGGCCGTGCCGGTATCGGCACTGACGACGGCCGACAAGATGACAGGGGTGTTTATCGAGCAAGAGTCCGCCTACGCCTTCGTTCCAACCGAGCTGGGCCGAGAAGGTGGCGGGTGGGTGGAAGTGCGGCATGGAGTGAAAGAAGGCGACCGGGTGGTGATACAGGGGGTCTTTGACCTCAAGAATGTTCTACTGAAAGAACATATCGAATCCGGAGCCGAAAGCTAAGGATGGAAACGCTGTTCATCCTCTCGTTGCGTTACCGTTTCTTCACGCTCGTGCTAACAGGGCTCGTGATCGCCGTCGGGTTGTGGTCGTTCACCCATCTGACTATTGACGCGATGCCGGACCTGACGCCGGTGCAGGTCCAAATCCTGACCCGTTCGCCCGCGCTTGGCCCTGTTGAAGTGGAACAGTTCATCACGTTTCCGATCGAGGCTTCACTGAGCGGGCTACCGGCTCTCCGAGAGCTTCGTTCTGTGTCACGGTATGGGCTCTCGGCGGTCACCGTCATTTTCGAGGATCAGACGGACATTTACCGTGCGAGACAGTTGGTCGCAGAACGTTTGGCTCGCGCGGTAGAACGGATTCCCGCTGAGTATGGCCGTCCGATCGTGGGACCGCTGACAACGGGATTGGGCGAAGTCTACCAATTTACGGTGAGAGGACAGGGCTACAGTGCCATGGCGCTTCGGACTCTCCTTGAATGGGACATCGGGATGCGGTTGCGTGCGGTGCCGGGCGTGGTGGAAGTGAATATTTGGGGAGGAGAACCCCAGCAGTTCCAAGTGGTCGTGGATCCGGCGAAGCTCCTCTCGTACAAACTTTCGTTGCGGCACGTGTTTGATGCGCTGACACGAAACAATGCCATTGCGGGTGGAGGGTACATCGAGCGTCAACGCGAGCAATTACTGATCCGTGGCGAAGCCTTGGCGACGCAGGTCACCGACCTGGCGAGGATCGCCGTCGCACACGGTACGGGGGGCGTGCCGATTTATATCGCAGATGTGGCCGAGGTGAGGGAGGCCTCGGCCCTGCGGATCGGGGCGGCGACTGCCATGGGAGAGGGGGAAACCGTCATCGGCATGGTCCAGATGCTGGCGGGCGAAAATGCCCAGCAGGTGGTCGAACGTGTCAAGGTTCGAGTGAAAGAGATCGAGGCGACCCTTCCCGCAGGTGTGACGATCGAACCGTACTACGATCGAACGCTGTTGGTGTCTCAAGTCATCCATACGGTACGCAATAATTTGCTGGAAGGAGGGCTCCTCGTCATTGCCGTGTTGTTCCTCTTTCTCGGCGATGTCCGCGCCGGCCTCATCGTGGCCTCCGCCATCCCATTATCGATGCTGATCGCGTTCACCGGCATGATGCTGGCCGGCGTCTCCGGCAACCTGATGAGTCTTGGCGCCATCGATTTCGGCTTACTCGTGGATGGCTCTGTGGTGATGGTCGACAACATTCTCCGACGTTTGGCGAAAACCGGGAACGTCAGCCAAGAGGTCCGGCTCAAAGAGATCCAAGCGGCTGGGCGCGAGGTCCTTCGCCCCATGACCCTGGCCGTCAGCATCATCATCCTCGTGTATGTGCCTATCCTGGCGCTGACGGGGATTGAGGGCAAGATGTTCCGCCCCATGGCCGTGACGGTCATCCTGGCCTTGAGCAGCTCACTTCTTCTGGCGGTGACCGTCACTCCGCTGCTGGCCTTCTGGTTTGTGCGAGCGAAGGCCGAACAGGAGGAGACGCGGGTGATCGGTATGCTGCGGCGCGCGTACGAACCGTGTCTCCGGTGGGCGATCGCCCGCCCGGCGTGGGTCGTCACGCCAGCAGTGGTCCTGTTGGTCGGCACGCTTGGAATGAGTCCCTGGCTCGGCATCGAGTTCGTGCCTCGGCTCGATGAGGGTGATATGGCGATTCAGGTCTGGCGATTGCCGAGCGTGTCGCTGAGCGAGTCGGTCCGAACCGCCGTAGAGGTGGAGCAGGTGCTTCGCAAGTTCCCGGAAGTCGTGCAGGTCGTGACCCGGACCGGCAGTCCTGAGGTTGCAACCGACGTGATGGGCGTGGAGCTTTCGGACGTCTTCGTGCTTCTCAAACCGCGGCAGGAATGGACGACGGCCAGCTCGCGTGAGGAACTGATCGCTAGGGTGAGGCCCGCCATTCTTGATGCCGTGCCCGGCGTCGGCCTCGGCTTTACGCAACCGATTGAGATGCGCTTCAACGAGCTGATTGCAGGAACGCGCTCGGACCTCGCCGTGAAGATCTTTGGACCTGACCTGGATATCCTCAAGCAACGGGCCGAGGCCGTGGCGCGTGTATTAGAAACGGTGCGTGGCGCAGCCGATGTCAAAGTCGAGCCGGTCGCGGGCCTGCCGCTTCTACGCGTCATTGTGGACCGGGAACAGATCGCCCGGTACGGACTGACGGCAGACGACGTGCTCACGCTCGTCCAGGCGACACGCGTGGGACACGTGGTGGGGACAGTGGTGCAAGGGTCACGACGGTTTGAACTGGTCGTCCGCTTAGCTGACAGCGCATCCGCTGATCTGGCCACATTGGGCAATCTCCTCATTCCCACCGCGCATGGGGAGCTCGTCCCGCTGTCGCGTGTGGCGGCTATTCGAGCGGATACGGGACCGGCACAAATCAGTCGCGAGCATGTGCAGCGACGGATCGTCGTGGAGAACAACATCCGCGGAAGGGATTTAGGGAGCTTTGTGACAGAGGCGCAGCACGCCATAAAACGGGAGGTATCGCTTCCGACAGGGTATGAACTCACATGGGGCGGACAGTATCAGCATCTTCAAGAAGCCACCACCCGTCTAGCAATGGTGGTGCCGATCACCCTGCTCATGATTCTCGGTGTGCTGTCGGTGATCTTTGGGGCGATGCGTCCCGCGCTGCTGATTTTCCTCAATGTCCCGTTGGCTCTCTCTGGGGGCATCCTGGCCCTGTGGCTCCGCGGCTTGCCGCTCAGTATTTCCGCCGTCATTGGATTCATTGCGTTGTTTGGCATTGCGGTGCTCAACGGAGTGGTGCTGGTGAGCCACATCCGGCAACTTGAGGCAGCCGGCTTTCCTCGTGCTCAGGCCGTCATTCAGGGAGCAATGGACCGACTCAGACCGGTGCTCATGACGGCGCTCGTCGCGAGTCTGGGCTTTCTCCCCATGGCCGTGGCCACCAGCATGGGAGCGGAAGTCCAGCGGCCATTGGCCACCGTGGTCATTGGCGGCCTGCTCACGTCGACCATTCTGACCTTATTGGTCCTGCCTGCCATGTATGCGCGCATATGTGGGAAGGGTGTAGAGAATAAGTGGTTGTCCCATCTCTAACACCTTGCCTACAAAGGCTTCCAGTATCCTCTCTTGCAAGGAGACTGAGTGAGACGGAGCTTCAGAGAGCGAAAGCAGCATAACTCGCGAGGCACCCACTCTGACGATATCGATATGCTCAGGGATGTTCCTGGGCTAATCCTTCCTCACAAAACGATATAATTTCCACGGCGTAGGGAGAGCATTGGATCATGAGAGCACAGATCAATATGGTGCTTTTGGTCATGGGGTTACTGGTAGACGCTTCCGTGCAAGCCGAGACTCATGCTCCGGGAAGCCTGGACCCAGGAGCCATGGAGAGAGCGATTGGCAAGCCGGGGGAATTGAAGGACGGGGTCTACAAGGTGTCACTGCCGCGCAACGATTTGGTCGTCGTTGTGAACGGCGTTAAGATCAGGCCTGGACTGGCACTGGGTACTTGGCTCGCGTTCAAGGAGAACAGCAATGACGTGGTCATGGATGGTGACCTGGTCTTGAAGGAAGAGGAAGTAGGGCCAGTCCTGGAGAAACTGCACAAAGAGAGCATTCAGGTGACCGCTGTCCATAATCATCTCATTGGCGAAAGTCCGCGCGTCATGTATGTACACGTCTTTGCGAAAGGGGAGGGGGCCCGTCTTGCGAAGCAGATGAAAGAGGTCTTAGCCCTGACCACCACCCCGATTGGGTCGTCCGCCGCAAACAATGAAGGCTTGGGGAAAAGCGCGGGCGAAGAACCAGGCTTCGATGCCGAATTCGTTCAGAAGCAGCTGGGCCACCAAGGCAAAGTCAAAGACGGAGTGCTGAGTGTTTCCATCTCCAGACCGGAGAAGATCCAGATGCAAGGCGCGACGCTCACGCCTTCCATGGGAATGGCGACGGCCATCAATGTCCAGGCGGCTGGAGAACAGTCTGTCGCCGCCACTGGTGATTTTGTGTTGATCGCGGAGGAGGTGAATCCAGTAACCAAAGCATTGACCGAGCATGGCATGTTGATTACCGCCCTACACAATCATCTCGTCCACGGTTCGCCAGAACTGTACTTCATGCACTTTTGGGCGACTGGAAGCGCCGACCACGTGACGAAGGGGCTTAAAGCAGCGGTTGAAGCCATGCAGTTACGCTAGCGGATGGGCACAATGCGCATTCGTCTATTGATCATGGTGGCGGTTGCCCTGCTGATGAGTCCGCTTGCAGCCATCTCCGACGATTCGTTCCGCGAATGGCGCTTTGATGACGTTGCCATTGATCGGCTCCCGTCCGACTTTGTCTTGGGGACGTATTTTGATAATCGTGAGGCAGGGGAGTGGAAAGTCGTCAACACGCCCAAGGCGCTCAGTCCGCCGAATGTCCTCGCGCAACTGCGCAACAAGGGGGCCGAGCATAACTACAACCTCGTGTTGCTGAATAACACCAATGGCGCAGATGTGGATGTGTCCGTGTCCTTCCTGCCGGTCTCCGGGAAGGC
>CBDIWQ010000143.1:0-5924 GCA_965285965.1 uncultured bacterium | reverse complement strand
AGCTGCGGGTACCCCGGCCGTTCGGATCACACTTGAAGTGGCCACGCACCTCGGCGAAAACCGGGTCCGCGGGATCGCCATGTCGACGACGGACGGCCTCACGCGCGGCATGGAGGTCCAGGACACCGGCGCGCCGATTTCCGTGCCGGTCGGACGTGAAACCCTGGGCCGCCTCATGAACGTGCTGGGTGAGCCGGTCGATGAAAAGGGCCCCATCAAGACGAAGAAGACCTATCCCATCCATCGTCCCGCGCCGAAGCTGGAAGATCAGGACACCAAAACGGAAGTCCTTGAAACAGGCATCAAGGTCGTCGATCTCCTGGAGCCGTACAGCAAGGGCGGCAAGGTCGGATTGTTCGGGGGAGCCGGCGTCGGCAAGACCGTCATCATCATGGAGCTGATCAACAACATCGCCCTCCACCACGGCGGCTTTTCCGTATTCGCGGGCGTCGGCGAACGGACTCGCGAAGGCAACGACCTGTGGCACGAGATGCAGGAGTCGAAAGTCATCGACCCCGATGACTTTACGAAATCCAAAGCCGCGTTGGTCTACGGCCAGATGAACGAACCACCGGGTGCGCGCCTCCGTGTCGGCCTGACCGGTTTGACGGTAGCCGAATACTTCCGCGACGAAGAAAATCAGGATGTGCTGCTTTTCGTCGATAACATTTTCCGATTCACGCAGGCCGGTTCGGAAGTGTCCGCGTTGCTCGGTCGTATGCCCTCCGCGGTCGGCTATCAGCCGAATCTGTCCACTGAAATGGGGGCCTTGCAGGAACGGATTACTTCAACCAAACGGGGTTCGATTACCTCGGTGCAGGCCATTTACGTACCGGCCGACGACTTGACAGACCCGGCCCCTGCCACGGCCTTCGCCCACCTCGACGCGACCACAGTCTTGTCCCGTCAGCTGGCCGAGTTGGGCATCTATCCGGCGGTCGATCCGCTTGACTCCACCTCGCGCATTCTGGATCCGCAGATCCTCGGCGAAGAGCACTACAAGGTTGCGCGTGGGGTGCAGTCCGTCTTGCAACGCTATAAGGATCTGCAGGACATTATCGCGATCCTGGGTATGGACGAATTATCCGAGGACGACAAGCTGGTCGTGGCGCGTGCGCGAAAGATCCAACGGTTTCTTTCGCAGCCCTTCCATGTCGCGGAAGCGTTCACCGGCGCACCCGGCAAGTACGTGAAGCTCAAGGATACGGTCCGGAGCTTCCGGGAAATCCTCGACGGCAAGTATGACCATCTCCCCGAGCAGGCGTTTTACATGGTCGGCCCGATTGAAGAAGCGGTCGCCAAGGCCGAGAAGATGGGAGTCAAGGTATAAGCGCGAATCGGCCAGGGTGATCACTGCTCGCCGACTGGGTGCGACCGTGCCCCGTCAATGCGCGCAATTGGCAGCATCTCTACCGACTGCGCTTGGGTGAAGAGGACAGTACAATGGCAGGCAAACTTTTGTTGGAAGTCGTCACGCCGGAGAAACAGCTCGTGAGCCAGCAGGTGGATGAAGTCATCGCACCCGGTTCGGAAGGCGAGTTCGGCGTCTTGCCGGGTCATTGCTATTTCCTCTCGACCTTGCGCATCGGTGAATTACGCTATCGGATCGGCGATCACACACAGCATATGGCCATCTTATGGGGATACGCCGAAGTTACTCCGACCAAGGTCACGATCATGGCGGAAATTGCCGAGAAGGCCGAAGATATCGACGTCGACCGCGCCCAGGCCGCCGTCGAGCAGGCCGAGCAGCGCCTCAAGGCCGGCGGGTTGCCATCTGAAGTCCGGGCCGCCGAAACCAGCCTCGAAAAAGCTCGCCTCAGGAAAAAAATCGCCGAACGTACCCGAAAGGGCGCCGCTACAGCCTAACCCGCACCCGTTCCTTTCCTTGAAAAACGCTTGATCCGTTTGAGTGTTCCTGTAGAGTGCAGCCTGCATGACGCGCCATGGTCAAGCCGTTGTCCCTCCCGTCCATCCACCCTTTATCGGAGGGCTCTATGCTTCCTGAGGAATTGCCGGATTTCCTGCGGAAACTCAATACTCATAATGCGGCCCTCGATCCCATGCACCTCATGTATGACAACGTCCTGCGATCGGGCTATCTCCATTTTGGATATTGGCCGATCGAAGCCACGGCCCAACCAGGCGTCTTGGACGGCTTTTGTTCAGCTCAAGAGCGTTTTGCGGAGGAATTACTCACATGCCTGCCTCCCGGGCGGCATCGCGTCCTCGACGTCGGAGCCGGGATGGGGCGGCTGGCCCACGAACTGACGACCCGCGGTCATGCCGTGACAGCAATTACCCCTTCCTCCGTGCAGGCCACGCATATTGGCGAACGCTATCCATCCGTGACGGTCCATCAGGGATACTTTCAAAATATCGCTCCCACACTGACCTCGAACAGTTATGACTTGATCGTCTTCTCCGAAAGCTTTCGCTACATGCCGCTCGATCGGGTCATGCCACTGTGCGACCGTCTGCTGAGCCGGCAGGGGCGCGTGCTGATCGGGGACTGGTTTGCTCAACGCAGTGGAGCCGGCCGATCAGGCCACGACCACAATGAAACCCTCTTCCGCCAAACATTGGGAGAGCACCGCTGGACGATCATTTCCGAGCGAGATATCACCCAAAACGTCCTGCCCACACTCATCCTCGGGCGAGAAGTCCTCTGTCGTCTGTACCTTCCCCTGGCCGGACTGCTCCTCTCCAAGTTTGCGCAGAAATGGCCGCGTGTCTATCGCTTTTGCCTGCCCCGCTTGATTCGCTGGATCGAACGAAGGATGCTGCCGCAGTTGACGGGCCGATTTGAACCGGCGGTTTTCGCCGCCGACTATCGCTACCTCTTTTTGTTGTTGGCTCCCGGGAGCGCCGTGGTTCCGTCGCCCTGATCATCGGGACTTCAGCCTCGTCATATCGATCAACTGGGCCGCTTGCAAGCGCACCCTCCAGCCTGTTACCTAGCTCTGCATCATGATCACGGAATTCCTCGTCACCGCCGGTGAGCAGCCCAAGCGCCTCGACATCTTCCTCGTGAACCGGGAACGCGACATCTCACGCTCCGCCCTCCAACGTCTCATCGAAATGGGCCGCATCCGCATCAATGATCACGTCGTCAAGGCGAGCCACAAGATCAAGCCCGGCGACAAGATCACGATGGATGTGCCCAAGGCGGAGCCGCTGGAACTCAAGGGCGAGGCCATCCCGCTGGAAGTGCTCTTCGAAGACGACGCTCTGCTGGTCCTCAATAAACCGCCGGGGATTGTCGTTCATCCGGCCCCGGGTAATTGGACCGGGACGCTGGTCAATGCGCTCCTCCACCATTTTCAAACGTCCGGAGGCACGGTGTCCGCCATCGGCGGTAAGGAACGGCCCGGGCTCGTCCATCGGCTCGACAAACAAACATCGGGCGTCATGGTGATAGCCAAAACCGATCTCGCGCACCGGGCCTTAGCCGCACAGTTCAAGCACCATACGATCATCCGCGTCTATGAAGCCTTGATCTGGGGCGTCCCCAAGAAAGGCCACGGACTCATCGAACTCGCCATCGGTCGCGATACCAAGGAACGCAAGAAATTTTCCGCCCGCACGACAAGTCCCAGGGATTCAGTGACGGAATACAAGGTCGATCATCGCTATGGTAAAGTCGCAGCCCATGTCCTCCTCTATCCGCGAACCGGCCGGACGCATCAATTGCGCGTCCATCTGACTGCGCTGGGTCATCCCATCCTCGGAGATCCCACGTATGGCGGCAACAAGGTCTGCCAGATCGACCACGTTGAAATCCCCCGCGTGATGCTGCACGCCAGGACCCTCGGATTTCAGCATCCCCTCACGGCCGCAATGATGGAGTTCACCAGGTCTTATCCCGCCGACATGGAACAGGTCATCGAGGCCCTCGCAGACCTGGGCCGGCCGTCGCGTTCCCTGGAACTTGACAGGGTTCCGCACAAGGCGTAATCACTGCCTATCACGGAATCCGGATATGCAGACAGCAGACGCGCTTGATCTGATTGGCGGTCTCGCCGCCCAATTGAAACACTATGCGGCCAAACTGCCGCCCATCGTCCATCTGGGAACGGTGCCGACCGGGGTGAAGCCCAAGATGGAAGCGGTGGAGGAGTATGAAGGGATCGTCACCCGCTTCCGGCAGCAAAGTGCCGGAACGCCGTTTAAGGCATTGAACGAGTCGGTGATTGAATCGCTGGAGGCCTTCGAGATGGGGAAGTTACTCGGCTCCGTCCAACCGCTGCTCGCCGTGCTCGACCATCTCGCTCAAATGCAGCGGGACCAAGAAGTGGACGTCGGGCGGCTGGACGAACGCCGGATCGGAGAATACCGCGCCGCCCTTCACAAAATACTCCCCGGCAATAAGCCTGAGTTGGATGGGGCCGGACGCGGCTTGTGACCCTAGTGCCCCATCTTCGGACCGGTCGCATTGGTCCCTTCGGTTACCAGTCTAAAGCGAACCGTGGCGTGGCAATGCGGGCAGGTAGTGCGCACGGTGCCCTCGTCAACCGGCTCGTACTGTTCCGCGGTGCGCCACATGAGCTGAAAGCATTTGGGGCAGGTACGGACTTGCGTTGACATACATTTCCTCGTACACTCACACGCACATTGAGCTGACGACCGCGAGGTACTCTAATATAAGATGCCCTCTACCCTCAAGCCTGCCGTTACCTTCACCGAAAAGAAACCCCTCAGCCCCGAACAGCTCCTCAGGCTGTTTCATCAAGCGCCCTGGGCCAAGAGTCGCACCTTAAAAGATGCGCGCGACATGTTGCGCCATACCGATCTCGCCCTCTGCGCCTGGGACGGCGATCAGCTGGTGGGATTCGGCCGTGTGCTGACCGACTTCGTCTATCGCGCCACCATCTGGGACGTCATCGTGGACGAAGCCTATCAAAAACAAGGTATCGGCTCGGAGCTTGTCCAGCGCATCCTGACCCACCCGCGTCTTAAGAAAGTCGAACTCTTCTGGCTCTGCACCCGGCGGCCCGAGTTTTATGAAAAGCTGGGGTTCACCTCCAAGGAACAGACCGGCATGGTGTGGAGCCGAACGCGAGGCGCTCCTCCGGAATAACGGTCCGGCACAGACTTTCGTCCGCTCAACCATTCCTGCTCCCTGCGCTTCCCCCACCGTAAGCCTTCTGAGCAGGCGACCCACTCGGATTCACCCCTGCTGCAGGATCACTCCGCCTGGCCCAACAGAATCCGGCCCTCCCGAATCTACGAGAAGGCCGGACGCTATTCCTGAACTGTGAGAGCTAGGGAGATGCGCTAGAAGAACAGCTTCGCCCCGAACAGGAACCCGAAGGAGGAGGCATTCCAGTCGTCAATTCTCACTCCGCTCACCGTCGCATGGCCGTCATTCCGCTTGTAGGCCATTTCTGCGTTGAGCGCGAACTGATTCGTCACCATGTAGTCGGCGCCCCAGCCGAGTCGCCACGCAAACGTATTGCTTGGGCTGATGCGTGTCGAACTATTTTCACCAAAGCTGTTCACGTTCACGCCGAAACTCATATTGGCATAGGGGCTGATCGGGCCAAATTTAATCGGCCGCACTTCCACCGTCGGCAGCACGGAGACCGTATCCTGATGCCCGAGATCACGGAAGGGACGCTCCTGGTCGACTCCATGGCGCTCCCACTCCAGCATCATGCCGACCAGAAGCCATCGGTTGAGGCTATACAAAGCCTGGAAATTCACGAGAGACCCCACATCCGTGGAAGTATTCGCGGTCAATGATTGCGTCACAGGCGCAAACCCTGCTCGCATCCCGAGCACCCATTTGCCCGGCTCAATCCCGCCGACCTCTTCTGCTTGAACGACTGCAGCGGGATTGAGCATGGTGAGGCCGCTCACCAGCATGAGGCCTGATACCAACGATCGTACGATCACACTTCGCATGACACCTCCTCTGTGCA
>CBDIWQ010000142.1:0-12441 GCA_965285965.1 uncultured bacterium | reverse complement strand
TGACACGGCAGGACATGGCCAACATGGTCGGCACCACGACTGAGACCGTCATTCGCATCATGGGCCGCTTCAAGCGCAGTCAACTGGTCAGCGGCACCGCCAATCGCCTCATCATCCGAGACCTCGGCAAGCTCAAAGCCATTGCCTCCGCCTCCCATCCCTGATTATCCTTACGTGTCGCTTCCAACACGAACGCATACTTTCCGGCCAGGGTGCAGTATGCTGTCACGCACTGCTTGCCCGCAGGCTTCGAGGCAGCGGCGGTCGCGGCACCTGTTCTCTAACCAGAAGGAGCACTGTATGCAAAGGATCTTGTCCCGGCGGGGAGCCCGGATACTCGGCCTCGGTCTCGCCCTCGCCGCCGCTTTCGCCATGGCGGCGCCGGCTCTCGCAAAAACGCATGAGATTGCCATGACCGCCGTCGAGTCCGATGTGGTCATTGACGGGGGAGGCGAGAAATACGCGGCTTGGACCTTCAATGGAACCCTGCCGGGACCCGTCCTGCGCGTGGCCGAAGGCGACGTCATCAAATTCACGTTGACGAATCCCGCCACGAACAAGTACCCGCATGCCATGGATTTCCACGCGGCTGAGCTCGACTTCCTGGCCAATTACAAGGCGATCAATGCGGGAGAAACAATCAGCTATACCTTCACCGCCAAGAAGCCCGGGATCTTCTACTACCATTGCGGCGCGCCGCCCATGATCCAACACGTCGCGCGCGGCATGTTCGGCGCCATCATCGTCGACCCCAAAGATCCCAAGGCGCTGCCCAAAGCGGACCGTGAGTATGTCCTCATCCAGTCGGAGTTTTTCAAAAACCCGAATGACGTGCAGGCGATGTTTGATCGCAAATTCGACGGCATCCTGTTCAATGGCGGCCTCTTTAAATATCATCCCTTCGTCGCCGGCGGCGGCACACTGGACGCCAAACCCGGCGATCGGGTCCGCATTTATTTTGTCAACGCCGGACCGAACGAGTTTTCCGCTTTTCATCCGATCGGCGAAATTTGGGACAACGTGTATGAAAGCGGCAATCCCGCGAACAAACTGACCGGTGTGCAGACCTATGTGGTCGGACCGGGCGGCGCCGCGACGTTCGACGTGGTGGTGGAATCCGTAGGGGCCTACCCGCTGGTTACCCATTCGTTGACCGGCGCCATGCGAGGGGCGATCGCCGTGCTGCTGGCGTCCCTCGATGCCAAGCCGCAGCCGCTCATGCCGATGGTGCCCTGGGAACTGCCGGTGAAGTAGTCATTCCAGCCGCTGCGCAGCCGGATCCGGCCGGCCGGCATATGTTCACTAATGCGATAGCACTTAGCGCACGCAGGACCCTGTTCCGCCGACCGCACTCATGCATGAGCGAATGCTCTCTGGCGAATAAAAACTTTCCGCGGTCATGATGGGTTTGGTTGCTGCGCGTTAGGACAACATCAAGGTGACTGTCAGCACCGGTTGACTCTGCATGTCCGATGCGCGGCCACGTGAATCGTCAGGCGATGCGGCTCCCTTGTGTCTCCCCGAACGACCGGAACACCCCACACGCATATAAATCAGCTCTCGAGTCCTGTGATGAGACAAGGCTAGAGGAGCTGGTTTGCGATTGTTCAGCACCGGATGTCTTTGATCACCAGTGCCATATAAGATTCATGGTGCCGCCGCGGCGGACATAGAGAAACCCGCGATCCTCGTAATAGCCGTACACTTCCCCTGAAATGCGCTCGGTAATGGGGAATATCATCCCGCCCTGCCAGATGGTGCTCTTCACGCGCTGAAAATCCAGGACCGCCACGATGCGTTCTCCGGACGTTCCGTAAGCGCCTGAGAGCTGGAACTGCAGGCGGTCTGTCGGCCTCCAAGTGATTTGTGTCGAGGCCGTCATCGAGCCCTGCTCCGGCACATAGACGATTCTTTCCGTCAACCAGACATTCCATGGCAGATAGATGGTGATCCCGGGAGTGAGCAGATCAATATGCGTGGACCTGAACGCCATCCGTTTGTACCCCCCCGACACTTCGATACGGGACAGCTTTGAGGATACGACGCCCAAACCTTGAAAGACTTCTCCGCCCATAGTCCAACTGGGTGCGAACTGCGCATCGACCGTCCCTGAGCCCGCTATGTAGCCCCACGCGCGACTCCAGAGCGGACTGTACAGCTCGGCGGATACCGGGGTATCGTGAAGTCCAAACCGGTTGAGCGGCTCGACTCTCCCGACCACCGTCATGTGACCGATCGGTTTGGCGAGTTCAATGAGCGCGTCACGCTCATCCGGAAAGTTGTTGGTCGAGGTGTAGTGGCTGTAGCCGACTTTCAGATAATCGCGGAATGGAAGAGCCAGGTGCGCATCCCGCGTCAGAGGCGCCCGAGCGGAAACGGCGAGGCCTGATTCGATCAGCCTCATCCGTGCCTGAACCTCCGAGTCATGGGTCACCCGGTATAGAATCCGATACTGTTCGAGCGCTTCAGCCGATCGACCGCTCCACCACAAGGTATCGGCAAGACCTCGCCGCGCGTCCACGTGCTCAGGCGCACGGTGAAGCACTGTCTGATACAGCGACTCCGAGACGTCGTATCGTGCCTGCCAGGCCCGCAGCCTTGCGAGGGCCACCATCACATCAAAGTCGTCAGGATGCCGCGTCAAGATCGCCTGATAGACCGCCCCCGCTTCGTCCCAGCGTTTCAGCCGTGCAAGGAGGCCGGCATAGACGACCCTGGTTTCATCATCCTCTTCATGCATGGACAGGTACGCGGCGTATGCCTGCACCGCCTTGTCCAACCGCCCTTCAGCCTTGAGTCGGTTGGCTTCCTGCAAGCCTGCCGCAGGAGAGGAATTCGCCACATCGGAATCCGCCCTTTCAGGGGCTTCTCCCAGTGCTGGTCCTGCGAGATACAGCAGAACGGACAGGATTCCTGCAGCCAAGGCGGCGACCACGGAAGGCCGCAGTTCTAAGAGGCGCGCACAACCTTGGCCTTTCGGAATCCAGATCGCTGCATGACGCCCCATTCGGTTTTTCCTCTCCAGTAGGTGATTAAGCCCATTAGCCGCCAGAGGACGGTCATTTGGTGATACCCCAGATTCTCTACAACCGCCCAACCCGCCAGCCAGGCTATGTCTGTCAATGTTCGAAATTGGGGCGTGGTCCATGCGCTGATTACAAGGGTGAAAACAGATAAGACGGCTCCGTACAGATACACGATCACAAACATAAGCAAGACCGACTGAGCCGCTCTGTGGTCCACCGCCAGCAGGAACGCCGCAAAGAGGATGCCCAGTGCCTCGAGCACCGGCGCCGCCAGTTCGACCAACAGAAAATAGGGAAGCTGCACCATGCCGGAGGCGCCATAGGCGGGATTGAACAGCATGCCCTTATGTCGCCATAAGACGTCCGTGAGCCCACGGTGCCATCGTTCCCGCTGCCGTCCCAGCACGTTCCAGGTATCCGGGACCTCGGTCCAGGCCAGGATGTCAGGAATATAGACGACCTCTGCCGCCGTGCCGTGCTCATATCCCAGCCGGCGCAGACGGACTGTCAGTTCCATATCTTCGCCTACCGTATCCTGGCGATAGCCGCCGGACCGAATTAACGCCTCGCTTGAAAACAACCCAAACGCCCCGGCGATGATGAGATTGCCACCCAATCGGTTCCAGCCTAACCGGCCGAACAGAAAGGCCCGGAGGTACTCAACCGTTTGTATCCCGGCGAGCCACGTCCTGGGCACCCTCGCCTGGATGACGCGGCCTCCACTGATCGTGGATCCGTTCGCAGGTTGGATCGAGGCCCCGACGGCGATCACGGTGCTGGATTCCAGGAAGGGCATCACCGCCCGTTGAAGGGCATCTGCCTCAAGCAGCGTATCCGCATCCAACGCACAGACAAGGCCTTCTGTGGCGAAATTTAGGCCGACGTTGAGGGCGTCGGCTTTTCCGCCGTTGTCCTTGTCGATCACAATCAAATGCGGATACCGGAGGGACCGGTAGAGCGCCCGGACCGGCTTCGTGTCCAACTGACGGTGGCAGATTGCCGGCAACGCCAGCAACTCAAACTCGCGTTGTAAGACCTCCAAGGTCTTATCCCGGGAGCCATCGTTGATGACGATGACCTCTAGACTGGAATAGTGCAATCCGAGCAGACCTCGCACGCTGTCTGCAATGGTCTTTTCCTCGTTATATGCAGGGGCCAGGACGCTAATGCGCGGCACTAACGCGGAACGAAGAAGTCGGCGGCGCAGGTCTCCGCTGGCTTTCGGCAAGTACAACCGGAAATCGATTAAGGCCGAGATGAACAAGAGGGCATAGCAGGTGGTCGGCAGGAGCATGAGCACGAGTATTCCGATTTCTCCTGCCGTGACTATGGAAGCGATGGAGTCCTGGTACACGGGGATCATGCAGAGACTCCATGCGCAGCTCTGAGTGGCTGCTTCAGGATGTATTCGGCCATGTCGGCGGCATACCGATCGGCGCCATGGTAGGCGCGATGCAAGAACAGGAGTCCGGGTCCTCCCAGCTCGCGCAGCGCCATCGCCGACGCCCGCCGGACCACCCAACTAGGATCCTGTAATAATCTGAATAACACCGGCGCGGCCGGCCAATACCGAAGTCCCGCCAATCCTTGCGCGGCGGCCGCTCGCACGTCGGCATCCGCATCCTCTACGCTGGCCAGCAGCGCCTCTGCGGCCTGCGGCAATGCAGTGGTCCCCAGTATCAGTACCGACAGCCTGCGGACCCGAGGGCATAGCGCCTGCCGGCCGCTATACGCCACACCGGCGAAACGGTCATCTCGAAGCAAGGCGGCTACTTCCAACGCGAGTAGCAAGCCATCACCTTTTTCATGGGCGATGAAGTCGATGAGGGAATCGATGATCGGCGCCCCTAATCGATGCAATGCATCTTGGGCGCAGAACCGGCAAATCCCGTGTGGATCCTTGAGCAGGGCGTATAAGAAGGAGACATGTTCCGTTTGGCCCACAGAAACCACCCAGCGCGCGACGTGAGCCCGAACAATAGGAGACGGATCGGAGACCATGGCGGGAACGACGTCCGCGCCCTGGCCGAGGACCGTCAGAATTTGTATGCCTTTGAGCCGCTTCCTCCACCGCCGACTGCGGCAGAGTCGCTCCGCTTTGGCAGTCAAGCCCATGTCTGCCGTCAAACCGCTTAATCGCGTTCTGCTTTGTCCGACCAAAATAGAACCAAAATGTTCGATGAGCTGGACCTGTTCCGGGAACGACAAGGCACTGACGGATCGGCGTTGAACCTCTGTGACATAGCCCCATTCGATCATCTGCACCATGACCATGCGCGCCGCCTGCATCCGAAGGTCCAGCCGGGAAGTCCGATGAAGAAGCCAGAGGGTTCTTGCCCAGAGAACCAGGCAAGCGATGATCAGGATGATGACTTCGCACGCCAGCACCACCGCCAGAGTGTCGTCCATGCTAGCCTCGTAATGCCCGCAATATGCGCTGCATCAGCACCGGCAAGCTGAAGGGTTTGGCGATATGATCGAAGGCTCCATACTCAAATGACGCCAGGACGTCTTCCTCGGTCGATCGATCCGATAGCACCAGAATGCGGGATCGGCGAACAATGCCGTGCTCGGCCAGCGTGCGGAGGACGGCCAGTCCGTCCATTCCTGGAAGATCCAGGTCGACAACGATGGTCCTGGCCCGGACGGTGATATGTCCATCAAGCAGTTCCGCCAACGCTTCCTCCCCGGTCCGGTAGACGCGGGAACGATACTTCTTGGTGCGTAATGCCCGCTCCAGGAGGTCCGTCACACCTTGGTCCCCGTCGACCACGACAACATCGTAGACCTCCGTCATCATCGGCACTGCCGGGCCCTCGGCTGCCACCATGATCTGATTGCCCCCATTGGTTTTCGCCACCGAGAGGGCGCGGTCAAGCGCCTTGTACAACGTGGCCAAGTCGGCTCCGTCCCCGGGATACTCCGCGACGGCACCAGTGACGCCGGGATGGAGCGTGTCTTCGCCCTCGGATACAGCAGCATCGCGGAACTGGCGCAACAGGAACTGCACGCGGAAGGCCGCATCTTCCTTTTTCGCTCCGACCAGTGCCAGCACAAACTCATCGCCCCCTAAGCGAACGACGACATCTTCATATCGCAAGGCTTTCAACAGCGTCTTCTCTAAGCGCTGGAGGAGGGCATTGCCGTGCACTACACCGTATCGCGCGTTAATGGTCGCAAGCTCATCGACGTCCAACGCCACGAGTGACAGCGGAAGGCCTTCCCGTCTGGCGAGGCTCAGCAAACGCTTGATCGTCTCATCGGCGCCCTCGACGTCGCCCATGGGTGTCGCCCGCTGTACCACATGGGACCGGTGCCGGACGGACACCTCCATCCAGTGGCGCGTCCGCGTGATCAGCTCGAGGGAACCGACCGGCTTCGCGATAAAGTCGTCGGCTCCAGCCTGGAGCGCGAGCGCCCGGTGGCACTCCGCCGGTGTCGGGATCAGCGCAATAGCGGGGAGGGATTTCCAGGCCGGATCTGCCCGCATCCATTTGATGAGGTCCAGACCATCCATGAAGGGCATCTGTGCATCAAGCACGACCACATCGGGCTGATGGCGGTTCAGCGCGTGAATGAACTCCAGCGGATCGCTGAGCGTCACGACCTGCAAGCCTGCGGATGACAGGGCCCCGGCCAACGCCTCGAGCGTCGATGCCTCGTCATCGACCACGAGCGCCTTGGGAGCCGCCAGGTCCAGCAAGCGCAAGCCATCCTTGATGGCATGAAGCAGGTCTGGCTCGCTGACGAGTCCTCGCGCTCCGAGCCGAGCGACTTGGATCCGACCGATGGTCCCCCGCAGGTCAGCCAGAACGAGGACAGGATTCGGCGGGACGGACCGGCTGCTGTCCTCAAGCGCTTTCATAAGGAGTTCGCCTGGGACATCCGATAAGAAATCCACGACCGTGAGCAGCGGGGAGACGGCCGCCCCCGAGGCGGGAGTGCCGTCTCGCGGATCAATGGACCAGACCCGCCCAGGAAACGCCTGCTCGACGAGCTCGGTCAGATCATGGCGGCTGGTGAGGAGCAGGATCAGGGGAGGGTCCTCATGGCTCCAGATCGGTGTACTGCAAGGGTCGCTCAGACGCAGAACTTCCTCAGCGTCCATCACCAGATTACAGAGACGGACCAGCTGAGAGCCGTCTAACGCAGATTCCGGAGACAGCAGAGCAGCCGCCTCCCGTAAGGCGGTTGAACCGCGGTTCATCTTTTGAGTATGAAGCGCTGCGGCTAACCGGTAGGCGATGTCAGCGGCTTCAATGCGACGTTCGCGAGGTGCTCCACTCTCCATCAGTTTCGCAACGGTGTCTTGAAGCACGCTCATCTGTTTTGAAGCGCTCCTGATAAACCCTTCAACGATGTCGTCCTTGACGGCCACGGCCGAGGCGAACCGGTCCGCAGGAGCCGGTAGAGGCACATCGAGAATCGGGGCGAGTGCTGCCGCCAGCGTCCAGGCATCGAACGGCGACCCGAGTAGTTTCCGGACGCCCAAGTCGTGGACTAAACGCCGCATCAATGCATCGTCAGTCCCAAGACCCAATCCGTAGACGACCGGAAGAGCGTTCGCAGGGAAGTCCTGCCTGATCCGCCTCAAAATCGCCTCATAGTGGACTCCCATGTCAGTCGATACGATGACCAGCAACTTCAGGTCCGGCTCAGTGAGCCCAGCCGACAATGCCGCCTCGTCTGGAGACACCATGATCTCGACCGGCAGAAGGCTTTCCACCACCTGCGCAATAGACTCAGCCAAGCCGAAGGCCAGAACCCTGATCGGTGCGGCATGAACGTCTTGACTCAGACGTGACTCCACCGAATGTGCTCGTTCAGGGACGTGAGGTGATGAATTCAAATGATCCATATGACGGTAGAGATGGACGGCTCAGGCCAATCGGATTATCGGCTTGGTGCCATTGCGGCGATCTTACATCCTACAAATCTCACGTCACGTAGTTTGTTGTTATCTGCTAGTAACACTACCTGCTCGTTACAGCAGGAAGCGTGATCCCACTAGCCAGTGCGGCGGGAGGAGCCATGAGGAATCAGCCGAATATAAAATCTAGAGTCCGAGACGGTACGCGTTGAAACGACAAGAAAGGGGCTGATCGAAGGAACAATGAGCGGTGTGGAGCTGTGCGAACTTCTGAGCGGGGAACCCAATCAATATACGATCGGCGGCCGGTTACCCTTCACCACCAGCATCAGGCGCTTGCGTCTCAACGGCTGATCCGGGTCGCGGGTGTAATGCGACAGATCTTCAGACACCTCCACGTCGCTCAAGGGGAGCGAGACTTCCTGGCGCATGTGAGTCACCGGCGTTTCCAACGCCAGATCCACCAATTGATCGCTGCAACCCGTCACTTCTCCGTTGAGGTCCCGCTGATCGTCGAACTGCACGGTGATCCGTTCTTCCGGATTGATCCATCGGGAGATCACAGCCGCTTTTTCACGGTTATCCATGGTCGCTTCTCCTTGCGTGTCCGTTGCCTGTCACCGTTTCCCCAGTCGTTTCCTTACTGTATCACCTAACGTGATTCATCTCGATGAGCGAAATCGCACCATCCGCTCGCTCTGCAGCCGGCACAAATGTGTGGAACCGCCCTCCGCTTTCGAAGCAATCTCATGCAATTGGCTCTGAAATGGCCACTCATCTGCCGTAGGACCGCTGCTCAATACGTATCAACCAAACTGGTCCTGAAATTGCTGTATCCCATTTGTGGAGGAACCACCCGCGATATGGAGCCCACTATGGATTATGTGAAGCCTCAAGAGGTCGTCAGCGACATGGTGTCCACGGGAGCCGTCAAATTGGATTTGCCGGTCCGCCATCTCCTGATTCGAGGGGCTCTTGCCGGCGCGTACCTGGGAGTCGCCACGAGCATGGCGGTGACCGCGGCGGTGGAAACGGGAAGCTGGCTCGTCGGATCGCTACTGTTTCCTATCGGGCTCTGTCTCGCCATCCTCCTGAAGACTGAAATCATCACGGGCAGTTTCGCCCTGATCCCTTGCGCCACGGCTGACGGCCATGCCAAGGCGTGCCTCACCCGGGTGCTGGCGAACTGGGGTTGGGTCTTTCTCGGCAACCTGATCGGAAGCACCGTCTATGCCGGCCTTCTGGCCATCGTGCTGACCACCGCCGGCGACGCCACCGTGACGGCGGCCGGTGCCAAGCTCATCGCCATAGCGGAAGCAAAAACCAATTACTATGCGTCGCACGGCTCAGCCGGCATGCTCACCGTGATCACCAAAGGCATGCTCTGTAATTGGATGGTCAGTCTCGCCGTCGTCTTCGCCTTTGCCACCACATCGCTGTCCGGAAAGATTCTGGCGATCTGGGGTCCGACGGTCTTGTTTTTTTCCCAGGGGTTCGAACTTACCGTCGTCAATATGTTCGTCATTCCGGTCGGCATGCTGTTGGGTGCCCATATCACCGTCGCCGACTGGTGGTTGTGGAACCAGATTCCCGTGACCATCGGAAATCTGGTGGGCGGCATGTTGTTCACGGGGCTCGCCCTCTACTTCACTCACCGGCCGGCCGCAAGGCCCCAAGTGATTGCCGTGGCGGAGCACGTTCAGGAACGCCCGCAGTATTCCACGTTCTTTTAAGGAGCGCGCCGCTGTCCGATGTCTGATGCCCATTCCACTCGCCTGACCGGCTGGCAGTTCTGCCTTTTCAATCTCGTGTTGGGCCTGGCCCACATGATCGTCCTGTTCAATGCCGGCAGCTATGTCGCCCTGTTGCCCCATGCGGCCGGAGATCTGGGCGGCGTGCTGCCGAGCTTCGGCACCTGGGCGCAGACCGATTTCATCATCGCCCTGGCCTTGGCATTTCCCCTTGCGCGCTGGCTCGCAGGCCGGTTCGGCGAAGTGCGGGTGTTCGTCGCCGCCTTTGTGCTCTACGCGGCGGCCTCCTGGTTGTGCCTCATAGGTGAATCGATTGCCGGCTTTCTGCCCGCCCGCATTCTCCTGGGTCTCTTCGGGGGGCTCACGCTTCCTCTTGGACAATCCTTGCTGCTGCAGGAATACCCGGACCGGTTGAAATCCCTGGGACTGGCCATCTGGGGCCTGTTCACCTTAATGCCCTTTACGCTCGGGCTCGCCACCGGCGGCTGGATTGCCGATGAGTTGGGCTGGCGGGCGCTGTTCGGGCTCAATATTCCCTGCGCCCTCCTGATCGCGGGCGTGACCGGCGCCTTGCTTACCGGACGGCCGGTGACGCCGCGCTTCGAGCGGTTTGATTTCGTCGGATTTCTGCTGCTCGCCGTCATCTTCGGCGGCATTCAGACCATCCTGAACGAGGGAAACGATTTCGACTGGTTTGATGATCACTTCCTGCTCGGAACGCTGGTGCTGGTGGTGGTCGCGGTGCCGGTCTGGATCATCTGGGAACTCGCCGAGCGACAACCGGCCGTAGACGTGCGGCTGTTTGCTCATCGTAATTTCGCCATCGGCTTGCTCTGTCTCGCCGTGGGATTTTTAGCCATTCAAGGGTTGCTGGCCTTGTTCGTCGTGCAGCTCCAACTGTTGATGGGCTATTCATCGACCTTGGCCGGCATGGTGTTCCTGCCCATGATCCTGCTCGGCGTGCCGATGATGGCCATCATGCATGAAGTGGCCAAGCGGCTCGATGTCCGTTGGTTGGCCTGCCTCAACGGTCTGGGGTTCGCCGCCACATTTTATTGGATCGGCCTGTACGACGAACCGCAATCGTACGATCAAATTTTCTGGCCCATGGTGTTGGAAGGCGTGTTTCTCGGCTCCTTCTTTACTCCCTTGACCGTGATCACTCTGCACGGCCTGTCGGGAGAGCAGATGCTGCGCGCAGCCGAGGCGGCTAACGTCTTCCGCATTGCCGCAGGCGCGTTAGGCATCAGCTGGCAGGAAGTGGTCCTCTTCCGGCGCCTCCCCTTTCATCAATTGAACCTGAGCGATCACTTCGGCGGCCGTATTTCCGCCTCTTACGATGCGCTGCAGCAGACCGTGACCAAGTGGACCGCGCTCGGCATGGATCCCGCCGTGATCCAGCGCAAGCTCCAGTTAGTGATCAAGCAAGAGGCCGGTATCCTGGCCATGAACGATGCGTTTTTGCTGTCCAGCTTCCTTTGCGCCGGCCTGGCCCTGCTGGTCTGGTTTGCCCAATCCAGCCGGGTTCCTGCCTTGCAACCGGTGGAGGCCGTGCAGGAACTGCAGGCGGAAGAACTGATGGAGCAGCCATGATTCGAACGAATGTCGCCATAATCCGGTGCGGTATGAGCCTGTTGCTCTCCGCCACGCTTTGGGTGACCGGTTGCGCCTGGATCCCGAAAGGCGACCCGCCCGCCGTCTACCTGGAGCCGCCGGAGCTGAAAGAGACCATGGAGGAAGTGACGAACCGGCTGCAGCAGTGGCCCGAGGATCGCTGGTGGGAGCAATTCAACAATCCGGAATTGACGCAGATCATCGACATGGCGCTCCAGGACAACCCCGGCCTCAAAATGGCCTCGGCGCGGCTGCGGGAGGCGCAAGCACTGGTGCGTGTGGAAGGCGCCCGGCTGCTCCCCTTTCTGGAAGCCGATGCCTCCCTGACTTATGAGCGCCTCTCCCAGCACGGCGTGTTCGCCGCCCTGAATCCGGAAGTCGGCGGCGCCCGTTTTTTACTCGGGGTCATCAATCCGCTCAGCTTCCGCTACGAATTTGATTTCTGGGGCAAGAATCGTTCGACCATGGAGGCGGCGTTGGGGCAGGCCGCGGCGGAAGAGGCCGAACGCGCCGAAGTCCGCCTGCATCTGACGACGGGAATTGCACGCGCGTACTTCCGCGGGCAAGCGCTCCATCGCCAACTGCAATTGGTCCGCTCCATCGTTGACATCCGCCGCAACCTGCGCCAACTGGCTGAAATACGGTCCAAACTGGGCTTGGACAATGAACTGGCGGTCAAGCAGGCCATCGCCGACTACGAAGCCGCCGTAACGCGGCTGGCCGGCGTGCGGGATCAGCTGGATGTGCAGCGCCATCTGCTCGCGAGGTTGGCCGGCAAGGGTCCTGACGATGTCGGCCATCTGTTCGCCCACTCGGCGCCCGTCATCCCCGAGGCGGTGCCCGTGCCCGACCATCTCTCGATGGGCTTGCTCGTCCATCGTCCGGATTTGGCGGCAGCCATCTACCGGGCGGATTCGGCCGCACGGATGGTCAAGGTGGCGAAAACCCAATTTTATCCCACCATCGACCTGACCGCCTTCGTGGGCTTCAACGCGCTGGCTCTCACCAAGGGCGCCGATAAGCTGGCCAACTTCCTCTTCTCCGGCCAGAGCCTTTCCTATGGCATCGCGCCGGGGCTCCGGCTGCCCTGGTTCGAAGGAGGCCGCCTGCGGGGGGAATTGGCGATGCAGCGCGCCGAATATGACGCGGCCGTCGAATTGTATAACGATACGTTGCTCGG
>CBDIWQ010000141.1:0-10462 GCA_965285965.1 uncultured bacterium | reverse complement strand
TATGGCGGTAATACTGCTGCATGAACTGCTCGACCGCCAGCAAATGCGGGCGATCCTGAAAGCCGAACCGTTCGGCGAGCCAGACCTGCTCATCAAATGAGAGAATTTCCTGCGCCATGCCGGCATGCACGTGCAGCAGCGACCGCACGCGCAGCAGAAACTCCCGCGCCTCGCTGACGGTCGTATAGTCCTGCCGGGACAGAATGGCGCGATCCGAGAGCTCGCGAATGGTGGGCGCCTGATACCGGGCCAATCCCGCCCATTGCAGCACATGCAGGTCCCGCAGCCCGCCTTTGCTTTTCTTCACGTTGGGTTCCAACAAATACACCGTTTCGCCGAACTTCTCATATTCGCGGCGCCGTTCCTGGAGCTTCAGGTCGAGATAGTTGTCGACGCCGACGGTCGCGACCTTGCGGAGATACGCGGAGTGGAAGCCTTGAAAGACCTGCGGACTCCCGGTCACGAACCGCGCTTCCATCATGGAGGTGCGCACCGTGACATCGGTGAGGCCCAGGCTCAAGCAATCCTGGATGGTGCGGACGCTATGCCCCACCTGGAACCCGATGTCCCACAACGGATGCAACACCTGCCGCACAAACTCGGGCACCAGCTTCGCGGCTTCCGGCCGGTACAACACCATGAGATCCACATCCGAATAGGGCGCCATTTCGCGCCGGCCATACCCGCCCAGCGCCACCAGGCAGCAATGCTGAAATGCCGCCGACTTCAGCGCATCGTCGCCGTGCCGGGCGGCGTTGCGATAGCGCCCGATGATCAATCCGTCGACCAGGTCCGTTTGGGCGGCCACGATGTCCGTGCCCGAAGCGCCGTCCATCAAGCGCTGAGCGATCGCCTGCCGTTGCTCCGCCAACAAGGCGCCGACCGTCGCCCCCTCCGCATCCGCCATCGCGGCCGCCCGATGATCCGGTGCCAGGCTCACAGCGCCGTGTCCCCCGTTTCTCCCGTCCGGATGCGAACGGCTATCTCCAGGTCGCGGACGAAAATTTTTCCATCTCCGATGCTGCCGGTCTTCGCCGTGCGCGTGATCGTATCGAGCACCCGTTGCACCTGGCTGTCCGGCACCGCCACTTCCACTTTCACCTTCGGCACGAACTCGATCGTATACTCCTGCCCGCGGTAGGTCTCCTTGTGCCCCTTCTGTCGGCCGAAGCCTTTCACCTCGGTGACGGTCATGCCCTGGATGCCGATTTCCAGCAATGCATCCTTGACCTCATCGAGCTTAAACGGCTTGATGATCGCTTCGATTAGTTTCATGTGCCCTCCTAGACGGTGCCCTGTCCCACCTGATGCTCAAAACGTCGATCCCACAAGGCCGCAGCCGCAACAGACACCGGAGGCGTACCCTCTCGGGTACGTTGAGGATGTGTGCGAGGCGAGAACGCCGTGGGGCGACGTTTTCAGCGTCAGGAATAGGCGCGCTCGTTGTGCTGGCTCAAATCCAATCCCGTCGCCTCTTCGTCCGGCTGGATACGCAATCCCGTGACGCCATCCACAATTTTCAAGATCATGTAGCTGCCGACTGCCGAAAAGACGGCCACCGCCACAGCGGTCAACAGTTGCACTCCCAAGAGGCCGGGATTTCCGTAGAGCAGCCCGTCCGTTCCACCGGCATTGATGGCCTTGCTCGCGAACACACCGGTAGCGAGAATGCCCACGAGGCCTCCAACTCCGTGAATTCCCACGACATCGAGCGAGTCATCATAGCCGAATCGACCCTTCCACACAATTGCGAAGTAGCATGCGAATCCGGCGCACAAGCCGATCACCATCGCGGGGAAGACGCCGATATACCCCGCGGCCGGCGTCACCGTCGCAAGACCCGCCACCGCGCCGCTGGCGACGCCTAGTACCGTGGGCTTGCCGCGATGCAGCCACTCCGCAAGGCACCAGACCAGGGCCGCCATGGCGGCCGCGGTATGCGTCGCCACCAGCGCCGAGACCGCCACGCCATTGGCGGCCAGCGCGCTGCCTCCGTTAAACCCGAACCAGCCGAACCAGAGAAGACCGGTGCCGAGGAGCGTCATCGGGAGGTTATGCGGCGCCATGTAATCGGTGCCGTACCCGCGCCGCTTTCCGAGGACCAGGGCGCAGACCAACGCGGCCGCGCCAGAACTGATGTGGACAACCGCCCCGCCCGCAAAGTCGAGCGCGCCCATTTTTGCCAACCACCCGCCTCCCCAGATCCAATGCGCCACCGGGGCGTACACCAACAACGACCACATGGCCGCAAAGAGAATCATGGCGCTGAATCGCTTCCGCTCGGCAAAGGCGCCCGTGATCAAGGCCGGAGTGATGGCGGCGAACATCATCTGGAACAACATGAAGGCTTCATGCGGGATGGTGGGACCATAGGAGGGATGCGGCTCGGCGCCCACCCCGCTCAGCCCCGCCCAATCCAATCCCCCGATCACCCCGCCTTTGTCCGGCCCAAATGCCAGACTGTACCCGCACAGAACCCACAGGAGGCTCACGACCGCCAGGATCATGAAGCTTTGCATGATGGTCCCCAGCACATTCTTGCTGCGGACCAACCCTCCGTAAAAGAGCGCCAGGCCCGGCATGAGCATCGCCAAGACCAACGCCGAGGACATCAACACCCAGGCCGTGTCCCCGGTGTCGATTCTGAGGGCGGCGCCCTGCGCCTCGGCGCGCGACGCCGTGATACAGAGGGCCAGTGCCCCCCCTCCCACATAGATCAGCCCGGTGAGAAGTCTACGTTTGCCCACGATCTGCCTCCTTCGCATCGGGGAACTGCGTTCGGGCCGGGCGGGAACGAGCCGCTCGTTCCCGCTCTCGGCCATCTAGAACGTTTTGCTGAACTTCAATTTGTAGAAGTCCTGGTTATCGGCGAAGTCGTGGCCGGTCGTGAACCGGAATGCCATGCCGCCCGCCAACTTCAGTTCCATATAGGGTCCCAGCCAGCGGTAATAGTCCTGCTGCGCCCCGGCCGAACTGTTATCACGGGTCGTCAACAGGTGCTCGTAATGCGCACCGACGGAGAACATGCTGTTCACCCGGTAACCGAGATTGGCCCAATAATGCAGAAAGTCCCAGGTGCCGCGCGCACGCCCTTCGGCGGGGCCGAGACAGTTCCCCCCCGAGCCGCCGATAGGGGTGCAGGCCGTCGCAGGATCGTTCGGGCTGCCCCCTTCGCTGCGGATCGCCTTGTAGTAGCCCAAGTAAAATTCGCCTTCCACATACCTGTCGATGTAATTCATAGTGAGGTTCGGCACCACGCCTTCGAACGCCGTGGTGCGCTCGTTCACACTGCCACCGCCGTTGGGAAAGAAGCCGCCCCGGGACGACAGCAGTTGCCCATGCACAAAGCCGATCATCGGCGTAATTGCGAGGCGCTTATCGAGAAACGTGAAGCTCAATCCGACGTCCGTCTCCAGCCACGGATTGTTGTCATGGACGCCGACACCGGAGATCATGGTCCAGTACGTAAAATTAAAGGCGAGCGCCACATTCTCAGTGAGCCCGTAGGTCCCGTATATCTGCGGGTTGAACCCGAAAAAGCTGTCGGCTTGCAACGCCATCGTGACGGACACCGGGTGTTTTTTGGTGTCCATCAGATCCTCCGTCACTCTCGGCGTGAGGACATCCACCTCTTGCGCATGGCCAATCGATCCGACCCCCAGGCTGGCCGCCACGATCAATCCACAGACCATTCCCCGCACACGTCGTCGTCCGAACATTTGCATGGCCCCTCCCAAAGAATGAAAAAGTTCTTGTCGTCAGCCTCTCTCGACCGACGTGCCCACATTCTCTGGCGCCATTGCCAGTGGTACCGACCGACGTCTTTGTCGGCCTCTCTCGTCAACAGGTGCTACCGGTAGCCGTTGGTCACCGGCATCCGCCGGTCTTTTCCAAAGGCCCGGAGGGTAATCTTGATTCCGATCGGCGCTTGCCGGCGCTTGTACTCGCTCCGGTCGACCATCGCCATGACTTTGGCCACGGTGGCCCGGTCGAAGCCGAGGGCGGCAATTTCCTCGATGGACCGGTCCTCCTCGACGTAGGCCTTTAGAATGGGATCCAATGTGGCGTAGGGCGGCAGGCTGTCCTCGTCCTTTTGATCCGGCCGCAACTCCGCCGTCGGTGGACGATCCAGCACGCGCTTCGGAATCACGGGCGTGCGGCCGGCCGCATTGCGCAGGCGCGCCAGATCATAGACCATCGTCTTCGGCACATCCTTGATCACCGCAAAGCCCCCCGCCATGTCGCCGTACAGCGTGGCGTAGCCCACGCTCATTTCGCTTTTGTTCCCCGTGGTCAGCACGAGGTGCCCGAACTTGTTCGAGAAGGCCATGAGGATATTGCCGCGAATCCGGGCCTGCAGATTTTCTTCGGTGGTATCGGCCGGCATTCCCTCGAAGGAGGCCGCGAGTGCCTCCCGATAGGAGTGAAAGGTCGGGGTGATGGCGATGGTGCGATAGTCGATTCCCAAGCGGCGCGTGAGTTCGGCCACGTCTTCGCCGCTTTCCTGCGAGGTGTAGGGAGACGGCATGAAAATGCCGAGCACGTTCTGCGGTCCCAGCGCATCGACGGCAATCACGGCGGTGATCGCCGAATCGACGCCGCCGCTAAGCCCGATCACCACATTCTTGAAATGATTTTTTCCGACATAATCCCGCACGCCGAGGACCAGGGCGCGATACACCTCTTCCAACTCGCCGAGCGGCGCTTCAAGCGGGGGCACCAGTCGCTTTCGTGCGGCTGCCCGAGGCGGGACCTTCACGACAGCGCGTTCGACCACGGCGGCCATCGAGGCCGTCAACCGCTTAGTGCCCCGTTGCGCCATCCGGTTCCGGGCCACCGCCTCGACGTTGAGGTCGGCCACGATCAGATCCTCGGCGAAGGCTTGTCCCCGAGCGACGATCTCCCCGGACTGATCCACGATGACGCTGTTGCCGTCAAAGACCAGCTCGTCCTGTCCGCCGACCGTATTGGTGTAGGTGACGATCACGCCGCTTTCGCGCGCCCGCGTGGCCAGCATATGTTCCCGCACGCGGCTCTTGCCGATGTGAAACGGCGACGCGTTGATGTTGATGATCACTTCCGCCCCAGCCGCAGCCTGGAGGCGCGTCGGCCCGTCCGGAAACCAAATGTCTTCACAAATATTGACGGCCACCGTGACGCCCTGGATCGCCGCGAGTGACACGGAGCGGCCCGGATAAAAGTACCGGCGTTCATCAAAGACCCCATAATTCGGCAGCAGCCACTTGCTGTAGGTCGCCACGATTCGCCGCTCCGTCAGGATCGCCGCGGCATTCGTGAGGGCATGGTGGCCGGCGCCCATCATGAGGGAGCCCGGAGACGTCTCCATACCGGTCGCTCCCTGGCCGACATATCCGACCACGGCCATGAGCCCCCGGCATTCTTTGGCCAGGTCGTCCAACGCGCGCCGGTTATCCGCCACAAAACGCGGCTTGAGCAAAAGATCCTCGGGGGGATAGCCGGTGACGGCCAATTCAGGAAACGCCACCACATCGGCCTTGGCCTTCCGTGCCTCTTTGATCCACGCCTTCATCAGACGGATATTCCCGGCGATATCGCCGACCGTCGGATTGATTTGCGCCATGGCAATTCGAATCGTTCTCATCAGCTTTTCAAGTCGATAGACCCTGGTTGGTCAAAATGGTCATCCAACGAGGCCGCAGGCGAGGCAAGAACCGCAGGCGTACCCTCTGGGTACGTTGAGGATTCGTGCGAGCCGAGAACGAAGTTGGAGGCCATTTTCACCAGCCACGGCAGAATGCTCAAAACTGTCGCTAGCAAGGCCGCAGCGTCGTGATGAGCCGAGGCGTACTGGTCAGTACGTCGAGGTTCCGAGCAAGCGAGAACGACGCTGGCGGCTGTTTTCAGCATTTTGCTCAAAAAAAAACGCCCTCTGGCAACTTCCCGGATAAAGGGAACCGCCGGAGGACGTCATTGTCCTAGCCGATCGCCTGCAGCACGCCGGAGACTCCGTTGTCCCCGAAAAAATGTAGGCGTTTTATAGCAATGGCCCTTCGCTTCTGTCAATGGTGAAGGCTCGGCTTGGAGCGAGGCGGCAGCAGATTCAAGCCCGTGGCTATGCTAGACTGCGAGTCGCATGATACCTGTCCGACATATCGCCAGGAGAATCTTCCGGTTCATTCTGCTGGCCGCATGCTGCGCCTTGACGGCCTGTAGCAGCACGGCGGACCACCTGGTGAAGCGGGGACCGGAAGGAGCCGTCATTCTGGAGCGGCTGCCCGCGCGAGGGACGACCGTCCGGTATAGCAGCCAACTGAAGGCCTTCCGCGCAACCCATCCCATTTCGCTCTCCCCGGAAACCGTGGGAAGGATGCTCAGCGGCATTCATGTGGGCATTGCGCCCTCAAACGGAGACCGGAGTGCGACGGGGATCAAGCCGACGCCGCTTTTTACTCCCGGAGAGGTCGCCTTCCTCGCCCCCGCGGTCGCCGCGGCCCTCGAACAAGCAGAACCGGATCAGCGCGTGAAGCTTGAAGTTGGCTCAGAGTCGGACCGCTCCGGCGGGACCTTGTATGTCGAGGATCGTACCGTGCGGTTCGCGTTGAGCCATTTCCACTCCGCGGCTCACCGGCGGGACGAGAATCTGTCTATTTACATCCTTTCGATGAAACCGGAACAGGCGCAGGACCACGCACAGCCCCCGCGCGCCATGAGCGCTATGGAACCGGATCAGCCGCAAGTGGCGGTTCACTACGACCGGCTCGAAGCCCTGTTTCCCCCTGATCCTAATTTTTCGGCACCCTCGGCCCCCGCTGCGCCGGCTGTCGCGCCTGAAAATCCTACCTTGAAAGAGGTCGTGGATAAACAGGCGCAGGAACTGGAAGCATTGAAAGCCGGATTAGAGGCGCTGAAAAAGCGGACGGACACTCAGCGATCCCCCGCGCCATCGAAGCCCACCCCGTAGCCTCACACCCTCAATACCGGCGCAAGTCCGGGACAGGCAAATCCCACAGGTGTCCTCTGATCTGCGCCCAAGCCGCTTGGAAGAACGCCGTCAGCGCAGGAGCGGAGCGGGCGACAATCTTGACCACTAGACCGGGTGCGGCCGGTTCGGCCACCCCGCCCAGGAGATGAGCCGGTGCGCGTTCACAGAGATCGGCCAATCGACCGTGAAGCTCTTGACGGGCACTCTCTGAAAGCCCGTCTCCCAACACGAACAGAGACGCGACGTAGTCCCATTGGGCCGCGAACATGCCGACTGTGGGCGGACTGAGGTGGAACCGCTCGATGACGGTCCCACCCGACTGATACCGGATGTGAATCTCGTTGCTGACCTCGGCGAAGGCCCATCGCTCTCCTCTCGCCATTCGCCCCGAAGCCAGGGCATCCCATAGCACCACAGTCGCGCCCGGTGCGAGATCGACGTGAATCGATTGTCGAAATCGTGAACCGGCAAACGGGATGGTCACGTCAGGCAGCCACTCCAATCGGGCGCCGGGCCCCACTGAGAGACGGATTTCCTGGACGGCCGGGTCAGAGAGACTGCGGTACACGCGATTGGCGGAAGGACTGGTGATGAGCACCTGGGCATCGGCATGCAGTCGCGCGTGCACCGACAGGTGATCGCCCGAGACAAGCCCGCCCGAGGGATTCACCAGCCAGACGCAGGCACCGCCGCTTTCGTCCAGATACGAAGGAGGGAAATGATGCCAGGGGCTCGAACAGGAGGACCGGGTCAGGACAGTCCGCGGGCCCGCACGCTCGAATTCATACACGACCGCCCCGCGCCGCCCCACCGCATCGAGCACCAAGGCCGCGTCGCGAAGATCCACAGTGCGTCTTTCTATGATCGCTGCGCGTGATGCGAAATCAGCTGCTCCACCCAGGCCACGACCAGATCCAGGCCCTGCCCTGTTTTCAGATTGGTGAACAGAAACGGAAGGTCCCCGCGCATGCGCCGGCTGTCCCGTTCCATCACCGCAAGATCGGCACCGACATGAGGGGCGAGATCGATCTTATTGATGACCAGCAAGTCGGAGCGGGTGATGCCCGGCCCTCCTTTGCGGGGGATTTTGTCGCCGGCCGCCACATCGATCACATAGATCACCTTGTCGGCGAGTTCAGGGCTGAACGTGGCCGCGAGGTTATCGCCCCCGCTCTCCACGAACATCAACGCGACATCGGGATGGCGGGCGAGCAGAACATCAAGCGCGGCCTGATTATGCGAGGCGTCCTCCCGAATGGCCGTATGGGGACAGCCGCCCGTTTCGACGCCGAGAATGCGATCCTGCGGGAGCGCGCCACGGATGGTGAGAAACTCCGCATCTTCTTTGGTGAAGATATCGTTCGTCACCACCGCCAGACTATAGCGCGCGCGCAATCGCAGGCAGAGCGCTTCCACCAGCGCCGTCTTGCCCGAGCCGACCGGTCCGCCCACGCCGATGACCGGTATAAGGCGCGGCCGCACGGCCGTCACCCGGCTATTGCCGCACAGCTGTTCGTCTACACGATGCATTGGTTCATTCCCCTCTTAAGACCGAAACAATCTCGATTCCAAGCGGCTATGCCGCATGGCGTAAATGTCTTGAACCGGCGACCAGGATTGCAGCATTCGCTGCTGCGCCGCTTGTCCGGCCGCCCGCTCGATCACCTCCAGCCAGCTCTCCAACAGCCGCTGGGCCTCTCGCTGTCCGATCGGCAGCAGCTTCATCGCCGCAGCCACAGAGCCCGTCGCCGTCTGATAGAGGAAGGCGGCAATCGTATCATTCTTGGACCAACCGGCGACCGCTAACGTCATTCCGAGGCTGACCGCCAGGTGGCCGGGAGTCGATTCCGCCTGCACCGCGGCCCCATACTCGGCGAGGAACGGAGAGCCGTTCTCTTGTTCCGCCGCGACACGAATCACCTGCCGTCCCATCTGGCGACTCGCCATCCGGCCCTCGCGCCCGAGCTTCATCGCATCCAGTTCATGATCGGCTTTCAAGGCCATGTCCAGGAAGGCTGAGATGAAGGCATCATGCGCCATTCCTGCCGCGACGGCCTCCCGCTCGCCTACCCCGGTCGTGAGCGACTCGATGACATAACCCGAGAGGTCTTCCGAATTCTTCACGAGCCCCCCCTGAACGGCTGCTTCCAATCCGGACGAAAAGGCATAGCCGCCGGATGGAAAAAAACTGTCGATGAAGCGAAGACCCCTAAGGAGAGACGCCGTATCCATCAAGTTGGCTTTCCCTTCTTCGCGGATGCTCAAAAAGATTATCCAACTAGGCCGCAGGCGTCGACAAAGCCGGAGGCGTACCGATTTTTACCCGCCCACCCCCCAGCTGCCAAGACAGCTTCCTCCCGTGCGGGTACGTTGAGGATGCGTTCAAGGCGAGAACGCCGCTGAACGGCGCTTTCATCAACCTGCTAGAAGAGGAAGTAGCGTTGCGCCATGGGTAATACAGCCAGCGGGTCGCATTTCAGGACCTGCCCATCCGCCTTCACCACATAGGTTTCCGGATCCACCTCAATGCGCGGCAAGGCGTCGTTGAGTTTCATGTCCCGCTTGCCGATGCCTCGACATTTCGTCACCGGCGCCACCTGCTTCTGTAAGCCAAGCTTCCTGTGCACCTCGGCCTTGACGGCGGCTGCCGAGAGAAACGTCAGACTGGTCGTAAAGGGTGTACGGCCGAAACTGCCGAACATGGGCCTGGTCAGCACCGGCTGCGGCGTGGGAATCGAGGCGTTCGGGTCGCCCATGGCCGCGGACATCGGAAATCCGCCTTTGAGGACCATCTCGGGCTTGACCCCGAAGAATGCCGGCTTCCAGAGCACGAGATCGGCCAGCTTGCCCACTTCGACGGAACCCACTTCATGGGAAATGCCGTGGGCAATCGCCGGATTGATGGTGTATTTGGCCACATACCGCCGTACGCGAAAGTTATCGTTCGACGCGGCCATGGTTTCGGCCGCGGTTTGCGACAGCCTGCCGCGCTGCACCTTCATTTTATGCGCCGTTTGCCAGGTGCGAATGATCACTTCGCCCACACGCCCCATCGCCTGCGAATCGGAGGACATCATGCTGATGGCGCCCATGTCATGCAGGATGTCTTCCGCCGCGATGGTCTCTCTGCGAATGCGTGACTCGGCAAACGCAATGTCCTCCGGCACGCGGGGATTCAAGTGATGACAGACCATGAGCATATCGAGATGCTCATCCATCGTGTTCACGGTAAAGGGCATCGTGGGATTCGTCGACGACGGCAGGACGTTCGGCTCGCCGCAGACTTTGATGATGTCCGGCGCATGACCGCCGCCGGCGCCCTCGGTGTGGAAGGAGTGAATCGTCCTGCCCTGAAAGGCCTTGATCGTATCCTCCACGAATCCCGCTTCATTCAACGTATCGCTGTGGATCGCCACCTGCACGTCATACTCTTCCGCCACATCGAGACAGGTGGCAATCGCCGCGGGCGTCGTTCCCCAATCCTCGTGGAGCTTCAAG
>CBDIWQ010000140.1:0-5088 GCA_965285965.1 uncultured bacterium | reverse complement strand
GCGGGTGCTGATGACCGCCGGCAAGACCGTTGAAAACGGAATCGTGGCTTGGACGATATAGGCCCATTGAGTCAATTCGCCGGCTCCCGTGTAATACCAAATGCCGACAAAGCGGTTCAGATACTCGAAAAACCACCACAAGGCGGCGCTCAACGGGAACAGCATGGCGAAGCGGGCCGGTCTCTCGATCAGGAGACTCTGCCCACGCCGGCTCCAGGTCCAGGCATTCATGACGCCGATGTAGCCGATCCATAGCGGGGTAAAGGAGTAGGTTTGAATCGGCGCCATCCACTCAAATCGAGTCCAGGCGAGTACCCAGGCACAGATCGTCCAGCCGACTCCCACCCATCCCCACCAGGGGAATGACCGAGGGCGCACTTGAGGCGGGGAGGGGAGCGCCGCACAGCGGCTGATCCGCACCACAAACGGCACCATCGCGACGAGGATGGCGAGCGCGATGCCGATAAACACCGGCCATGAGAAGGCCGCATGGTCGATGATCCGGGTACGCGGCGGGAATTCCAGGTAGGGATCGATAGGATGGCCCGCAAGCCGAACACCCAGGAGGGGAAGACCAATGAGCAGGACGACGATGAAGAAGGGCAGGAGCCGTTGCGTACGGATTGTTATGCGAGCCATGCGTGCGCCGACATTCTACAGGCTATCCGCGGCGGAAGCACCGATGACGGTCCGGTCTCATCGGATGCTGGTAAGACAATGCAGGAGCGTAAGGAGACACAGCCCCGGTCAGGACATGAAGCCATCGCCGGCCAGGATTGGGCGAATTTCTGTTTCCGCAGACCGCGACGGATCCTCACGGATGGGCGGGAGGCTTCACCAGGAGGTTGGCAGGAGCTTCATGGCGGAGGGACGGACACCGAGGCCGTGTGTCCGCCGACGGAAGGGAGCGCCGCGACGACCGCCTTATCGGCCTGTTCGTAAAGGGCCAAGGCTTCCGGCATGTGCTCGGTCAAACGCTTGATCCTGGTCTCGTGCCCCGGATGGGTTGACAAGAACTCCTGCGGCTGGCGGCCTTCGGATGCGCGCCGCATCCGTTCCCAGACATGCACCGCTTCCCGTGGATCATAGCCGGCTTCCGCAGCGAGCAAGAGCCCGATGTAATCGGCTTCCGATTCGTGTGAGCGGCTGTAGGGCAACAAGATACCGACCTGTGTCCCGAGGCCGAGCGCCGACATCGCAGCCTGGTTTGTGACGGGACTGAATCCCTGGGTCTGCATGGCAATGGAAGCGCCCACCATTCCAATTTGCGCCAGGACGCCCTGGCTCATGCGTTCGGACCCATGTCGGGCCAGGGCATGCACGACTTCGTGCCCGATGATCGCGGCCAATCCGGACTCATTTTCTGCCATCGGGAAAATGCCGGTATAGACGGCGATTTTCCCTCCGGGCAGGGCAAAGGCGTTCTTCACGCGATCCTCTTTGATCACGCTCACGTCCCACCGGAAGGCTTTCGCGTCGTCGCTGTATTTCGAATGTTTCGCCGCGTCGATGATCCGGGTCGTCACACGCCGGACCGGCTCGACCTCGTCGCGATCGTGCGACATTTGCACCTTCGGATCTCTCAACACGTCTTGATAGGCTTGCGCGCCGAGTTGGGTCTCATAGGACTGCGGCACCATCAGGAGTTGCCAACGATTCGTATAAGGGTTGGTCATGCAGCCGGTCACCACCAGCACGAAGGCGGTTATGAGCCAGGTTGCGAACCGGGCGGTCATGGATCGATGCATCTAGCGCCCTCCCTTTCTCATAGTAAGAGGTGCCTGGTCCGGCTCGTGATCAGGTGGTTCCCTTGGAGATCCGTGATGGCACCCTAGGGGGCTGCCGACGGCCACCGACCGGGCGGATGCGCGGAGCACTAAGAGACTGCGCTTGTTCCTTGTCCGTACGAAGACGGGTATCGTGCTGAACCTGTGAATTAGGCGCTTAAACAAAGGGATACCTTGACTTGATATGTGGGTTCACTCAGACTCTGACCGATGTACGGCCAGTCTGAAACGGAACTTCTTGGCCTGTTGGCCGAGCGGGCGGGAATCGCCGCCGAATATCATGACATGTCCGGCACTCACCATGTCACGAGCGATGAAACGCGCCGTGCCCTCCTTGCTGGAATGGGATTCCGGGTCCAAGATCGGGCTGGTTTGATCGAAGAACTCACGGCCTGGGACAATCGGCCATGGATCGGTTCCTGCCAGCCGGTCCGTGTGGTCCGGCTCGGTGAGGATCCCGGCTCCTGGTCCCTTCATGTGCCTTGTGAGCGGCAGGACGATTCCGCACTGCGAGTTCACTGGTTGATTCGCACCGAAACCGGCGACAAATGCCATGAACGCGAGGAGGGACCGGATCTCACCGTCGAGGAAAGCCGTGTCATCGACGGTCGCCGGTATATCCGGGTGACCTTCCCGCTCCCGCAAGACCTCCCCTTGGGCTACCACGAGGCGCAGGCCTGGGCGCAGGGAGGGGGCGGGAGCACCGAGGCGACCTTCCGGCTCATCGTCGCCCCTGATCGCTGTTATCTTCCCGAAGCCCTGGACAACGGCCGCCGCCTCTGGGGCTTCGCGCTCCAGCTGTACTCACTCCGGAGCAGCCGCAATTGGGGCATTGGCGATTTCCAGGATCTGGGGACGGTAATGGAATGGGCGGCCAAACTCGGCGCGGGGGTGCTGGGACTCAATCCGCTCCATGCGCTGAAAAACACGAAACCCTACCATATCAGCCCCTATTCGCCGACCAGCCGGTTATTCCTGAACGATCTGTATATCGATGTGGAACAAGTGGCCGAATGTAAGACCGCGCCGGAGGTTCTCAGCCGGCTGGCCGACCCTGCGTTTCGCGCGCAACTGGAGGCGGCACGGACGAGCGAATTGGTGGATTACCAGGCCGTTGCATCCGCCAAGCGGGCGGTCCTGGACCTCTGCTATCGCGCCTTCCTGCGGGACAATTTCGAAGGGGCTGAACCGGATCTTAAGCCGAAAACCGCGCGGGGTTGGTTCTTCCATCAGTACATCCAGCAAGAGGGCGAGGCGTTGATGCAGTATGCGCTCTTTCAGGCGCTGGAGGATGAGCGGCAATTTGTCCACGGTCATCCGGTGGTTTGGCCGGATTGGCCCGAGTCGTACCGTACCCCCGCGTCGGATGCGGTCAGCGGATTCAAACGCCGGCACATGAAGAAAATCCGCTTCTTTCAGTATCTGCAATGGATCGCGGCGGAGCAGCTCCAAACGTTGGTCGCCAAGACCCATGACGCCGGGATGCCGATCGGGTTCTACCATGACATGGCCTTAGGCAGTGACCGCTATGGCGCCGATGGCTGGCGGTTTCAAGATGTCCTGGCGTTACAAGCCGATTGCGGTGCCCCGCCCGATGCCTTCGCGCCGGAGGGCCAGAACTGGGGGTTTTCGCCGGCTGATCCCGTGCGGCTCAGCGCGAGCGGGTATGAATATTTCATTGAGATCCTGCGCAACAACCTCCGCTACGGGGGAGCCATTCGCATCGACCATGTCATGGCTTTGTTCCGGCTCTTCTGGATTCCTCGCGGGCTTCCCGCATCCAAGGGAACCTACGTCCACTATCCTGCGGAAGACCTCTTGGCCATTCTGGCCTTGGAAAGCACCCGGGCGAAGGCGCTCGTCATCGGAGAGGACTTGGGCACGGTTCCCGACTGGCTCCGTGAGCGGCTCAGCGCGGCCGGCGTCCTTTCGTATCGGGTGTTTTATTTCGAGCGAACCGGCTCCGGGGCCTGCAAGCCGCCGTCGGCCTATCCCCCGCAGTCGCTCGCCGTGGTGTCGACGCACGATCTGCCCACTCTCAGCGGCTATTGGGAAGGAACGGATATCGAGATGCGGGCCAAGCTCGGACTGACCGAAACGGAACAAGGCCGGCTCGCCATGCTGGCGCAACGCCAAACGGAAAAAACCTGGATCCTGGCGGCGCTTAAATCTGAAGGCTTGCTGCCGGCGGGGATTTCCGACGATCCGGCCAATACCCCTGCCATGACCCCAGCACTGATGGAAGCGATCTATGCGTATCTGGCTCGCACGCCGGCTTGGATCGTGCTGGCCAGCATCGAAGACGTCCTCGGGACACGCGCGCAAACCAATTTGCCCGGCACGCTGGACCAGCATCCGAACTGGTGCCGCAAGTTGCCGGTCACGGTACCCGAGTTGGTTGGTGACCCGCGATTCGAGCAGTTGGCGGCACGATTGCGGTCAGTCCGCCACTGACGCATGTCGCCGGATTCCCACGGCCTTCCTCAGCCGGGCAACGAACCTCAGGATGATTGATTCATACTATGGCGCACCGCAATCGTTTCGTGCTGGCTGTGGCCGCCGCCTGCTTTCTGATCATCGTCACCGTCGAGAAATTCGCGCCGGCCAACGTCGTGGGGGCGTACGGGTTTGTGCTGCCCATTCTGCTGGTGGCGGTGCTGAGAAACCGCCGGTTGATGTTGGTCACCCTGGTGGCCTGCGTCGTGGCGACCTACGCCGGGCTCTTGCAGCCGACGAAGCCAGGGCGGTTTCAAGCGGCCGTCATCAATCGTACCGTCGTCGTGGGCGTGTTGCTCGTAGTCGCGTACATCGGCATGAGCTGGGAAGAGCGAAAGGCTCGTGAAGAAGCGGCCCGCGCGGCCTTGGCGCGGCAGACAGACAATCTGCTTAAGGCGAATGCCCAGCTGGTGGAGATCAAAGACCAATTGAACCGGTCCGAACGCTTAGCGGCGGTGGGCCAATTGGTCGCCTCCGTCGCCCATGAGGTCGGAACGCCCCTGCACTCCATCGCCTGGCACGTGCAGGCCTTGGGCGAGGAACCGGGCGCGACCGCCGACATGAAAAAGCGCATTGCGGTGATCGATGGACAGCTGAACCGGGTCGTCCGCATCATTCAAGACCTGCTGTCCTCGACCCGCCAACGGAAGCCCGAACCGACCTGGATGCCGGTGGAGCGTGTGGTGAGTCCGGCGGCGGCTTTGCTGGAACCGGCCTATCATGGGAAAGGCGTGTCGCTACGGGTGGAATCGGGACCGCACTTGCCGATGGTCTGGGCCGATGCGGAAAAGATTCACCAGGTGCT
>CBDIWQ010000139.1:0-4955 GCA_965285965.1 uncultured bacterium | reverse complement strand
CAACCATGCGTTCATGTTCTTCAGAGCCGCATCCGGCTCCACGCCTGCGGTCTTGGCCGCATCCGTCAGCGACTTCTGAACCATGTTCTGGCACACCGCCATGACCATCGAACAGGCCTTGTAATCTTCGACGCTCATGGTGCCGTTCGCATCGACTGTGACCGGTTGCGGCACACTCATTGGACCCGGAGGGACCTTGTCATTGGTGCCAACCGCCGGTGTGTCTGCCGTAACCGCAGCGGTGACCCGCATCCGCGTTGCGACAAAGCGTTTCTCCATGGCGTCGACTAAAAAGCTGAGATCACTCTTGGTGAACGGACTGCTCATAATAAATATAACCCTCCCTCATTGATTGATGGGGACGATGCTATGCATTTGTATGGGAACTCGACAGAGCCATTTATTCCGAATTTTCGGCCCTAGAATTTTCACGCGCGGTGATCATTGACGGAGTGCACCAACACATCCTCTTTACGCTTATCCGCTTCCGGGGCGTTTCGCTCGTGTGAATGGCCTAGGCATCTGGCGCTATTCTCAACCTCATAACAGGGCCTCTCGCGAAGGTTGCGACTGGGCGATTCCGATCGTCGAGGATACAGTTATCCGAGGCGCATGCCCTTGCTGTGCATGTCCCCCCGCTCTGACTAGTCGGTCCCAATATTTGTGTCGAAGCCCTGTCTAGGTCCATCGGGACGAACACGCTGCATCTGGCTGACACTTGGCCCTCGGTGCCTGCGGGACTCCTTGGCGGGACGGCTTTTTGCGAAGGGGATCGGATCGTCTGACGCAGGAGGAGGTCCGGGAGAGGGTCGGCCCCCGGCATACCGCCAAGGCTCCGGCTCTGAGCGGGGATAGCATCGCCGATGCGTCACAATCAGTCGGAGGCTTGATGAGCAAAGGGCAGGAAGGGCTCAAGCCGACGTTATATTGTTACCGGTAGACCGTGAGCTCAAAAACTGGAAGCGGGAAAGAGTGGTGTGCCCGGGACCCGTCAGACGCTCACCGCGAAGTGACCGCGCAGGTCTCATGTTCATAAAATCCCCGCCAGCCGGTTCATGCTCAGCGTCGTTTGATTGAAGAACAGCTGAAAGGCCTGATAGTCCGTCGGCCGGACCTGGCGCGGAAGCGGGCCGCCATCGCAATAGATCATGCCGATCGGGCGATTGCCGATACGTAGCGGCGCAATGATGGCGGAGCCGGGATTCCACAGCCGGACGAACGCCGGGTTCAGAGCGGTCCCGGTGGGGGTCGTGAAGTCGTCGATAAGGCTGGGATCCTGGAGCTTGAGCAAGTTCAGAAAGTAGGGATGGTCCTTGCTCAGCGAGCCGGAAAGGCAATGGAGATGAGCCTCGGGCGGGTTCACCCCCAAGAGGAGACGCCCGATCAGGCGATCGGTGTCATGCGGATTCAGCAGGCATAAGGCCACGCGGCCAAAGCCGCCGTCGCGGTGCAAGGCCTGCACGAGGGTGCCGAGCAGGGTGTTCAGATCTTTCGCCTCTCGTAACGCCTGCTGTAACGACTGCAAAGCCTGCAAAGGATTCGTCTCGATGGCCGAAGGCCCACGTGTAGCGGATGCCGCGACCGTGATCCGCGCGGTCGGCATAGGCGGCGGCAGGGGAGCGAGCACCACAGGAGCCTCATCGGTCCACAAATCCAACGACAGGCCGGCCGCATTGATGAGTTGCCTGCCCCGGTCAAGCGCCCGGACCAGGATCTCGCCGAACAGATGGCTGGGCAATCCCGTTCCGACTAGAAGCGGTCGTTTCGCCGCTTCAATCGCGGCCGGGGAGCCGCGTCGGATGATCGCCTCCACCAACGCGGTAGACCCGCTGACCAGTCCCTTCACCGATTGGCGAGAGGTCTGCCAACGACTTTCCGACACATCTTCGTCGGGCGCATACAAGTCGGCCAGATAAGGCGGCAAGGCCCAGAGCTGCACCAAGGCTTGGGCCAGTCGATGCTTCGGGACACCCAGCAGTTCCGTTTCGGCCATGACCCGGGCCGCCTGGGTCCGGCCCCCGGCGGTACTGTTTCGCAGCGAGCGATAGAGCTCGGGGGCCTGATTCGCGACCGCCAGATCTCCAATGGAATAGAGCAACGCGCAGCTGAAGAGCTGGCTTGGCGAAGGATACTCGATCGCCATTCCCAGGTCATTCGCATGGACGGCGGCGACCAGAGCTTGCGCAATCACCGCGCTGACGATCCGTTTCCGATCCGGCCACTCATCGAGGTCCTCCACGAGTTGGGCCGCGCTGACGATGGACCTGACAGTATCCAGCCCCAGCCAGGCCACGGCATGGGGGACGGATGTAATCACTTGTTGCGGACTGTAGGCGATGCTGTTGGAGACCTGCAGCACTTTACAGGTCAGGCTCGGGTCGCGGCTTACCAGTTGAGCCAGCCGGTCGGCGCCGGTCATGCCGCCTGCCAGAGTCAGTATTTTCTGGCACGTTTTCTCCAGCGCTGGTAAGCAAGCGTTGTGCTGATCGAAGAGCGGGAGAAGCGCGGGGTGCAAACGCGGGCGGATGGACGCCACCAACGCCGACTCGGGTGCGGAAGACGATATGGACATGGTGGTTCCTTTATGGTACCCGCATGCTGTATCGGATGCCGTGTGCCGAATCTTGATCCCATGGAATCACCTCGGCGAGGTTCTCTGTGACTCAGTTCCCTTGGCTGCCCATCGATAGTTCCGTGATGTTGGACGGGCTGAAGTCCCTGATCCTGCTTGTATCGTTGATCGTCACGCGCGCGCTCGTCGTCCGGTGGATTTCAAGAAACGCCGCGCTTTCGATGGAATCCAAGCGGCGCTGGGTCGTCACGACCAGGAACTCGATCGTCTTCGCCTTCATGATCGGACTGGTGGTCATCTGGGCGCATGAACTCCAGGCGTTTGCCGTTTCCCTCGTCGCGTTGGCGGCGGCCCTGGTGTTGGCGACCAAGGAACTGATCCTGTGCTTGAGCGGAGCGGCCTTGCGGGTCGGCGGAAAGGTCTACGGGGTCGGCGATCGCATTCAAATCGCCGGGTACCGCGGCGTGGTCCTGGATCATGATGTGTTTGCCACCAAGCTCCTGGAGATCGGGCCGGGACAGTCCGCCCATTTGTACACCGGGCGAGTGGCGGTGTTTCCGAACAGCCTTCTGTTTACCAACGCGCTGATTAAAGAGAATCCCACGCAGGAGTTCGGGCTGTACACGCTTGTGGTGCCGATCGCGACCGACGAATATTGGCCGAAGGCCGAACAGGTGCTGCTCGATGCCGCGAAAGCCGAATGCGCCCCATTCATGCAAGAAGCGGCGTTTCAGATGAAACTCCTCGAACAGACGAATCTGCTGGAAGCCCCGTCGCCCGAGCCGCGCATCACGATTCAGTTGCCGGAGGCCGGCAAGATGCAGTTCGTGCTCCGCTTTCCTGCTCCCGATCGGGGTCGCTCGCGGGTAGAGCAAGCCATCCTGCGTCGGTATCTCCTCGATATCACGAAGCTTGCCATCGACCGTTGACAGAACGTCCTCCGCAGGTCAGTCTGCGGCGGCATCGAACAGTCCATCACGTAGCAATCTTAAGGAGAGACGCATGAAGACAATGACGTTAGCGGCCATGGCTGTCATCTGTGTGTTGGGGTATGGCGCCGGAGCGTTCGCCGATGAGGCCGTGAAAAGCGACACCAGCCTGCTGAAGGAGCAATTCAAGGCCGACTTGAAAGCCGAGAAGGAGAAGATGAAGGCTGAGAAGCAGCAGATGAGGACGGAGCTTAAAGCGAAAAAGGACGAGATGAAGGGCACCCTCAAGGCCCGTCGCGACGAGATGAAAAGTAAGCGTGCCGCGATGAAGGATCAGCTAAAGACGAAGCAGCAGGAAACGCAAGCGCAGGGCGAGGCGGTCAAAGCACAAGGTCAAGACATACAGGCGGTCGGCCAGGAGACGGGCAGCGACATCAAGGCCGCCGGGCAGGAAATGAAAGACCTGCTGGGTACGGCGGGCAAGTAAGCCTCGCGCCTCAGCTCCGCAGAGGACCGCTAAACTCGTAGGGATCTTCATCACGCCGTGCTCGGGGCGGCGTGATGAAACCGCTCACATGCCGGCGGGTGCACCTTCTTTCTCTTGTTCCGGTCCATGCCATCTGCTAGCATCCGGCCCGATTTCCAATGGCCCTATGAAAATCGCCACGTTCAACGTCAATTCACTGCGTAAGCGCCAGCAAATCGTACTGGACTGGCTGGAACAGCACCAGCCCGACGTGCTCTGCCTGCAAGAAACGAAGGTGCAGGACAGCGAGTTCCCGCTGCTGGCCTTTGCCTCCACCGGGTACGAAATCACCTTCCGCGGAATGAAGTCCTACAACGGCGTGGCCGTCATGAGCAAAAAGAAACCCGAATCGGTCCGGGCTGGATTCGATGACGGGGGAGACCCGGACGAGGCGCGGTTCTTACATGTCGTGATCGACGGCCTTCCGATCATCAATACTTATGTGCCGCAGGGCTACGAGATTGTGTCCGCCAAGTACGCCTACAAGCTCCAGTGGTACGAACGGCTGCGCCGCTATTTCGAGCGGCATCTGTCGCCGTCGCAACCGGCCCTCTGGTGCGGGGATATGAACGTGGCGCCCCGGGCCATGGATGTCCACAGTCCGGAGAAACACCTCAAACATGTGTGCTATCACGAGGATGCAAGAAAGGCCTACGAACAGGCGCTCGCGTGGGGCTGGCAGGATCTCTTTGTGCGGCTGTATCCGGACCGGCAGCAATACACGTTTTGGGATTACCGAGCTCCCAGTTCACTCGAGGCCAACAAGGGCTGGCGCATCGATCACATCCTCACCACCGGCTCCTTGGCGGAACGGTGTCTGCGGGTAGAGGTGGACGTCGAGCCACGGCGAGCGAAAGACCCATCAGATCATACGTTTCTCTGGGCTGAGTTTTCGATCTGACCACGTACGCGACGTCCACACCCGCTC
>CBDIWQ010000138.1:0-3693 GCA_965285965.1 uncultured bacterium | reverse complement strand
AAAGCATGGAAAAATTCGATTCAGCCGCAGATCAATATTCAGGCGCGGCCCACGGTACGCGACCATCTGGAGTTTTGGGCGCAAATGCATTATCTGGCGAATGCACGGGACAACTGGTACCGCGGTGCGCAAGGCGTGTTGGTGTTCTCCCGACCCGACAACACGTCGAATCACGTGGGCAATGAGACGGACGTTTCTTGGACCCACATGTTCGGGGATGGGAAAATCGCGCTGACGCTGACCTACGGACACTTCTTCTCGGGCGAGTATGTGCGGCACAACATGGGAACCAATAAAGATCAGGATTGGGGAGTCGTGCAGCTCTGGATGAATTTCTAGAGAAGACGTTACACGTACAACGTGACGCGCTGAGCCGCTGACCACGACAAGAAACGAAGCCCCGCGGGGAGATCCCCCGCGGGGATTCTGCGTTTGAGGATCTGCTTCAGAATTATCTCGTCCGGCCGGATGGCATCACATCGCGCGGGTTCCCCCTAGTTCGAGTCCAGCTGGACGCATCTTAGCGTGAGGGTACCCCCTCATGTGATCAAACAACGAAGGTAGCGATGAAGGTCTCTCTTGCCATGCCGTTGTCCGGAAGCTGGACGGTGCTCAGGATTCCAATTTTTTCCACCTTGTGGACCTGTGCCTTGATCTCCAACATGGGCATGCTGATGCAGGAAGTCGGCATCGTCTGGCTCATGACGTCGCTGAATTCCTCCCCCTTCCTCGTGTCGCTCATTCAGACGGCCGCTACACTTCCCTTTCTTCTCTTGGCCCTGCCGGCCGGCGCGTTGGCCGACATCGTCAACCGACGGCATCTCGTGCTCTTCTCACAGGCCTGGATGTGTGTAATCGCGCTGGCTCTGGGCGCGCTCACGCTGCTCGATGACATGACACCCGGGCTGTTGTTAGTGCTGACCCTCCTCATGGGGGTCGGCACCGCTTTGAACGGGCCGGTCTATCAAGCGATCATCCCTGAATTGGTGCCGGTCTCGCAGCTCCCACAGGCGGTGACCGTCAATAGTGCCGGATTCAATATCGCGCGGGCGATCGGCCCGGGCCTGGGCGGCTTGGTGGTTGGATTCGCCGGCGCCGGCATGACGTTTCTTCTCAATGCGGTCTCCTACCTCGGTATTCTAACCGTGGTCTACCGGTGGCAGCGACCGGTTCCGGCGGCGACCGGGCCTCGGGAGCGACTCGTGGGCGCCATGCGGGCCGGACTTCGATATGTCCGCCATGCCGATCACCTCAAGGCCGTGCTGATCCGCACCGCTGCGTTCAGCATGGCGGCCAGTGCGATTTGGGCCTTACTGCCGCTGTTGGTGCGGTTTGAACTCCGCCTCGGCGCCACGGCCTATGGTCTGATCCTCGGATGTTTCGGGATGGGCGCGCTGATGATGGCGACCTTCGCCCCGTGGCTTCGTCAGCGGTTCGGCACCGAACGCTTTTTGGGCGTCGCCACAGCGACCTTTGCACTCTCTGTCCTGGTGTTGGGAATCTCGGAAAACAGCCTGTTGATCGGAATGGCCATGGTGGGTGCCGGTGCCGGGTGGCTCTCCATCCTTACGACCTTCAACACCACTGTACAATTGAATGCGGCCGAATGGGTACGAGGGCGAGCACTGGCCATTTATCTGCTGGTGTTTTTCGGCAGCATCGCCGGCGGGAGCGCTGCCTGGGGGTTGGTCGCGGAATACATCGGCGTGCAGTACACCTTTCGTGCCGCCTCGGCCGTCGTGCTGTTCAGCCTCGTATGGGCCGGGCGGCATCCGATCGCTCAAAGCCGGGTGCTCGATCTGGCCCCTTCCCGGCATTGGCCTCAGCCGCAGGCGAGTGAATCGCTGGCTTCGGATCAACGAACGGTGCACGTGACCGTGGAATACCGGGTCGAGGCGGCAGAGGCCCCGGTGTTCGTCGAAGCTATGAATGCCGTGCGGCGACATCGACGGCGGGATGGAGCGCTCCGATGGGAGCTACTGCAGGACGCCGAGCACCCGGAGCAGTTTATCGAAACGTTTGTCGTGGATTCCTGGGCCGAGCATATGCGGCAGCATGAACGGGTCACGGTGACCGACCGTGCGATCGAAGACGCTGTCCGCGCGTTTCACCGTGGTTCCTCGCCTCCCCAAGTGCGGCATTGGCTGGCGCTTTCTCCGGACGGCGGTCCCTCTCTCCCGTTGGTCGGGCCGTCCGGTCTTCCGACCGAACTCATCCATTAGATTGGACGAGTTCTGCGCAGGACTGCATCTGCAGCAGAATGGTGCTGTCTGCCACTGAGCACAAATGGACCTAGCGCCAGATTAGAAACCGTGGCGTTCAGCGGTCCCACGGTCCATGCGATCTCTGGCCAAGCGGACTTGCCCGAAGTCATTCGGTCGTCTATACTCCGCTCACCCGTAGGCACTCACGCTCCACACTCCATTACATTCACCTCACTGTGGACCATCTCACACAACAGCTTCAGCAACGCTTCGGGTTTGCGCAGTTCCGGCCGGGCCAGGAAGAAGTGATCCGGGCGGTGCTGGCGGGACGCGATGCCATGGCCGTCATGCCGACGGGCCAGGGGAAATCGCTCTGCTATCAATTGCCGGCCACCCTCCTCCCCGGCATGACGTTGGTCGTGTCTCCCCTGATCGCGTTAATGCAGGACCAAATGGAAGGCTTGGTCGAGCGGAAGATTGCGGCGGCCGCGTTTCATTCCGGCCTGGCGGATTCCGAACGCGATCGGGTCATCCAGGCGCTGCACCTCCAGCGCTTGAAGCTGCTCTATCTGGCCCCTGAACGAATGCAGCATGAAGGCTTTCTCCGGATCTTGCGGTCCTGCCCGATTTCCTTGCTTGTCGTAGATGAAGCGCACTGCCTCTCGCAATGGGGCCACGATTTCCGGCCGGACTATATGAAGATCGGGAATCTGCGAAAGCAACTGAACAATCCGCCCTGCCTCGCCTTGACCGCGACGGCCACCAAGCGCGTGCAGGACGACTGCTGCGAGCGGCTGGCGCTCCGCGAACCCTTACGCCTGGTCACGGGCTTTCGCCGGACGAATCTGGCGCTCTCCGTCCGCCTCTGCCTGTCGCGGGCTGAAAAGTTGTCGGTCCTCCATGATCTGGTGCAGCGATGCCAGACCGGGACCATCCTGGTCTATTGCGCCACGCGCCGCATGGTCCAGGAGGTCGCAGGCTATCTGGGCCAATCCCACTCCCTGGTCGGTTATTACCATGCGGGACTGTCCGATGAGGAGCGGCGGCTGGTGCATGACGAGTTTCGCCGGGGGGCCGTCAGAATCCTGGCCGCCACGAATGCGTTCGGCATGGGCATCGACAAGCCGGATGTCCGGCTCGTGATCCATTTCGATCTGCCGGGGAGCGTCGAGGCCTATTATCAGGAAGCGGGACGGGCGGGTCGCGACGGGCAGCCTTCGAATTGCGTGCTCTTGTTCCATGACCGTGATGTCGGGACACAGGAGTATTTCATCCAGCAGGCCTCCACCGAAGCCGGCAGCGCCGAGCGTGCGGATCGCATGCGGACGTTGCTCAATGACATGATCGCGTACGTCTCGGTGCGGACCTGCCGGCAACTCGCCATCCTCGACTATTTCAGCGACGACCAGGAGCGGGCGTTAGGTCCCTGCGGCCTCTGTGATCGCTGCGTTTCGGCCAGCCGGCCGGATCGACCGGTGTCGAATCATGA
>CBDIWQ010000137.1:0-6794 GCA_965285965.1 uncultured bacterium | reverse complement strand
ACCACATCACGACGCTATGTGGCGATGGGCGGCCAAATCACTCACAAACCCAGGAATTTCGTTAACCGTATCGATGATATCTGGGTGAGCGCGCTCTACAATGACAAACACGTGGTCTACCTGCTCGAATGGGATGACCGTACGAAGAGCGTCGCCGAGGGTAAACTTCCCTGGGCCCCGACGCAAGTCAATGTCGATGTCAAAGAGCAGGATCCCAAGACGGGAGAAGAAGGTTCCATCGCGGCCCATCAGAACAACTACACCGTCTACAATGACGCGATCGCCATGGAAACACCGGTGAAGTGGAAGGAATTGCCTGCTCCGATCAAGCCCCGCTACTTGTTCGGAACGAATGAGCAGTTCCCTGTCGACATTGTGAAGTGGGAATCGGACGGGTCTATCCGGGCCTTCAAGGGAACCGGATGGGACAAGGATTTTGAAGAACGCGATAACTATGAAGAGCACCTGAAGGTGTTGAAGTCCGAGTGGAAGAATGGCCGCTGGTACGTCATGATTCAGCGTCCTTTGGGTAACAAGAAGGACCACGATTATGACGAAGACACCTTCTTCGAGATGGGACAGTACATTCCCACGGTGTTCTTTGCATGGGACGGGCATAACGGTGATGCGGGACGTAAGATGGCGGTTTCCGCTTTTTACTACACGTTCCTGGAGCCGCCGGTTCCCCGCGAAGCGTATATCTATCCGTTCGTGATTGCCGGGGGAATCGTTATTCTGGAAGCCTGGGTTCTGACACGGCGCGCGAACAAGAGAAAAGGGAAGGCCCTCTAATCTTCGCGTGATGTGCTGCACGTGCGCTGAAGGGGGTGGGGAAACCCACCCCCTTCGTATTTTTGGCTCATGGCGTGATTACATTGAATAGATGAACGATGTCACAGGAGTCATACTCGCCGGTGGAAAAAGCCGACGCATGGGCGAGGATAAGCGGTTTGTGACGGTTGGCACGACCACCTTATTGGACCGGTGCCGCGTGGTCATGATGGACTGTTTTGAGGAGGTCCTCATCATCACGGCGCAGGACAGCCGACCGCTGGATGGTCGCGGTTGTCGCGTTTGTGAGGATCTTATCCCGAACTGTGGAAGTCTTGGCGGACTTTATACAGGCCTTCATTACGCCTCCTGTGGCCGCATCTTTGTCGTCGCTTGTGATATGCCGTTTTTGGATCCTAAGATGATCGAGTTTTTTGTCAGGTATGACCCGAGTGCCGATATAGTGATGGGTCTATTGTTCGGCGGTCTTCAGCCAATGCACGGGGTGTATGCGAAGACGACGTTGCCGGTTCTCGAACAAAGGGCCCGCGGAGGACTGCTCAGGATCCAAGACCTGGTGTCGGAGCCTTTCCTAAAGACCACTGTGGTGGACTGGCGTGAGTGGGCCGACATTGATCCCACCTCGCGCTCCTTCAACAACGTCAATACCCCGGCTGATCTGGCCGCTGCACGGGCCGATACATCAGATCCGCCTCTTTCTCAGTAAGTGCATCCGACTACGCTCAGATCGGTCTTGGTTATTCATGTCGGCTCGCTTGGCGACGTACTGCTGTCCGTTCCGGCCCTAAGAGCTATTCGCGTTCGCTACCCGGAGCATCAGCTGGTCCTGCTGGCGAAGGCTGAGATCGGGGCACTTCTCCAGGCATGTGGGACGATTCACGGGACGCTCACGACCGAGTCAGGAGATTTGGCCTGCCTCATGGGAGGAACGGGTCAGATGCCGCCAGCGCTCAAACGATTACTGCAATCCTGTGACTATATGGCCGGATGGCTTCGAGATTCCGACGGGTCCTTGCAATCCACATTGCGAGGTCTTGGCGTCCGCAACATTTGTCTGAAGCCGGCAAGTCCTTGCCCAGGGGTTCATCAAAGTGATCGATTCTTGGCAGTGATAAGCGAAGAAAAATATCGTGACCCCCCCTCATCCTTTTTAACCATTCCACAAGCCCTCAGGGACGCCGGAGTGCGGGTCTTGCGGGCAGCGGGTGTCCGGGAGGGACATGTTTATGCGGTCTGCCATCCCGGCAGCGGAAGCCAGCATAAGTGTATCCCAGCGGAAACCATGGCGCAGACGATAGACTATCTACGGCACACCGGGGTCACGCCCGTGATTGTGGGCGGTCCGGCTGATGCTGAGGCCGTCCATCGCGTGGGGAAATACTGTGCAGGTGTGCCCATCATTCAAGAACAAAATCTCACCACCATGGCCGGTATCCTTGCCGGATGCAGGTTATTTATCGGACACGATTCCGGCTTAACGCACCTGGCCGGCGCTATGCAGATTTCCACAATCGCCATATTTGGTCCTACCGATCCAAGACAATGGGCTCCCCTGGGCGCACATGTATCTGTCATCGCAGGCCCCGCTTGTTCTTGTCCCACATGGGACCAGGTGCGGACCTGTCCGAGCAAGCCATGCCTTTCTATTTCGGGGTCAGTGATTATCGAGGCCTGCCGGTCTATGCTGAGCCGCTACGCTTGGGTAACAAAATCCTAGGAGTCACCTTGTTACTCCCCAGCCTGTATGCTACAGTGCCACGCTACTTTTTCTTAGCATCTCTAAGGACTTAGGTGATCTTGGTGGCTCAAGGAGTCGTACAGGAAAAGGTGACGAGTGCGCTCAAGGGCGCGCTGTCCGGTGCGCGCGAAAAGGGTCAGCTTCGAATGGACGTGTGGCCGGCCCTGACCCTGGACGCACCCAAGCGGCCTGAATGGGGAGATCTGGCTACGACGGTGGCCATGGCTCTGGCGGCCTCAGAACAGCGAGCTCCCTACGACATCGCTCAAATCATCGTCGACAACCTGCCTGCTCGCGATCAGTTATTTGAACGAGTCGAGATTGTCCGGCCCGGGTTTCTCAATATGACGGTCAAGCCTTCCGTGTGGGTGGAAGTCCTTCGCGATATTGAAGACCAGGCCTCGTCGTACGGTCGGACGGACGTCGGCACGGGCAAGCGCGTGCTGGTGGAATATGTGAGTGCCAACCCCACCGGTCCGCTCCATGTCGGACATGGTCGTGGCGCGGCAGTCGGGCAGGCTCTGGTCAAGATGCTCAGGGCTGTCGGATACGAGGTGGTGAGCGAGTACTACATCAATGATGCCGGCCGCCAGATGAAGCTCTTAGGGGCTTCGGTCAATGCCCGCTATGCGGAGCTATCCGGACAACCGGCGGAGTTCCCCGCCGACGGGTACCACGGCCTCTATATCACCGGCGTGGCCGAACGGGTCAAGCAGGAGCTGGGAAAAACATTGGCAGGGCTGTCTTCAGTCGAAGCTGAAGCGCGCTGTCAGGACTTCGCCTACCAGGAACTGCTCGGAGAGATCCGAAGCGATCTAAAGACCTTCGGAGTTGAATTTGATTCATGGTTCAGCGAAGCCCAGTTGTTGTCGTCAAAGGCGGTTGAGTTGAGTCTCGCGGAATTGCGATCCCGCGACCTTTTGTTCCAGGAGGAACAAGCCTGGTGGTTCCGATCGTCCGCGTTCGGGGATGAGAAAGACCGTGTCGTCCAGAAGCAGGACGGCGAATATACCTATTTGGCTTCGGACATCGCGTATCATCGCGACAAGCTTGAGCGCGGGTACGATCTTCTGATCGACGTGTGGGGCGCCGACCATCATGGCTATATTCCCCGGATGCAAGCCGTGATGCAGGCCTATGGGCACCCGAAAGACCGATTGCAGGTGGTGCTGGTCCAGCTCGTTAAACTGTTGCGCGGCGGCGCGGAAGTGAAGATGTCCAAGCGCACGGGCGAATTCATCACCATGCGGGAAGTCATCGATGAAGTGGGGGCCGATGCCGCCAAGTTCTATTTCCTGATGCGGGATTCGAAGACCCAACTGGACTTTGATCTGGAACTGGCGAAGCAACATTCGTCCGACAACCCTGTCTATTACGTGCAGTACGCCCATGCCAGGATTGCGAGCCTCTGGCGCGTCGCCGCATCCCGAGGCATTGTGTGTCCTCCGGCGTCCGAGACGGACCTGTCGGTCCTGACGGATCCAGACGAACTAGGCTTGATTCGGAAGCTATCGGCCTATCCGGACATGCTTCAGGCCAGCGCCTTGGCCTTTGAGCCGCATCGAGTCACCTACTACCTTCAGCAGCTGGCGGCTCTTCTTCATACGTTTTACAACAAGCATCGCATCATGCCACCGGCGGGCGATCATGAGAACGGGGAGAAGGCGCCGCCGGAAGCACTGTCGCATAAGGTTACGGCAGCCCGGCTGGTCTTGATGCGGTCGGTTCAGCAAGTGTTGCGCAATGGATTGGCTGTATTGGGGATTGCAGCCCCCGAGCAAATGTAAGCCGGAATCAGCGAGATGATCCAGTACCAACTTCTTGAGCGTGATCGGCAGACCAAGGCTCGGCGCGGGCGGCTCCGGACGGCTCGTGCCGTCATTGAGACGCCGGCGTTCATGCCTGTCGGGTCCTTAGGCCCGGTCAAGGGTTTGGAGCCGGATGATCTCCACGGGTTGGGTTTTCGGCTCATGTTGAACAATGCCTATCACTTGTATCTGCGGCCCGGGCACAAGGTCGTGGCTGAGATGGGCGGTCTGCACGCCTTTACCGGATGGCCTGGCGCCATTCTGACGGACAGCGGGGGATTTCAAATATTCAGCCTGGCCAAGCTCTGCACCGTGACGGATGACGGCGTGACCTTTCAATCCCACATTGATGGCTCCACCCATTTCATTTCGCCGGAAACCGCCATTGAGATTGAAGAAGCGTTGGGGGCGGATATCATCATGGCGTTTGATCAGTGCGTCGCGTTGCCGGCCGACCGAGCGGCAATTACAGAGGGGGTCCGCCGGACCCAGCTCTGGGCCGAACGCTGTCAGGAGAGCCGCAGACGGACGGACCAAGCGTTATTCGGGATTGTGCAGGGAGGACTGGAGCCCGATCTGCGGGTGCAATCGGCACGAGACCTGGTTGGATTAGGGTTCGAGGGCTATGCCATCGGTGGTCTGTCGGTAGGGGAAACAAAAGCGGACATGTACGGGATGCTTGACGTGACGGTGCCCGAACTGCCGGAGGACAAGCCGCGCTATCTCATGGGAGTGGGGCTTCCCGAAGACCTGATCGAATGGGTCGCCCGTGGAATCGATATGTTTGACTGTGTCGTGCCGTCACGCCATGGCCGAACCGGGTCGTTGTTCACGGCGTCAGGCCGGGTGGTCATCAAACAGGCGCAATATCGGCGCGACGAACAGCCGATCGATGCGGGCTGCGGCTGCCCTGTCTGTAAACGGTATTCCCGTGCCTATCTCCACCACCTCTTCAACGTCAAAGAAATGCTTGGATCGCGGCTCAACACGATCCACAATCTTTGGTACTTTGCCAACCTTATGCAGCAACTTCGTTCCTCGATCGAGCACGGGACGTTTGTGGCGTTCCGGGAGGAGTTTTACCGCAGTCGTGCCGAGCCGATGAATCATGAAACGGCCGTCGTGGAGCAAGAGCCGCGCGCCGGTCTTGAGTAGGGGGAGTCTGTCAACATGATGTTGTCCGTGATGCAATCGATAGCGTGGGCGCAAGGAACGGGCGGGGGTAGCACCGCCGGCAGTACCTGGCTTTCACTGGTGCCGTTTGTGCTGATTTTCGTGATCTTTTACTTCCTGCTGATCCTGCCGCAGCAAAAGCGGCAGAAGCAGCAGAAGGCGCTTCTGGACGATCTGAAAAAAGGCGACAAGGTGATCACGGCCTCCGGCATTTGGGGGACGGTGACCAACCTCGGGAAAACAACCGTGACGCTGCAGGTGGCCGACAATACAAAGATTAAGATTCAAAAGGATCATATCTCCAAGTTACGCAGCGATGAGGACGACAAGGAATAAGTCCGTCTAAGAAGAAGGGTTGATCGAGACATGAAAAAAGTTGGTGGGCGGTTAGCATTGCTCGTACTGGTAACCCTGCTGTCGGTCGTGTTCTTTTTACCTTCCTACAAGCCGCTCTATGAAGCGATGCCGGAGTGGGCCCGTAAAGTCCTGCCCGACAAAGGCATCACGCTGGGATTGGACCTGCAAGGCGGGATTCATATGGTCATGGAGGTCGATGAAGATCGCGCGGTGGAAATCGCCGTCGATCGTTCCGTGGGATCGCTCCAGGACCTGTTGGTCGAGAAGAAGATTCCCGTCGAGTCCGTCAAGCGGACCGCATCCCACCAAATCACCCTTCACTTTGCCAACGCCGACGTGAAGTCCCAGGTGCAAAAACTACTCGATGACTATCCGACGTTTTTTGAGGTGGAGGCGGCGGGATCCGCCAATACCATCGTCTGGGAGTTGCGAGAGACGGAGATCAAGCGGATTAAAGATTCCGCGATCAATCAAGCGTTGGAGACGATCCGCAACCGGATCGATCAATTCGGAGTGTCCGAGCCGTTGGTGCAACGCCAGGGGCCGAAACAGATCGTGGTGCAGCTGCCCGGCGTGAAGGAGCCGAAGCGGGCCAAGGATCTCATCAAGGAGACGGCCCTGCTTGAGTTCAAGATGCTGGACGAAGACAACCAGATGAAGATGGATTTTCCGACCCGCATTCCCAAGGACAAGGAAGCGGAGACCATCGCGAAATATGAGAGCAAAGTACCCGAGGGCGATCAAATTCTGTTTGAGCGGGTGGTCGACAAGGACACTGGCCGGGAATTCCGCATTCCGTTTTTGGTGAAGAAGCGCGTCATGCTGACCGGCGACGTGTTGAGAAGTCGGAGGCCAAGCGGTCTTAGGAAGACAATTAATGAGATCAACTCCTTGGCTCACAGAACGACATGGCTACGATCCGACTT
>CBDIWQ010000136.1:0-5079 GCA_965285965.1 uncultured bacterium | reverse complement strand
AAGCGAAAATTCCCACGGCCGCGGCCAAGAGCTTCGATAAAATGGCCGACGCACTCGCCTATGTGGACCACCATGCGTTGCCGGTCGTCATTAAGGCGGATGGGTTGGCGCAGGGCAAGGGGGTCGTGATCGCCACGACCCGGGCGCAAGCCCGCCAGGCCGTTGTAGATTCGATGGAGAAGGCGGTGTTCGGACCGGCCGGCGCACAGGTCTTGATCGAAGAATTCCTGGATGGCGAGGAACTGACGATTATGGCCTTTACCGACGGCACCGCCGTCGTGCCGATGCTGCCGGCGCAGGACCATAAGCGGGTGGGAGACGGCGACAGCGGATTGAACACGGGCGGGATGGGCGCCTACTGCCCGGCGCCCTTGGCCACTCCGGCGTTGCGCGAGCAGGTCGCCCGCGAGATCCTTCAGCCCATCGTCGATACGATGGTCCGCCTGGGGTCTCCGTTTCAAGGCGTGCTCTATGCCGGCCTAATGGTGGTGAAGGGCACACCCTATGTTCTCGAATTCAACGCCCGCATGGGGGACCCGGAAGCGCAGGTGGTGCTGCCGCTGCTCAAAACAGACTTGCTCGAGGTGATGTTGGCGGTGGTCGAACACCGGCTCGATCAACTGGCCGTGGAGTGGCATGAGGACACCACGGTCTGCGTCGTCATGACGTGCGGCGGCTATCCGGGGGCCTATGACACGGGGATGCCGATTCATGGCTTGTCAGGAGACAAGAGCGTCAATGCGACCGTCTTTCATGCCGGGACGGTGAGGCGGGCCAACGAGATTGTCACCGCCGGCGGGCGTGTGCTCGGCGTGGTTGGCCGGGGCCCCACGCTAACCGACGCGCAGCGGGAAGCCTACCAGGCCGTTCAGGCCGTCTCGTTCGAAGGCTGTCATTTCCGGACCGACATCGCGCATCGGGCCCTTGGCGCTAAGGGCTAGTTCCTTTCTGGGGCCAGTCGCCGCCATGGCTGCGATCGAGTCGCTCAGTTCCTCAGTACCGCCCGATCTGATCGCAGCCGTTCGCCGCGTCATTGAGTCGGGCGGCATCGTGGCTCTGCCGACGGAGACCTACTATGGACTGGGTGTCGATCCCTGTAATCCGCACGCGGTCGAGCGATTGGCCTCCGTCAAAGGCCGTCCCGACGGTAAACCGATTCTCGTCCTGATCGGGCAACGCACACAACTGCCGTCCCTCGTCCGAGAAATCCCGCCCCTGGCGACGGTGCTGATGGACCTGTTTTGGCCTGGCCCGTTGACCATTCTTTTTCCGGCGCTGCCCACGCTCCCCCCGCATCTTACCGGAGGCACCGACACCGTCGGGGTGCGCCTGACGTCCTGCGAGCCGCTCGCGCGACTGCTTGAAGCGGTAGGCCCGCTCACCGGCACGAGTGCCAATCGGGCCGGCGGTCCGCCGGCCCGTACTGCGAACGAAGTGCAGGACACGTTGGGGGACGAGATTGAGTTGATCCTCGATGGCGGCCGGACTCCGGGCGGGCCGCCCTCGACCATCGTGGACGGGCGCAAGGCCGTCGGTGTGATCCGCGAAGGAGCCATTGCTCGACAGACGCTTGTGGACGTGTTACAGACACGCGGCATTGCACTGTCATGAGGGCGGTGCGTGAGCGGCGAGACCTTCGAGGAGGAGAAGATGATGGCGTACAGACAACCGAGAACGTTCCTCAACATACTCTTAGGCGCGACATTCGTGATGGGTTTGACAGGGTGTGATTATTGGCCGCCCGCGCTGCAGGCACAGATCGAGCAACTGCGATCGGAAGCGCAGACACTGGCCATTGAAAAGACGCAACTGCAAACGCAGCTGAGCGATCTGGCCAGATCGAAGCAGGACCTGCAGTCACAAATCGATGACCTGAGCCGCATGAATCGTGAAAAGACCGGCATGATCACCTCGCTGCAGAACCAAGTGGACGCGCTGCGCGCGAAGGCGATAAAAGCCATGGCGCCTAAGCCGGCGGCCAGAACCGTCGCCAAGCCGGCGACCAAGCCGGCGACCAAGCCGCCTGTGAAAAAGAAGCCGACGACCCACAAGAAGTAAGGCGGCAGGACTGACAGGCCGTTGAAAAACCTGTTGAAGGTCCTGGATAGCCTCCACGGCAAGCGATCACGGATGGAATTGGAACTGCCCGTAGGATGTTTAACAAGGCCGTCCAGGGCGGCCGCAGCGCGGTGGGTGAATCCTAGGCCCTACTCAACCCGCCCGCCGACTGTCAGAACAGTCGCTTTCCCGGGCCGTACATTGAGCCTCTGAGCTCTTCACGCCGCGCCGAATAAGGCGCGGCGGCTTGTGAACGCCGCCGAGATGGTGAGGCGGCAGCATCCCGCGAGAGCAAAGCCGGCGGACTTCCACCTCCTGACTAGGTCGACGTCGAGGAACTCCCGGACGACGAGGAGGATGGGCTGGCGGTGGTCGAGGCCGGCGTGTTCGTGGTGCTGCTCGAGGCCGGCGCAGCGGCGGCCGGGGCCGGCGTTGCCGCCGGCGCGGTGGTCGTGCCGGCCGGAGCGTCTTTTTTCTGCTCGCTCGAGGGCGCCGGCGAATCTCCCGTCGGCGGCTTCAGTTTGTCGGAGTAATCGGTGACGTACCAGCCGGTTCCCTTGAACATGATGGCGGGTGCGGAAATAATCCGGCTCACGACCTTGCCGCAACGCTCGCAGGTCGTGACGGGTTCATCTTTCATACTCTGCTTCAGCTCGAATTTATACGCACAATCCTGGCACAGATACTCGTATATGGGCACGGTCATTCCTCCTGTGGGCGCCTGTTGGCCGCCATGATAAGCACACAACGTGGCGAGTCAAGCGGCAGCACTCTCACGATGTGAGTCGATCTACGGCCCCCGCGATCCGATCGAGCCCCCGCTGGATTGCCTCCATGCTGGTGGCATACGAGAGTCGTATATGATGCGGGCTCCCGAACGGCTCTCCCGGCACCACGGCAATCTGCGCCTGGGTGAGCAGATAATTCGCCAGTGCCTGAGGGGACTCCACCGGACCTTCCGGCCCCCGCCGTCCCAGGACCCCGCTGATGTTGGGAAACGCGTAGAAGGCTCCCCCTGGCATGCGGCAGCTGACACCGGTGATGCGGTTTAAACGATCGACCATCACCCTGCGCCGCCGGTCGAATTCTACCACCATTTTCTCCGTGAATGGCCCCCCCAGTTTTAACGCCGCCACTGCGGCCTTCTGCGAAATCGAACAGGGATTCGACGTGCTTTGGCTTTGAATATTGGCCATCGCGGTGAGCAAGTCTTTCGGGCCCGCGGCATAGCCGATGCGCCAGCCCGTCATGGCATAGGCTTTGGAGACGCCGTTGATGATGACCGTCTGCGCCGCTACCTCGGGACTCAGCGTCGCGATGCTGACGTGCGACGCGCCATCATAGAGCACTTTCTCGTAGATCTCGTCAGAAATAATGAGGATCCTGTGACGGACGGCGATGGTGGCGATCGCCTCCAGCGTCTTCACATCGTAGGTCGCCCCGGTCGGATTACAGGGGCTGTTGACGATGATGGCTTTGGTGCGCGGCGTGATCAAGCGCTGCAAGTCGTCCGGATTGATGGCATAGCCCTGCGCCTCGTTCGTGGGAAGCAGAACGGGCGTCGCGTCGTTGAGAAGCGCTTGATCGGCATAGGACACCCAATAGGGCGTGGGAATGATGATCTCATCGCCCGCTTCGAGCAGCGCCTCGGCGACATTGTACAGGGAGTGTTTGGCGCCGCAGGACACCAGGATCTGTGATTTCTCGTAGTGCAGTCCCTGTTCGGATTGGAGCTTCTCGATAATGGCTTGTCTGAGTTCGTCGATGCCGGAGGAGGGCGTATACTTCGTAAAGCCGCTTCGGATCGCGGCTTCTGCCGCCGCCTTGACCGGCTCCGGCGTATCGAAGTCCGGTTCCCCGGACGAAAAGTCGATGACATCGACTCCCTGCGCCTTCATGGCTTTGGCCATCGCTGTCATCGCCAAGGTAGGGGACGGTGCAATCCGACTGACCCGCGCTGCCAGTTTCATGGTTTGAGGCTCCGGATACGTGCTTGAAGACGCCGCGCGACTTCCGGGTGAACAAATTCCGTCAGGGCTCCCCCGTGCGTGGCGACATCTTTGTTAATGGTGGATGAAAGATAGGAGTATTCTTCGCTCGGCATCAAAAATACCGTCTCGACCTGCTTGGCGAGCTTGCGGTTGATGAGGGCCATCTGAAACTCGTGTTCGAAATCCGAAATGGCCCGCAGGCCGCGGATGATCGCATGCGCCCCGGACTGCCTTACATAATCGACCAACAACCCGTCGAACTCGGTGACTTCCACTTGCCCGAGGTCCTTCAAAACGAGTTTCACCATATCAAGGCGGTCCGTCAAATTGAAGAGCGGGTGCTTCGCCGGATTGGGCGCGACTGCCACTACGACTTTATCGAAGACCCGCAGGCTTCGTGTAATGATATCGGTATGCCCATGAGTGATGGGATCAAAGGTGCCGGGATAGATGCCGATTTTCATGACGGGGCCGCGCCCGGATAGGCAAAGACGGACACCGCGGTGTCGCCATAGGCATAACGGCGGAGGAAGACGCACGGGCCGAGATGCCCGGGCATCAGCGTCTTGGCGGCATGCTCGGCAATGAGCCATGCGTCCGGAGCAAACAGGGCCTCCGGAGCCACACCGGCGAATACTGAATCCAGTTCATGTGCGGCGGCGTAGGGCGGATCGGCAAAGACGATATCGTAAGGACCGTGCATCTGATCGACTCGGTTTAAAAATTGTTTCACCGTCTGGCCCCGTACCATCACCCGATGGCTCATCCCGCAATCCGACACGTTTCTCTGCAGCAGTTTCAACGCCTCGCCGTTTGATTCTACACACACCACGTGCCGCGCGCCCCGACTGACCGCCTCGATGCCGACGGCGCCCGTTCCGGCATATAAATCGAGCAATCGACAGTCCGGCAGCCGATTGCCAAGTATCGAAAATAGGGCTTCTCGGACTCGGTCGGATGTTGGACGGAGGGCCGTGCCCCGGGGTCCGTGCAAACGCCGGCCTCGATGGGTCCCAGCAATAACGCGCAT
>CBDIWQ010000135.1:0-18252 GCA_965285965.1 uncultured bacterium | reverse complement strand
CAAGATCGTCACGGCCGAAGTCAGCGGCCAGAACGCCAACGACTTGCGCGATCAGCGCGAGCAGGTGCTGAACGAGTTGGCGAACCGGATCGACATCACCGCGGTGGAGTCGGGCACCGGCGCGCTCTCAGTGTTTGCCGCCCGCGGACAAGTGCTGGTGGAAGGCGACACCGTCCGGCACCTCAGCGCCGTGGAGGATCCGGAAAACAACGGTCTCCTGTCCGTTGGATATTCCACGGGGGGAACCAGGCCGCTGGCGATCGATGGGCTCATCTCCAACGGACGGCTGCGGAGTTTGCTGGATCTTCGGGATACGACCGTCCGGGAACTCCAGCAATCGTTTGACCGCTTGGCCGCGACTCTGGCCAATGCCGTCAACCAGATTCACCGGCAGGGTTACGGGCTGGACGGGTCAACGGGCCGCGACTTTTTCAATCCGGTGTCCGTAAACACCCGCCAGGTGACGGGCAATCAAGGGTCCGCAACGATCGATGCCGGCGGGATCACCGCCAACAGCCTGCTGACCTTCCACGATTATGAAGTCCGATTCTCATCCGCCACCGCCTATTCAATCGTGGATGCCACCACGGGAAGCACGATCCGCGGCAATTACACGGGCACCGCCCTGTCCGCGCCTTCCACGGACAGTCCCCTGGCCATCGTGACCGGCACGAATGATACCCTGGCGGTCACTGTGGACGGGGTGTCCTCCGGCACGATCACCCTTGCCGGCGCCGCCACACCGGGTCTCTCGTACCAGTCCGGGGCAGCCCTGGCTCAAGAGGTGCAAACCAAGATCAATGCGGACGCCACGCTCCAGGCGGCCGGCAAGACCGTGGCCGTCGTGTATGACACCACGACCAATCGTCTCATCATCACCTCGAGTTCCACCGAACCCAGTTCGGCTGTCGACGTGACGAGCGGCACCGCCCGCGCCTCGCTGGGCCTGACGAGCGGCACCAGTACCGCGGCATCCGGGACGTATGGCAGCCCGACCACCTTCACCTTCGACGGTATGAACGTCACGGTGTCGGGAACGCCCGCGGCGGGCGATGTGTTCCAGGCGAATTCCTATGGCGGCGCCGCACGGGATCTGGCCGTCCTGCTTTCGAGCCCGGCCTCGGTGGCGGCTTCGTCCAGTCGAACCGGGATTCCGGGGAACAACGCGGGGATCTTGTCGCTGCTGACACTCCAGCACCGCCAATTTGCCAGCTTGGGGCAGGGCACCCTGCGCGATGCTTACCGCACCACGGCCGCCAATATCGGCGTCGCGGCCCAAACGGCCGACCGCGATAACGAAGCTCAGGGAATTCTCAAGGATCAGATCGATACGCTGCGCGCCCAGGTTTCGGGCGTTTCCATCGACGAGGAATTGGTGAATCTCATCAAGTTTCAACGGGGCTTTGAAGCGGCGTCGCGGCTGGTGCGGTTGACGGACGAAATGTTTCAAACCCTCCTGGCCATCAAACCATAATCGTCGAGGCTCGTCATGCGCGTCACAGAACTGCAGACGTTTGGAGTGCTTTCCAATCAGCTCACCCGTGCGCGGGTCCGGGGGCTTGAGCTGCAACAGCGCGTGTCGACCGGCAAGCTGGTCCGCCAGCCCTCCGATGATCCCAGCGCCTTCAATCACATTGCCTTGGACAAGTCCTCTCTGGCTGCGATCGAGCAGCGCCTGCGCAATATTACCTTCGGACAGACGAGGCTCGACCTTTCCGACAAGATCCTCAGCAACGTCACCAATTCGCTGTCCCGAGTGCAGGAGTTGGCCGTCCGGTTCCGCAGCGATACGAACGGCGTCGCGGAGCGAGCCATCGGCGCCAATGAAGTCCGCCAGTTGTTTGCGCAGATGCAACAGCTGGCCAATACCGATCTGAACGGCCAACCCATTTTTACCGGCACCAGCACCCATGGCCGCACCACGGGCCTGGGAATTTCCGCACCGGTCAGCCTGACGTCAGGGACCAACGATACGCTGACCGTCACCGTGGACGGCATCACCTCAGGGACGATCGACCTGACGTCGGGGACTGAATCATTGACCGGCGCAGCATTGGCGGCCCGGATTCAGAGCCGGATCAACGCCGATACCGCCCTGGCGAACGCCGGGAAAACGGTCACCGTCACTTTTGAGACGGATCACCTGGTTATTGCATCGGACCTGGCAGGGGTCGAGTCCACCGTGGCGGTCACGGGCGGCCTGGCACGCACGGCTCTGGGCCTCGGAGGCGGAAGTACGACAACAGGAGAAGCACCCTTCGCCCTCACCGCTACGGTCAATCCCGCTCCCGGCAACACCGGCGGCGCAATCGCCGGTCAGGCCCGCGTCGTGGACGACAATCAGGCCACGCTGGACGACTACGTCATTCGGTTTACCTCCGCCGCGGCGTATGACGTGCTCAACGTCACGGTGCCCGTTACCACGGCGCGCGCCATATCCAACACAGGAAGTGCGGCCGTCGCGGATGCCGCCGTAGTGGATGCGGCCCAACTGACCCTGCACGACTACCAGATTGAATTCACGTCTGCGACGCAGTATTCGGTTCTCGATACGACGGCCGGGACCACGCTCTCGACAGGCAATACCTATGGGCCGGGTGTGCCCATCAACTTCGAAGGATTACGCGTGACGCTGGCCAACGGATCGCAGGGAGGACCGCAAGCGGGAGACGCGTTTTCAGTCAGTCTGACCCCGCGCCGCGTGCTCGCGGGCCAGCCCTATGCCAGCGGAAGCGACATCAGCTTCGACGGCATCCGTCTGACTCTTTCGGACGAGAGCGGCGCGCCGGCGGCCGGTGACCTGTTTAGAGTCGTCTCGGGTTTGCAGTACCAAGGGGACAGCGGTGTCCATGCCATTGAAGTCGGGACCGGGCAGACCGTGCCCACGAATGTGTCCGGCGACCGCGCGTTCACGTCGGGCGCCATCGATCTCTTCGCCACCGTGAAACACCTGGTCGGTGCGCTGCGCGGCAATGACCGGCAGAGTATCAGCGACGCGCTGGGAAGCCTGAATCAGGGCCTGTCGCAGATCGGGGCGGTCCAAGGAGAAGTCGGCGCAGTCTCGAATCGATTGACGAATACCGCCGGACAATTGGAGGAGGCGAAGGGCTTCTTCATTGAAACCCTCTCACGGACGGAAGACGTGGACCTGGCCAAAGCCATTTCAGATCTGACCTTGCAGCAATATGCCATTGAAGCGGCGAGCCGGACGTTGACCAAGGTCTTTGAGAACTCGCTCCTGAACTATTTGCGATGAGCGGCCTGCGGCGGTGCAGCGGGTTGGACCGGGCCGCCGAGGCGTCAAGGTTTCGCGCCGTTGACCGATAGGGTGCGAAAGACCCGTACATTCGCCAAGGAAGGCCATCATGCTCGTCCTCACACGCCGCCGGGGAGAAGGCGTCACGATCGGGCCCGACATCCGGGTGGTGGTGCTCAGCACGCAAGGCGGCCAGGTGCGCCTGGGTATCGAAGCTCCCAAACATGTGGAGGTCCATCGCGATGAAGTGCATGCCCGCATTCTTACGGAAAACCAACTGGCCGCGCAAACCCATGTCATCCCGATCGAGGCGTTCCGGCGTCTCGCGTCGGCGAAGCGCCGCCTTGCCCTGTGAGCGGCCACGATGAAATGCATATCAAGCCGTTTCGGGACATTTGAAGCCGGTGAGAATACGGTACTCACTTTTCCGTCCGGTCTGTTAGGGTTTCCGGAGCAACAGCGCTATGTCATGCTCGATCACGACACGGACGCCCCCTTCAAGTGGTTGCAGTCCCTCGATGAGCCCGGGTTGGCCTTCGTCATCATCGACCCTGCCTTCTTCGACGGGGCCTATCGCGTGGAATACACGGGGGAGGCGCTGGCCGAAGTGGGAGGAGAAAAGACGGAAGATCTCACGGTGGCGGTGATCCTCACGATCCCGTCGGAAGACCCCGGCCGTATCACGGCGAATCTTCGCGGCCCCCTTCTGTTCAACACCCGCACGAGGCTCTGCAAGCAGCTGGTGCTATCGGATGATGTCCCGACGCGCTATCCGTTGTTTCCTGTTTCAGCGTCGGAGAGGGACGAAGTCAAGCAACCGCTCAGCACCGCAGCCTGTCCCGCTTAACGGCCTCTGTTCCCTGTTCCCGCTACTTTACCAAGCGCTTGATTGGCCGGCTTCCGAGCGGATGGCTTCTGCCGCTGCTTACGCTGCCGGTTCCTCGTGCGATCGATACCCTTCTCGATAGCGCTCCAGAACCCGGACGAAGCGCTGAACTTCAAGTTCCAGCTGCGCATAGAGGGCCGGTGCATCCTCCAGTCTCTCCAGATGGCCGACCGCTTCCAGGCGGCTGGCGGCCAAGGCCACGTCGGATGCGCACAAATTTCCGGCAGTGCCTTTCAGCGTATGGGCCATCCGTTCCAGGGTGCGGGCGTTACCCGCGAGAAGGGCCGCGTGAATATCGGTCAGGGCCTCCTGATAGCGATCAAGAAACAAGGCGACCAACTGACCGAACAGCTCATCATCGCCTCCGATCTGGCGCCACATCTTCTCCGCATGGAAAATTCCCTGCTCGGTCCCGTCCTGCGGCAGGACCGGCTCCACCGCCATCCCGCGGCGAGGCGGGAGGTCCGCCGCGATCCACCGGTGTAAGATGCTGCGCAACTCGTCGAGCTTCACCGGCTTGGCCAGATAGTCGTCCATCCCGGCCGCGAGGCAGCGCTCACGGTCTCCCTCCATGGCGTTCGCCGTCACCGCAATGACGGGAAGGTGGGGCACGCATCGGTCATCGTGAGCGGGGCCTTGCGCATCCGGCCGGTCGCGGTGCGCGATCAGCGCTTCATGCTCGCGAATCTGCCGGGTCGCTTCGAATCCGTCCATGACCGGCATCTGGCAATCCATCAGGATGGCGGCATAGGTGCCGGTTTCCAGGGCGGTTAGCGCCTCCTGTCCGTTTTCGACGACATCCGCTTGAAACCCCAGCTTTTCCACCATCCGAACGGCCAGCTTTTGATTCACAATGTTGTCTTCAACGATCAATATGCGGGCTCGCCGCAGGTCTTCGGCCAGCGTATGCCTGGTGACGAGACGCGGCACCGAGGCCGAGGGTTGGCCGTCCCCCGGCACGAGGCGCTCGATGCCGAGCACGGCGCGCAGACAATCCCGCAATTGGTCATGGCGGATCGGCTTCGGCAGGTATCCCATGGCGCCCGCCTGCCGGGCCTGCTCGGCGTGCCCGCGCTGGAGGAGAGACGTCATGACCACGATGCGCAGCGCCGAGCAGGCGGGATGCCGCTGCAGGTCGCGGGCGAACTGAAGTCCGTCCTTGGCGGGCATCATGACGTTCAGGATGACCACATCGTACGGACGTCCTTGATGGAGCGCCGACTCGATCAGCGTGAGCGCCGATGCCGCATCTTCCGCCACCTCATCGGCCATGCCCCAGCCCGCTACCAGGGCATGCAGGATCAGGCGATTGGATTCGTTGTCGTCGACGATCAATACCCGCCGGCCCCTCAGGTCTGCCGCCGGCAGGATGGCGCGCGGCGAATCAGGCTGTTTGGAGAACCGAATCGTGCACCAGAACGTGCTCCCTTTGCCGGGCATACTCCGGACGCCAATGTATCCGCCCATGAGTTCGACTAACTGCTTGGAGATCGACAACCCCAGTCCGGTGCCGCCGTATTTCCTCGTGGTGGAACTATCCGCCTGCACGAACGGCCGGAACAACTTCGCCTGGGTCTCGAGAGGAATCCCGATTCCATTGTCGCTGACTTCAAAGCGGATGAGGGCAGAATCCTGCGTCTCCTCTTCCAAAAACGCCTGCAGCGTGACGTCCCCTCGCTCGGTAAATTTGACGGCATTGGAGACCAGGTTGGTCAACACCTGCCGCAGACGACCGGGATCGCCGCACAAGCCCGTGGGCACGGCCGCGTGGACCAGGCCGGTCAGTTCGAGCCCTTTCGCTTCCGCCCGCTCGGCGAACTGCGCCAGGACATGCTCGACCGTCGTCCGGAGATCAAATGCCAGCCGTTCCAACTCCAGCTTCCCGGCCTCTATCTTGCTGCATTCCAGGACATCGCTGATCAGCTGCAAGAGCGCTTCCCCGCACTGCCGGATCGTATCCGCATACGACCGTTGCTCGGACGTCAAGTTGGTCTCCATCAACAAGCTCGTCATGCCGATGACGCCGTTCATGGGCGTGCGCAACTCATGGCTCACCGTGGCCAGAAAGGCGGTTTTGGCCCGCGCCGATTCCTGCGCTTCCGTGAGGGCCTGATCCAGGCGTCGATTGCTGTCGTGCAACTCGTCGGCCGCGCGGCGGAGCGCCCGTTCAGTCTCATGGATCTGCGTCATGTCGAGCGCATAGCCGCGCACCCTCCCGTGTCGGACCACAGGGCAGAATGTCCACGCAAAGCTGGCCTCCGGAAGAAACACGCCTTCTTTGACGGACGCACCAGACTTGAGGCATCGCGACACCAAGGCCGGCAAGTCGCGCGGCAGCATCGCGGGATAGCCATCGGCCTCATAGCCGAGCTTGAGGAGCCAGGCCGCCATCGCCGGATTGGCATAGAGGACCTGCGCTTCGGTATCCATTTCGATGATGGGAGAGGGACTCTCCTCGGCCATGGCGGCGAGCCGGTCACGATCCTGTTGCAGTTCGTCTTCGCGCGACAGATCCCGCAGGCTGACCGTCAGTCCCGGAGCGGTTCCGTCGGGATCAGCGGGCAGGCAGGTCCATTCGACGGGCACGGGGCGGCCGGCGACCGGGCGGAGATCGATTCGGGAGCCGCGGATCGGACGGCGCGTGTGGTGCACCTCCTCGAGTTCTGCGCGAATCGCCGTGGACGGGCGGTGCGTCAGCGCCGACCAAAGGTCGGGAAAGACGCCGCCGCACGAAGCGGTTGACAGCCCGAGCAAACGGCGGGCTTCGTCGTTGGCGCACCGGATCGTCAGATTCCGGTCGAGGAGAATCACGGCAAACGGAAGGCTGTTGAGGATCGTCGAAGGGGAAGGGGACCCAGGGGTCGGGGGATTGGGGCCGGGCATGGAGTGCGGCATCATGCAGCCTGATGGGGGACCTGGTCGAGGTGCAAGGCAATGTTGACCCCTTCCTGCGCCGGGTCGAGCACCCGTAGCACCGTCCGCACCGCTCGCTCCTGAGGCTGTGTCGCCAGATCGACTTGCAGGGGATGACTATAGGTTTCGCCTTGCGGTCCTCCCGTGATGGTGACGCGTGGTTTTAACCGTTGCCCGGGGTTCACGCCGATCACGATGGCCTGCTCGCCCGTATTGAGCCGAACCAGGCTGCCGACGGGGTAGACGCCGATGCTGCGGATGACGGTCTCGACCAGCAATTTTTCGAACTGGCCGCGTTCTCCGGCGAGGAACAGTTGACGAATGGCATCATGCGGCAGCATGGCTGGCCGGCCGCTCCGGCGGCTGATGAGGCCGTCATAGTAATCGATAATGCCGACCAGCTTCGCAAGGGAGGAAATCGCCTGGTCGGTGAGACCGGCCGGAAACCCGCTGCCGTCCGCCTGCTCGTGATGCTCCTCGACGATCCGCTTGACCTCGTCGGCCACGTCCGGCTCTTCCGCCAGCAAGGCGATTCCCAGCTTCGGATGTTGCTCGAGAAGCAGCCGCTCCGAATCAGTGCCTTCTCCGCGCTTCCGTACGAGGTTGCGGGGCAACCGCATGTAGCCGGCGTCATGGAGAAGCGCGCCGGCCCCGACGTGGGCCTGCATCGTCTCATCCAGCCCGCTCTCCACCGCCACGATGAGCGACCATACGCAGACATCGAGGGCATGCGCGGCCAGCGACCGGTCGAACTGCTCGAGCCGCTGCACGGCCAACCGCGTGACCAGGGCATCCCGGTCGGTCATCACCTGCGACAGCACCTTGGAGACGACCGCTTTCGTGCTGGAGGGATGCGGCGGGAGACCCTGCTCCAATTCGGCAAAAATGCGCTCCACCGCCTGGTGGGCCTCTGCGTAGATCGCCCGGGCGCGAGGCCGCGGATCCCCCGTGGAGAAAGCCGCGTGGCCCTCTCCCGCATCAGTCGGCACCGCTTCCGGAATGAGCGCATCGGGGTCCGCCTCGGGTTCGCTGACCGGATTGGCCGGCACATCCATTCCCTTCGTCGTATCGATAGTGACGGTTCTGATTCCGTGCCGTTTCATTACACCGATCGTCTCCGCATCTTTGATCAGCCGTTTATGAAACAGGAACGGCGTTCGGTACCAAGGCACATCCATGTCCACGATAAACATGCCGGGCACGAGTTGATCGATGGAGATGGCTCTCAACGGGTGAGGAATCATGGATCTGGCAGCCTCCATTGCATAATGGCGCGCGCGGCGAGCAGACAGCGGGATTCGTGTGTCTTGTATCGGCAGTCAGGTCTAAAACTTGACTCGTTCTGCCGCGTGGACGGTGGTTCTTCGCTCGCTGTGATGCGACGCCCATGACCGGAGCGCCGCCTCAAGAATCGCGCTATCGATCCGATACCGTTCGGGAGCCCGTATGACTGTGAACGTGTAAGGATCGGCCCACATGAAGAAACGCATTGAGATTCAGGAACTGCGACCCGGGATGCGCATCGAGCAGATGGACCGGCCCTGGATGGCCACACCGTTTCTGCGCCACCGGATGACCGTCACATCGATGGACCAGGTCGAACAGTTACGGGCTTGCGGGGTTCGGATGCTTGAAGTGACCCTGAATGACGATGAAGCCGAGCCGGATTCGCGCAGGGAGTCCGTGCGGGCTCCCGTGGCAACGCCGTCTCTCCGGGACGCGAAGGAGCCGGCGGTCTTGAGACCGCAGGTGCCTTTCGAGGAGGAACTGCCGCTCGCTAGACAGGTCTACAAAGCGGCGAAGTCCGTCATTGAAAAAGCGATGCAAGACGTGCGGATGGGGCGGGCGATCAACATGGAGGCCGTGCACCACGTCGTGACGGACATGACCGACAGCGTGCTCCGGAATCCCGATGCGTTAACCAGCCTCTCACGGCTCAAGCGGTTCGATGAATACACCTTCTTCCATTCGGTCAATACGGCGTTGCTGGCCATGTCGCTCGGCCGCGCCCTCGCGCTGGAACCGACCGCCCTGCATCAATTGGGCGTCGGGACGCTCCTCCATGACATTGGCAAGACCAAAATCCCGCTTGAACTGCTCAACAAACCCGGACGCTTCGAGCCGCAGGAATTTGAACTGATGAAACAACATGTCATGCGCGGCGCGGAAGTGCTCTCCGATATGGCAGGATTGGCGGACGCCTGCCTCAAGCCGGCCCTAGAGCACCATGAGCGCGTGGATGGATCCGGCTATCCCCATCGGCGGGAGAAGACGGAGTTGAGCCAGTTCGGTCTCATTGCAGCCGTGGTCGATATCTACGATGCCATTACGAGCGATCGCTGCTATCACACGGCGAAACCCGCTCATGAGGCGCTTCAGTATTTGTATCTGATGTCGCAGAAGGGACACCTCGACCATGCCCTGGTCCAGCACTTCATCAAGGTCATCGGGGTCTATCCCGTCGGATCGATTGTGCAAATGAACACCGGCGAAATGGCGATCGTGCGGCGCCTCCATCATGACGCGCCGCTGAAGCCGTTCGTGATCCTGGTGAAAGGGCCGGGGCACACCCTGTTGTCGCGACCGCAGGAGATCGACCTCCGGCATCAGGCCGGCGCACCGTACCGGAATATTTGCACCGTTAAGGACCCGGTCACGGCGGGCCTGAACCCCGGCCTGTATCTCGATAAGGAGTCGTGATGAAAGAAGTCGTGGCCTCGTCCCTGCCGTCAGCTTCGTTCTTGACCGTGGGCCATCCATTGAAAATCGCGCTGGCCTCGGGCGAGCACAAAGCCGTCTATGGCTCCACGCTCGTGGGCTGGAAGGAGCATGCCTGGCTGGTCTGCGAGTGGCCCGCGCAGCTGGGACACGAGGCCGACATCCCCAGGGGCACCGCCTGCACCGTCAGCTATCTCCGCGACGGCAAGCTCGTGGGCTATCAATCGGCCATTCGCGATATGGTCCGTCTGCCGGTGCCGCTCTTGTTTCTCGCGTTTCCGAAGACCGTGGAAGAAATGCATCTCCGCAAGCATACCCGCGTCACGTCATGCGAGCCGGCCTTGTTGATGCGAGCCGAGGAGGGGCCGAGCTCCACCGCCTTCCTGCCATCCTGCTCCGATTACACCGGCGGGGTGGTCAAAGACTTCAGCCTGGGGGGCTGCAGCATCGCGGTGATCACACGCCCATCCTGGCTGCGCCCCGGATCGACCATCCGCATGGAATTCGAACTGCCTGGATTAGGCCATGTCACCAATCTCGCCGGGATGGTCAAGAACGCTGTCGTCGGAGACCATGCCGAGCTGATCGGCGTGGCTTTTCAGTTCGATGGCATGGAATACATCGAATATCGCGGATGGGGCGGCACCGTGCAGGAAGCCATCGAACGCTGTATCGAGCAAAAACACCCTGAGTCCTTGGATCTGCAGTAGAAATGCCAATGTCTTGACGGCCGCGGCCGTCAAGATTTCTTTACCGCCGTTGAAACCAACCCGGTTTGAGTTCCATCGAAGGCGCCGATCAGGATCTGCCTCCTCAAAAAGAGTGCGGCACCCGGCATAATCTGCCTGCTCCCGGCTGCGTTGCGCCCCCATTTCTCTATTCTCACCGGAATTCCCTCCGTTCTTCCGTGCAGTCGCATGGCACGTCTCTTGATTACCGGGATGGTGGCTTCGTGAATCTCTGTCTGTCGTGACACGCATGGAGGCGCTCCGATGACTGTTCCGAGCACGCAACCGGTTCCGCTGAATCCCCGCTGGTGCCTCGCACAGGATACCATCGACCGCCAGGACATCGACCACCTCATCGAGTGGCTTCGGACGTATCCGCGCCTGACCAAAGGGCCGCTCACGCTTCAGTTCGAACAGCGGTGGAATCAATGGCTGGGGAGAACGGGATCCGTCCACTGTAATTCCGGATCGTCCGCCAATCTTCTGATGTATTACGCGCTGCAACGGTCCGGACAGCTGCGCAACAACAAGGTGATCGTGCCCAGCGTCGGGTGGGTCACCTCCATTGCGCCGGCGATTCAAGTCGGCTTTGAACCGATCATGTGCGAGGCCGATCCGGATACGTTCGGCCTCGATTTGAATCATCTGGAAGATCTCTTGCGCCGCCATGAGGCGCAGACGGTCATGCTGGTCCAGGTCCTGGGCGTGCCGCACAAGATGGCCGAGATGACGGCCCTCAAAGAGCGCTACGGCTTTGTCCTGCTTGAAGATGCCTGTGCGGCCATCGGCGCCACCTACCAGGGTCGTAAAGTAGGCACCTTCGGAGACATGGCGAGCTTTTCGTTTTACTTCGGGCACCAGATGTCGACGATCGAGGGCGGGATGGTCTCGACCGACAATCCGCGCTTGCACGATTTGCTGCTCATGCTCCGCAGTCATGGCTGGAGCAAAGATCTCAGTCACGACACGCATCAGCGGTTGGTCGAGCAGTACCGGATCGATGATTTCCATTCTCCGTTCGTCTTCTCTGAAGCGGGCTTCAACCTCCGGTCGACCGATCTCAATGCCTGCATCGGATTGCGCCAGCTGGAGAAGCTGGATCACATGACGAGGCAACGGCAGCGCCATCACGATTGGTATACCCAGGCGCTCGGCGATCACTTCGTCATCCAGCACGCTCCGCGCGATTCGACCGCCGCCAGCATATCATTCGGCTTGCTGGCCCATGAGCCCGCACAACGACGCGCCATCGTGCAGGCGTTGGCCGGGCAGGGGATCGAGACCAGAATTTTTTCCGCCGGCAACCTCGGGCTGCATCCGTTCTGGGCCGATCGCTATGGCCTCGCCAGTTTTCCCGTCGCCGACCGCATCCATCATTGCGGATTCTTCCTGCCGAACCATGCGTCGATGGATGAGGGCGACGTCGCCCACATCGCTCGCGTGGTCCTGGAGGCGGCATGAGCGGACCGTTGCTGGTCACCGGCGGGTCCGGCTTCCTGGGAACCGCCATCCGCCGGCTCCATGCACAGGCGCTGTTTCTGTCCAGCGCCGACGGGGACCTGCGCGATCCCGGCGTCGCCGATCGCATGATCTCCGCACTGCGTCCCTCCGTCATCCTGCACCTGGCGGGCCGGGTCGGAGGGGTGAAGGACAATGCTGCGCACAATGTCGACTTTTTTGAAGACAACGCCTTGATCAATGCCGCCGTCCTGAGCGGCGCCCGGCGCGCCCGGGTGCCGAAAGTCATTTCGCTCCTGTCGAGTTGCGCCTTTCCGCTCTTTGCCGATCGGCCCACGACAGAGGACGATCTGCATGCCGCGCTGCCGTACGACGGCAACACGGGATACGGATATGCCAAACGGATGCTCGACTTGCATACCCGTCTGGCGGCGGAGCAACAACAACTCGCTTGGACTACCTTGACCCCCGTCACCATGTACGGCCCGCACGACCGCTTCGACCCCGTGAGCGGTCATGTCGTGGGCTCGCTCATTCGCCGCTGTTGGGAAGCCAAAACGCTGGGCATTCCCTACACGGTATGGGGCAGCGGCCGGGCGGTACGGCAGTTCATCTATGTGGATGATGTCGCCCGGCTGCTCGTGGATCTCTGCGGCCGGGTCACCGGACCTGCCACGACGATTCTGGCGCCGGATGACGGGATCACGATCAGGATGCTCGCGGAAGCCGTGGCGCGGGCGATGGACTATCAGGGACCGATCCTGTTCGACAGCGCCCAGCCAGAAGGCGTGCTCGTGAAACGCCTTCGAAGCACCCGCTCTTCGTCGCACTTCCCGGGCTTTTCATTCACGCCGCTGGAAATTGGCCTGGCCGAAACCGTGCAATGGTTCTTGGGGAACCGGGCCCGACAGGCAGCGGTGCTACCAGTGGTGGAGACGCTTTGTTCGCAACCGTAGGGGAGGACTGATTCCGTATGCCGACTTCATCGCCTCATGTGCTGATCACCGGCGGGGCCGGCTACATCGGGTCCGTGTTGAGCAGGGAGCTGCTCGAACGGGGCTGCCGCGTGACGGTCCTCGACAATTTCGCTTACCGGCAAAACAGCCTCTTAGACTGTTGCGCCTTTGACAGCTTTCAGGTCGTCCGCGGCGATTGCCGGGATGAACGGCTTCTCACGGATATGCTGCGCGATGCCGACGTGCTTGTCCCCCTGGCCGCCTTGGTCGGCGCACCGCTCTGCGAACGGGACCGGATCGGCGCCTACACCGTCAATGTCGAAGCCGTCCAGATGCTCTGCAAACTGTCCTCTCCGCAGCAACGCATTCTCTTCCCCGTCACGAACAGCGGATACGGCATCGGCCAACCGGGCGTGCCCTGTACCGAGGATTCGCCTTTGCGTCCGATCAGTCTGTACGGCGAGACCAAGGTCAAGGCGGAACGGGCGGTGTTGGACCGCGGGAACGCCATCACCCTGCGCCTGGCCACCGTCTTCGGAGCTTCGCCGCGGATGCGCCTGGATCTCCTGGTCAACGATTTCGTATGGCGGGCGGTCCACGATCGCGCCGTCGTCGTGTTCGAAGGCCACTGCACGCGCAACTACATCCACATACGGGACGTCGTCCGCGCCTTCCTGCATGCGATGGACCGGTTCGACACGATGAAGGACCAGCCCTATAACGTCGGCCTTGACGACGCCAATCTCTCGAAGGTTGAACTGTGCCGGGAGATTCAGCGCGTCCTCCCGCAGTTCGTGTTCTTCGAAGCACCGATCGGAGAAGATCCCGATAAACGGGACTACCTCGTATCCAACCAGCGCCTGCTCGCGACCGGGTTCCGACCGGAGTGGTCCCTGGAACGCGGCCTGCGCGAATTGATCAAGTGTTATCAGGTGCTGCGCGGCACGGCTTACGGCAATGTCTAGCGGAAAGAGAGGGGCACGATGATCATCAGCCGGACGCCGTTTCGCATCTCCTTTTTCGGCGGAGGGACAGACTATCCGGTGTGGGTGAAGGAACACGGCGGCGCAGTCCTGGCGACGACCATCGATAAGTATTGCTACATTTCCTGCCGCTATCTCCCGCCGTTCTTCAACCACCGGACCCGGATTGCCTATTCCAAGATCGAGCAGGCCAAGACCAACGCCGACATCGAACATCCCGCCGTCAAGGGCGTGCTCCAATATCTCAACATGGCGGACGGGCTCGAGATCCATCACGACGGCGATCTGCCGGCGCGGACGGGCCTGGGATCCAGTTCTTCCTTCACGGTCGGGCTGTTGCACGCGCTCTACGCGCTCCAGCATCGCATGCCGGCCAAGTCCGAACTGGCTCAGGCGGCCATTTATGTCGAGCAGCAGATCCTTCAGGAATCCGTGGGCTCGCAGGACCAGGTCCTGGCGGCTCATGGCGGACTCTGCCGACTGACCTTCGCGCCGACCGGCGAAATCGGCTACACGCCCGTTATTATGAAACCCGAGCGCCTGCGCGCCTTCCAAGACCATCTCTTGCTCTACTTCACCGGCTTCTCCCGCACCGCGTCGGAGATCGCGAAAGAGCAGATCGAGCGGACGAAACAACGACGCGTGGAACTCTTTGCCATGCTTCAAATGGTCCAGGAAGGCTTGTCCATCCTGACCGGCGAGCATGATCTCGCGGAGTTCGGCGAACTGCTGCACGAAGCCTGGATGGTGAAACGGGGACTGACCAGCAAGATCACCACGCCGTTTATCGACCAGATCTATGAGGCGGCGAGGAGCGCCGGGGCGTTGGGCGGCAAGCTCTTAGGGGCCGGCGGGGGCGGCTTCATGCTGATCTTCGCGAAACCGGAATTGCATGCCCGGATCCATGCGGCCCTTCCCGGTCTCCTGCACGTGCCGTTTCAGTTCGAGGGAACGGGAAGTCAGATCGTCTTCTATCAGCAGGAAGCCCCGATCCTGCGCGCCTCTGCATGGGCCGAGGGAGAGACCGCGACGGAGGCTCATCTTCCGGCGGCCCAACCATGGAACCGGAGCGCCGCCTGAATGACAACCCCTCATTACGATGTCGTGGTTCTGTGCGGGGGGCTCGGCACCAGACTCCGCTCCGTGGTTCACGATCGACCCAAACCCATGGCGCTCATCCAAGGCCGGCCGTTCCTCGACTTCGTGGTGGACTATCTCCTGTCACAGGGGTTTGCGCGGATCGTCTTCAGCACCGGCTATCACGGGGCGTGGATTGCGGACCATGTCAAGGCCCGCCGCGACATCGATGCTCTTATCTCGCAGGAAGACCGGCCGCTCGGCACCGGAGGCGCATTGCGGGCCTGCCGTCCGTATCTGAGCCGGGACACCACGCTCGTGTTGAACGGCGATTCGCTGTGCCGGTTGGACCTCGGGGCGCTTCTTAATGCGCATGAGTGCCGATCCGCTGTGGCGACTATTGCGCTCGTCCCGGCCGATGGCCGCACCGATGCCGGCGGGGTGACGCTCGATGAACAGGCACGCATTCGCACGTTCCGGGAAAAGGAAGAGGCGCCCTACGTGAATGCCGGCATCTACGCCATCCAGACGCGATACGTTGAAAGTATTCTCCCTGTCTGTTCGCTGGAGCGGGATGTCTTCCCGCAACTAGCGGAGCACGCGCTCTATGGCTTTGTCTCTGAGGCACCGCTGTACGACATCGGCACCCCGGAGCGACTGGCAGAGTTCCAAGCGCTCATCCGCGGGCACCGCCACGAAGACGCGGCGAAAGGCCTTCTATGCTGACGAAGCGTGACGGCCTCCGGCTCTACCGCAAGCTGATGCTCATCCGGCGCGCGGAAGAAGCCATTCGCCGGCATTATCACGAGAACGACATGAAAACGCCGGTGCATCTGGGAATCGGCCAGGAAGCCATCCCGGTCGGCGTCTGTCACTGCCTCCCCGAGGACGCCGTGACGTTGGGCACCTACCGCAATCATGCCTTGTATATGGCTCTCACGGAGGAGACCGACCGGTTTTTTGCCGAGCTCTTCGGGCGGGAAACCGGTTTGGGCCGCGGGAAAGCCGGCTCCATGCATCTCTGCGCGCCCGGTCGCGGACTGCTCGCGACGTCGGCCGTCGTCGCCACCACCATTCCCCTGGCTGTCGGGGCGGCCCTTGCTTATGCCTATCGCAGGGAACGCACGCCGGTCGCCGTGTTCTTCGGGGATGGCGCCATGGAGGAGGGCGTCTTCTGGGAAAGCGTGAATTTCGCCGCGCTGCGGCGGCTGAACATTCTGTTCGTGTGCGAGGACAACGGCCTCGCCATTCATGCGGGAACGTCGGAGCGCCGGGGGTTCCGTTCAGTGCCGGGCGCCCTCCAAGGATTCCGCTGCGCGACGGAATCCGCCGACGGCAGTGATCTGCTGTCGGTGATCGAGGCCGCCACCCGGATCACGAACGACATGGCCGCGACCGGTCAGCCGGGCTTCCTCCATCTGACCTATTTCAGATTCCTGGAGCACGTGGGCGTCCAAGAGGACTTTGCCGCCGGCTATCGTTCCGCGCCCACCCGTGAAGCATGCGCCGCGCTCGATCCCGTCCTTCGGTTCAGAGCCCGCCTCGACGCACTGGGATGCTCGGACAGGGAACTCGACGAGATCGCCGCGGCCGTGGAGGCGCAAATCGCAGCCAGCCTGGCGCGGGCGCAAGTCGCACCGTTTCCGGCGCCTGACACGCTCTATGAGGACCTCTGGGTATGACGACGATGACCTATCGCGAAGCGTTGGCCTGCGCCGCCGCCAGGGAGATGGATGCCGATCCGAGCGTCTTCGTCTTCGGCCTGGACGTGCCGGATCACAAGCGGATCTTCGGCAGCACGAAAGGGCTGGTTGAAAAGTTCGGACCCGATCGCTGCTTCGGCACTCCCTTGTCCGAGGATGCGATGACGGGGGTGGCCATTGGAGCGGCATTAGCCGGGCTGCGGCCGGTCCATGTGCATATCCGGGCCGATTTCCTTCTCCTTGGGATGAACCAGATCGCCAATGTGATGTCCTCGCTCCGATACATGAGCGGTGGAGCCCTCCGTCTGCCGCTCGTGATCCGCGCCATCATCGGCCGAGGCTGGGGGCAGGGCGCACAGCACAGCAAGTCCCTGCACGGGGTGTTCGGGCATTTCCCCGGTATCAAGGTCGCCCTGCCGACCTCGCCGCAAGACGCCTACAGCATGCTGCGCGCCGCGATCCGGGACGACAACCCCGTCATCCTGCTCGAGCACCGATGGCTGTATGACATCGAGGGATCCGTGGATGAGGAGCATCGACCGGCATTGGAAGGTCCGACCGTCGTGCGCCAGGGAAATGCGCTGACGGTGGCCTGCACATCCTGGATGACCATTGAAGCGCTCAAGGCAGCGGAGGTCCTGGCCAAACAGGGGGTGGAACTCGAAGTGATCGACATGCGGACGGTCGCGCCGCTCGATGAATTCCTCGTGGCGTCATCGGTGGCTAAAACCGGTCACTGCATCGTGGCGGACTACGATTGGCTGTATGCCGGATTTTCCGCCGAGCTGGCAGCGCGCATCGGGCATCGCTGCTTCGGCCAGCTGCGCCGGCCGGTCGAGCGGGTCGGGTTTGCTCCGGTGCCTTGTCCCACCACGCGTCCTTTGGAAAGCCTGTTCTATCCGTCGGCGGTGGACGTGATCCGCACTGCCGAAAGGCTGCTCGGCCTACCGTGCATCGACCTGAGCCATGAGGTGTTTTACAGCTATGAAGAACGATTCAAGGGGCCGTTCTGACATGGGATCTTCCGATCGGCCGGATCTAGTCCTCATCAACCCCGGCAACCGGGTCCAGGTCTACCAAGGTCTGGGACTGGAGCTGGCGGCCATCGAGCCGCCCGTGTGGGTGGGTCTCATCGCCACCTATGCCCGCAAACGGGGATATGCGGTCGCCATCATTGACGCGAATGCCGAAAACCTGAGTCCGCTCCAGGTTGCGCAGCGCGTCCAGGACTTGCAGCCGACGCTGACCGCTGTCGTGGTCTACGGCCACAACCCGTCCGCCTCGACGCAGGTCATGCCGGCGGCCGGCGCGATCTGCCGCGCGATCAAAGATCGTGACCCGTCATTGAAGCTGCTCCTGTTGGGCGGGCATGTCGCCGCCCTTCCTGAACGGACGCTCCGTGAAGAGGAGACGGACTATGTCTGCGGAGGAGAAGGACCCACGACGGTCTGTGACCTGTTGGAGGCTTTTTCGTCGACGGTGCAGCCGGATCTCCGGAACGTGCGGGATCTCTGGTACCGCGAAGGCGCCACCCTCATCCGAACGGCCGCCGCGCCGCTCGTGCAGCGCCTGGA
>CBDIWQ010000134.1:0-20639 GCA_965285965.1 uncultured bacterium | reverse complement strand
CTTTGGATGGATCTACAACTACATGATGGTGCCGCTGCAGGGCACGATGTTCGCCATCCTCGCCTTCTTCATCGCGTCGGCGGCCTACCGGTCGTTTCGCGCGCGCAGCCGTGAAGCGGCGGTGCTGCTGGTGGCGGCCGTGATCGTCATGATGGGCCGGGTGCCGTTGGGCGAATATCTGCTGCCCGTCAGCGGCGACGTCTCCCAATGGATTCTGAACGTCTTGAACGCCTCCGTGCGGCGGGCCATCCTGATCGGGGTCAGCCTCGGCACCGTCGCGCTCTCCTTCAAGATCATCTTCGGCGTGGAACGGTCGTATCTGGGAGGGGGAAAAGAGTGATGGGTGATGAGTGATGTGTGACGAGAAAGCAAGGTCAGGACTCTTCCGAGGCACATCACCGATCACTGGTCACTGGTCACTGTTATGACCTTTGCCGAGCGCATGCTGAAGATCGACCGTCGGATCATCTTCCTGGTGATCGGGCTCTGCACCCTGCTGCCGTTGCTCTATCCCGTCGGTCTGCCGATCAAAATTTCTCCGGAAGTGCGCGCGGTCTACGACCACATCGAGTCGTTGCCTGAAGGCTCCGTCTTTCTGCTCTCGCTCGACTTCGACCCGGCCTCCAAGCCCGAGTTGCAGCCGCAATCCATTGCGCTCCTGCGCCATGCCTTCAGAAAAAACCTCCGGGTGATCGCCATGACCTTGTGGGTCAGCGGCACCGGCCTGGCGGATCAGATCCTGACCCAGGTCGCCAAGGAAATGGGGAAAGAGCCGGGAAAGGATTATGTCTTCCTCGGGTGGAGCCCCGGCGGCACGGCGGTCATCATCAACATGGGCCAGAATCTGTATGGCGCATTTCCCGCGGACTATAACGGCAAGCCGACGAAAGGACTGCCCGTGCTGGAGGGCGTAACCAACCTTCGGGATGTGACCTATGCCATCAGCCTGGGAGCGGGGAATCCCGGCGTCGAAGCGTGGTATGTCTTCGGCAAGGATAAGTATAAGTTCGAACTCGGCGGCGGCTGCACCGGTGTGATGGCGCCCGGGCTGTATCCGTTGTTGCGGAGCGGCCAGATCAACGGACTCATCGGGGGTCTTCGCGGAGCCGCGGAATACGAGAGCCTCATCGGCAAGAAGGGTAAGGCCGTCGCCGGCATGGACGCGCAGTCGGCGACGCATCTGGCCATCATCGTGCTCGTCCTCATCTGTAACCTGTTCTATCTGTCGTTGCGCAGGACGGCCCGCCGGCAGGGTCATACGGGAGCATAGGGAACGATGCCGATTGAAACGATGATTGGAGCCTGGGTGGCGGTCGGTCTCACTCTCTTCATCTTTTCCTTCCTCTATAAGGATAATCCGCTTTTCAAGCTCGCGGAGAATCTGTATGTCGGGGTCTCGGTCGGCTATACGATCGTCAAAACCTATGACACGGTGATCGTGCATCTGATCTGGAAGCCGATTGTTGAGAACAAGGAGTGGACGCTGCTGATTCCGGTGGCGATCGGCCTGCTCATGCTGACCCGGTATGTGCCGAAAGCGGCCTGGCTCTCACGTTATGCCTTTGCCTTTATCGTCGGGGTGGGGTCGGGGCTCGCGATTCCGCGCACGATCTCCTCGTTCATTCTGAAGCAGATTGAGGACACCGTGCGGCCGTTGATGATCTTGGTGCCGGGCGAGGGTCTCAGCTTTACCTGGAATCTGCTCAATCCTGCCAGCAGCGTGAATACCATCATCATCTTGATCGGAGTCAGTTCGGTCTTGTTTTATTTCTTTTTCTCCGTCGAGCACACCGGGGCCGGCAAGGCGGTCGCGCGCACCGGCATCCTGTTTCTCATGATCGCGTTCGGGGCCGCGTTCGGTTATACAGTCATGGCCCGCATGTCGCTCCTGATCGGCCGGTTGAGCGACCTGATCGAGTTCTCCGATCCGTCCTACGGGCGTCCGACCGTGTGGCTGTTGCTCCTCACCATTGGGACGCTGCTCTTCCTCGGCAGGCGGATAAGGGTTGAGCCGCCGGAACAAGGGTAGCAAGGACGGATTGAGTGATTTGTTTGGTTTGTCTGGTTTGTTTGGTTGAAGATGAGGAACCCGGGAACCGGTACCAGACAAACCCAATAGACCAAAGAAACGAATTAACCAGGGCTCTGTTGCAGGTCCGAAAAGCGGTCCGTTAGAATGGCGCCACTATGACTACTACGACGCAAGACCCCACACAATTTCCCGTGCTCCGCAATCTGCAGTTCTCTCCCATCAAAGAGGGCGAGGATCAATATGTCGTGCTCTGGGACCCGACCGGGCTCAGTCAGGAGAAGCTGGTCCTGCCCCTCAATTATTTTTTCATCGTCCAACACTTCGACGGTGAACATTCCCTGCAGGAGATCGGCGGGCTCTACCTGAAACGGTTCGGCGAGTTCCTGGTGCCCGACAAGGTCGCCCAGTTGGTGCGTGACCTTGACCAGAAACTGTTTCTCGAAGGAGAGCGGACCGAAGCGGCGAGGCAACAGGCCCGTGACCAGTACCGTCAAAGCCCGCTCCGTAAAGCGATGTTTGCCGGACGGGCCTACGAAGCCGATGGCCAGAAATTGAGAAAGCAGATTGACGGATTTTTTACCTCAAAGGAAGGGCCGGACTTCAAACCGTCCGAGAACCAGGGTAAAAAAATCAAAGGGCTCGTGGCACCCACGTACGATCTCAAACAAGCCGGGCCGATCTACGCCTGGGGTTATAAAGAGCTGCAAGAGGCTGAACAGCCCGCTCTCTATGTGCTGCTGGGAACCGCCTATGCCGGACTGGAATCCCTCTTTGCGGTGACGGACAAGGATTTCGAAACGCCGTTGGGCGTGGTCCCGACCGACCGGACGATTGTCAGCCGGCTGAAAACACAGATGCCCCAGTTCTTCCAAGAAGATCTCTGCCACCAGGCCGAGCATGCCATCGAATTCCAATTGCCGTTTCTGCAGCATCTCGTCGGAGCGAAACAACCGATCAGCATGGTGCCGATCCTCACGTCCTTCTCGGCGTCGAGCCTGCGAGACGAACCCGTGCGGCAGTCCGTGGAACAATTTCTGACCGGCCTGCGCAGCGTGCTCGTCGAGTCAGGCCGGGACTACTGTGTCATTGCCGGCGCTGAATTGGCGCATCTGGGAATGCGCTATGGGGATTCGGCCCCGCCGACCGACTTCTCGTTCCACCGCTCCATGCAGTTCGACATGGAAATGCTGAAGCCGGTGGAGGAACTGAAGCCGGACGAGTTCGCGGCCTACATCCAAAAAGAGAACGACCAGCGCCGGATTTCTGGCTTCTCGCCGATCTACTCTCTCTTACGACTGATCCAGGCGGAAAAAGGCCAGGTGCTGCGTTACGACCGCGGGATCACCGACCAGTACAATTCGACGGTGACCTACGCCAGCATGGCGTTTTTCTAACTAACAGGCTGTTGACACAGTCCGCCGGCGTTTCTGCCGGGACACGGCCGCCTCCACCTCTCGGCTGCCTTCACAAGCGTGCCGCGCTTATTCGGCGCGTCGTGAACCTCAGAGGCTCAACGTAGGGAACCGGGAAAGAGCTGCCTCTGGCAGATTGGGTGCGGGTGAAAAGTGAGTAGGCGTACTAGGCGCTCACCGGCTCGCGTCCCGCAAATGTGACCCTCATTATTCTTCGCGTCGCGGCCTTGCTGGACGGCCTTTCTGAACAGCCTGCCAAGGATATGTAGAGAGTCTGGGTCTGTCGGGCCCGGGTTTCCATAGTACCCAAGTAGTTTGTCACCCGCCTGCTAGGCATCGTCGGTCAGCACAGCGCTGATGGCGATGTCTAGCGTCTTTCCGCTTGTTGCCTCCGCTAATATTGGAAGCGGCTGCTGTTGTTGGCACCTCCATGGACGCGTCACCATGATCGGCTCAGGCACGATGGCAGCTGTTTCTGCTTCACACATTCCTGCATGAACCGTCTCATGCCAAGGGCGCGCTGGTCTCGGCATTTCACACGAGTATGGTGGAGGCACACGTGATGAAGGCGCTGGCACATTGTCGAGAATTGGTGGAGGCTGAACAGGCGGGCATCCAACTCATAGGATTCCTCTGGGCCGGCATTCGAGAAGTCAGGTTTCTGCAAGGTGCTGCGTCTTACAGATGCATTGTCAAACGTGAATAGATTCCAGATGTCGGTGAATCAGACAGGCAATAAGCAGACAGTGGAAAACGAGTCGCTTCACTCGCTTGTCCTGATTCGAAGCTTGAACAGCGATGACTGATTGTCTGCAAGTCCACTCCTGGCTTGAGTGTGATGCGATGCGCGTACGTGGTGCACGCACACTCACTTAAGGACAACGTTTCAGACTGAGGCCAGAAGTCGGTAAGACTGGAGCCCAAGGTATTGTTCAATACCTTGGGCTTTTTTATTAGCCGACGTTAGAAACTTTAATGATACCGTTTCTCAAACTCTGCGTAAGGTGGACGCTGGGTGATCCGTCTTAGAGAGGTGACTGACATTCATATGGTGCGCGTAAGGATATGCCTACGATGAGCCAGGAAGCCATGAAGCATGCTGAGGATTCGCCCCGGTATGAGACGCTTGTGGAACTGCTCCAAACGAGAGCCATCCAGCAGCCCGATGGAGAGGCCTACACCTTCCTGCTGGACGGTGATCGTCGACCGGCGACGGTGACCTATCGAGAATTGGATCGCCAGGCTCGGTCCATTGGAGCGGAACTGCAACGTGTCACTCACAGGGGAGATCGAGCGCTTCTCTTGTATCCGCCGGGCCTTGATTATATAGCCGCATTCTTTGGCTGTTTGTATGCGGATCGAGTGGCCGTGCCGGTGTACCCGCCTCAACGTCAACGGTCGTTGGCTCGTGTCGACACCATTGCGAATGACGCGCAAGCTGCGATTGTCTTAACCACGTCACAGACCCGAGCCAAATTTCAGCGGCTGCTCTCCCAAGACGCCGGGCTGAAACCTCTCCGCCTTCTTCCATACCTGGAAACGGATCACATTGACCGCGCCCAAGCTGAGTGCTGGCAGGATCCGTGTATCACCTCTGGCACTCTGGCATTTCTCCAATACACCTCAGGGTCGACCGGGCATCCTAAGGGCGTCATGCTGAGTCACCAGAATCTGCTTCACAACCAACAGGTGATCCAGTCGGGTTTTGACCATAGCCGGCAGACCATTGTCGCCGGTTGGCTGCCGCTGTACCACGACATGGGGCTGATCGGAAATGTACTCCAGCCCTTATATCTCGGCGTGCCGGCGATTCTCATGTCTCCCTACCACTTCCTGCAGCAGCCGGTGCTGTGGCTCAGGGCCATTTCCCGGTATCGTGCCACAACCAGCGGCGGGCCGAATTTCGCGTACGAGCTTTGCGTGCGCCGGATCACCCCCGACCAGCGCGCCGCCTTGGATCTGAGCTGTTGGCGAGTCGCCTTCAATGGAGCCGAACCGGTGCGCGCCAGCACATTGGAGCGGTTTGCGGACACGTTCAAAGTCTGCGGCTTCCGACGGGAAGCCTTCTATCCCTGCTATGGACTGGCTGAAGCGACGCTCATGGTATCCGGTGGTGTGGCCGGCGTTCCACCCGTCCTGCGTCGGGTGCGGCAGGCGGCGTTGGAGCGGCATGCCGGCCTCGAGGAAGCTGAGGCGCAGGACAAGGGCCGGACGTTGGTGGCCTCAGGTACCGTACAAGGGGATCAGCAGATTCTCATCGTGCATCCCGACTTGCTCACGCGCTGCGCGGAAGGTGAGATCGGGGAAATTTGGGTTTCGGGGCCCAGCATCGCGCAAGGGTACTGGCGTCGAGACGAAGACACGTCGCAAACCTTTCATGCGCGGCTCCGTGACGGGGGGAGTGAGACATTTCTTCGAACCGGCGACCTTGGATTTATGCGGAACGGCGACCTCTTCGTCACCGGTCGTCTCAAGGATCTGATCATTATCCGGGGCCGCAACCTGTACCCGCACGATATCGAGATGACGGTTGAGGAGTGCCATCCGGCTCTTCGGCCCGGATGCGGGGCGGCGTTCTCCGTAGACACTAACGAGGAAGAGCAACTGATTGTCGTGCAGGAAGTGGATCCCCGGGCGACTGCCGATGTGGAGGGCATGTCGGCGGCGATTCGTCGTGCCGTGGCCGAGCAGCATGATGTGCAGGTGCATACCGTCGTGCTCATCAGGCACGGAAGCTTGCCGAAGACCTCGAGCGGAAAGATTCAGCGGCATGCGTGTCGCGCCCGATTTCTGACCCGCTCCCTCGAGTCGATCGGAACCTCGCAGGACGACGGCCCCGAAGCCAGGTCTGCCGAGTCTGACGCGTTCACTTCCGTGGAGCATACGGTCGCGGCTATTTGGGAAGAGGTGCTCCAGCGGCGGTCGATCGGCCGCCGCGATAACTTTTTCGCACTCGGAGGGGATTCCTTGCGCGCGACCCAGGTGATGGCCCGCGTGCAGGAACTATTACAAGTCGAGTTGACGGTGGATCGGCTGTTCGAGTCGCCAACCGTCGCCGAGTTCGCCGCCGTCATTGCCGGGCAGGGGCAGGAGCGCCGAGACCCCGCCGGCCGAAACAAGGCACTTGGCTCTCCGTCCTCAGCCGAAACCAATCTCTTCCCCCTTTCATTTGCCCAGCAGCGCCTCTGGTTTCTCGATCAGCTGATGCCGGGCGTGCCGATCAACAATATCCCGGTCGCCTTGCAGCTGCGCGGGCCGCTCGATGTGGCGGCGCTCGGAAAGGCGGTGACGGAGATCGTACGGCGCCATGAAACGCTTCGCACGAGCTTCACGTCGCTGGATGGACAGCCGGTTCAGCTCATTACTCCGCCGTCGCCGGTGGGCATACCCGTCATCGATCTTCGCAATGTGCCGGAATCCGAGCGGGAAGCCGAGGCGGCAAGGCTCGCCGCTCAACAGGCGCGGCAGCCGTTCGACCTCAGCAGTGGCTCGCTGCTGCGCCTCTGTGTGCTTCAGCTTCAACCGGAAGAGCATATCCTGTTGATTACTGTTCATCACATCATTGCGGACGATTGGTCGATGGGGATCTTTAGCCGGGAATTGGCGGTCTTATATGCCGCCTACTCCGCCGGCGCCTCTTCTTCGCTTCGCGATCTTACCGTGCAGTATCGCGATGTCGCGCAGGTTCAGCGGGACTGGCTGCAAGGAACGAGGCTTGAAGCGCAGTTGTCCTATTGGAAGGCACAACTTGCTGGCAGCCCCCCACTCTTAAATCTTCCGACCGATCGGACCAGGCCTTCCACTCCGACCTTCCGAGGCGCCAGACGCCCCTTATCCCTTTCGCACTCGTTGACCGGCGGCCTCAAGTCGCTGGCGGAGCGGGAAGGGGCGACGCTGTTCATGGTGCTGCTCGCGGCCTTCCAAGTCCTGCTCCACCGGTACAGTGGCCAGAACGACATCTGTGTCGGGTCGACTCTGGCGAACCGCCGTTCCATCGAGTCCGAGGCCCTGATCGGGTTTTTTGCCAACATGCTCGTCTTCCGCGCGCAGCTGGCTGGCGACCCGACGTTCCTCGCCCTGCTCGCGACCGTTCGGGAGACGGCTCTGGGTGCGTATGCGCATCAAGATCTTCCGTTTGAGATGCTGGTCGAAGCGTTGCAGCCCGAGCGGGATATGAGCAGGACGCCACTGTTCCAGGCCTCTCTCGTTCTTCAGACTGCTCCACCGCCGACCTTGGCTTTGTCCTGTCTGACCGTGACTCGCTTGGAAAGCCACAACGGAACCAGCCAATTCGACCTTACGCTCTCACTGACGGAAGAGGCCGGCCAATTGACCGGCTCGATCGAGTACAGCTTGGACCTGTTTGAAGAGCCAACCATCGCCCGACTCGCGTCGAATTTCGAGACCGTGCTTGCAGGGGTCCTTGAGCGGCCCGACCGGAGAATCTCGGAACTGCCATTGCTGGCAGTCCAGGAGCGGCAGCAGATCCTGAAGGATTGGAATGCAACGGAGCGACTCTATCCTCGCGATCGGTGCGTTCATGATTTGGTTGAGGCCCAGGCATCGCAGACACCGGATGCGCTCGCCGTGGTGCTCGATGAGGAGCGCCTGACCTATCGGGAGCTCACGGCCCGCGCGAATCAACTTGCGCATTACCTGCGCCGGTACGCGGTGGGGCCGGATGTCCTGGTGGGGATCTCCTTAGAGCGATCCTTGGACATGGTGATCGGGTTATTGGCCATCTTGAAAGCGGGTGGCGCCTATGTGCCGATCGATCCGGACAGTCCACGCGAGCGAATGGCATTCATGCTCGAGGACGCCGGGATGGCCGTCCTTCTTACGCATCGGGCGGTGGCGGAGCAACTTCCTGCTTACGGCGGCCGCATTCTCTGTCTGGACCGCGATCGACCACTGATCGAGCAAGAATCGCCATTACACCGTTGTGAAAGCCTGTCGCTCCAAAATCTGGCCTATACGATTTACACATCCGGGTCGACCGGACGTCCAAAGGGCGCGTGGATTCCTCATGCCGGACTCCTGAATCGCTTGCAATGGATGCAGGAGCGCTTCCCGCTGACGCCCGACGACCGGGTGCTCCAGAAAACGCCGTTCAGTTTCGATGTCTCGGTCTGGGAATTCTTTTGGCCGCTGATAGTGGGCGCCCGTCTTGTGCTGGCCCGTCCCGGAGATCACAAAAACGCGGAACGACTGGTCGAGGTGATCAGGCAGCAGCAGATTACCACGCTGCATTTCGTGCCGCCCATGCTTCAGACCTTCCTGGAGGCACCCGGCATCAGCGCCTGCGACTCTCTGCGGCGCGTGATCTGTAGTGGCGAGGCCCTGCCGGCTGAACTGCAGCGGCGGTTCTTTGAACGAATGGGCGCGGAGCTCCACAATCTGTATGGACCGACAGAGGCCTCCATCGATGTGACCGCCTGGGCGTGCCAGCGGGATGATCGACGTCCGTTCGTCCCCATTGGAAGACCCATCGCCAACACACAGATTTATCTGTTGGACGGGCATCTCGAGCCGGTTCCGATCGGGGTACCGGGCGAGCTGTACATCGGAGGGGAGGGGGTGGGGCGAGGCTATCTGAACCGACCGGATTTGACGGCCGAGAAATTCATTCCCGATCCGTTCTGCGAGAGAGCGGGCGCGCGGCTCTACAAGACCGGTGATGTGGCGCGGTTTCTCCCCGACGGCACTATCGTGTTTTTGGGGCGGAACGACCATCAGGTCAAAATCCGAGGCTATCGCATCGAATTGGGTGAAGTGGAGGCGGTGCTGAGCCGGCATCCGAGAGTGCAGGGGGCGGCCGTGCTGGTTGGCGAGGAGCAGGAAGACAAGCGGTTGGTGGCCTATGTCGTCCCACCAGAGGGCCGGGAAACGGACGCCGGCGACTTGCGCCGGTTCATGAGAGAGCAACTCCCGGACTACATGGTGCCCGCCGCTTTCGTGATCCTCGAGGCGCTGCCGCTGAGCCTCAATGGGAAAGTCGATCGCGCGGCGCTTCGTCTGACCAAACAGTCGCCCCCGCAGCGGGACACGATTTATGAAGCGCCACGTTCGGACGTCGAGCGAGCGATCGCGGCTGTGTGGCAAGAGGTCCTGGAGGCGAAGACCGTGAGCATCCATGACAATTTCTTCGATCTCGGCGGTCAATCGCTGCTTCTCGCCAAGGTCTGGAGCAAGCTTCGCGGGCAGTTCCACCGCGAGCCGACCATGCTTGATCTGTTTCAATATCCGACGATCGAGTCACTGGCGCGATGGATGACTGAACATCAGACGCCGACTCCTGCAAGCTCCGGCGCCGGCGTGCAGTCGGATCGGCTCAGAGCAGGCCAGGATCGCCTTCGCCAACAACTGGCGCAACGGCGCACGGCGGCATCGCGGCCAGGGGGCGCACGATGAAGAGCGGGTCGACGCCGCAGAACTTGAGCGGCATGGAAATCGCCGTGATCGGCATGGCGGGTCGATTCCCGGGTGCCCGCAATCTCGAGGCATTTTGGCGCAACGTGCGCGACGGGATGGAATCGGTCTCGGCCTTAAGCGAGCAGGAGCTGTTAGCCGCAGGGGTCGATCCTTCGTTGCTGCGCGATCCCAGATACGTACGAGCCCGGGCCGTGCTTGAGGACATCGACCTGTTCGACGCGGCTTTGTTCGGTTTCACGCCGCGGGAAGCCGAGCTGCTGGATCCTCAACAGCGGGTATTCCTGGAGTGCGCGTGGGAGGCGTTGGAGGATGCGGGATACAACCCGGATCTCTACGAGGGTCCGATCGGCGTGTACGGCGGGGCGAGTCTCAGCGGTTATCTCTTCAACCTCGTCCCGGACCGCCTCGTCCTGCAATCGGCATCCGATATGGCGGCGGTGCTGGCCGCAGACAAGGATTTCTTGGCCACCCGCGTCTCGTACAAGCTCAATCTTGAGGGACCGAGTCTGACGGTGCAAACGGCCTGTTCCACGTCATTGGTGGCCGTGCACCTGGCCTGTCAGGGACTCTTGGGCGGTGAATGCGATATGGCGCTGGCCGGCGGAGTATCGATCAGCGTGCCTCAGAGCGTGGGCTATCTGTATCAGGAGGGCGGAATCGCTTCGCCTGACGGACACTGCCGGACCTTTGACGCCAAAGCTCAGGGCACCGTAGGGGGCAGCGGGGTCGGGGTCGTCGTGCTCAAGCGGGTCCACGATGCACGGGCGGATGGTGATCGGATTGTGGCGTTGATCAAGGGCTCTGCCGTGAACAACGACGGAGCGAAAAAAGTCGGCTACACCGCGCCACGCATCGAAGGGCAAGCAAAGGTGATTATGGCTGCGCAGGCGGTGGCGGACGTCGATCCGCGGTCCATCGGCTATGTCGAGGCCCATGGGACGGCCACGCCGATGGGAGATCCGATCGAGATCGCGGCCCTGACGCATGCGTTTCGGCGCGGAACCGCAGACAGGCAGTTTTGCGCGATCGGATCGGTCAAAACGAACATCGGACACCTGGATGCGGCTGCGGGGATCGCCGGCTTCATCAAAACAGCCCTCGCGCTGGACCACAGGCTCATTCCTCCTAGTCTCCATTTCACGCAGGCCAATCCGCAGATTCCGTTCGACAGCAGCCCATTTTACGTCAATACCACAGCGGCGGAGTGGAAGCCCGGGGATACGCCTCGCCGTGCCGGAGTCAGCGCGTTCGGCATAGGCGGGACGAATGCGCATGTCGTGCTTGAAGAAGCCCCAGAGCCCGAGGCCGCGGGCCCTACGCGGCCATGGCAGTTGCTGGCCTGGTCCGCCAAAACACCGTCCGCGTTGGACACCATGACGGATCGGCTCGCCACCTATCTGCGGGGGCACCGGGAAGACAGCTTGGCCGACCAGGCGTTTACGCTGCAGGTCGGCCGTAAAACGTTTCCTCATCGCCGGATGCTCGTGTGCCGGACCCGGGAAGAAGCGCTGGAGATATTAGAGCCATCAATGCGGGATCGCGTCTCGACCGGGGGCCCGGTGACCTCTGAGCCGACCGTCGTGTTCATGTTTTCGGGCCAAGGCTCCCAGTACGTGAATATGGGCCGGGAACTCTACGGCTCGGAAGCGATCTTCCGCGAGCAGGTGGATCATTGTGCGGAGGTGCTCCGTCCAGAATTGGGATTGGACATTCGTGAGTTATTGTATCCCGCCGAGGGGAAGGCCGACGCCGCTCAACAACAGCTCGATCGCACGGCGATCACTCAGCCGGCGCTATTCGTCATTGAGTATGCGCTGGCGCGACTCTGGATGTCCTGGGGAGTGCGCCCGCAGGCGATGATCGGCCACAGTATCGGGGAATATGTCGCGGCTTGCCTTGCCGGTGTGTTCACCCTTTCGGATGCGTTGATGCTCGTGGCGTTGCGGGGGCGATTGATGCAGCAGCAGCCCCATGGTGCCATGTTGGCCGTCCCCCTCTCCGAGCACCAGGTCGTGCCGCACCTTCGTGACGGACTCTCGCTTGCTGCCGTCAATGCGCCCACGCAATGCGTCGTGTCGGGCCCATTGGAGGACATTGAACAGTTGAAGAAGAGGCTGGCGGGGCAGGGTGTCGAAGGATGCCGCTTGCGGACCTCGCATGCCTTTCATTCTGGAATGATGGATCCGATCCTCCACTCGTTCGAACATCGCGTCCGAGTGATGACGCGGGGCGTCCCGCTGATCCCCTATATCTCGAATGTGACGGGGACATGGATTACCGCAGCAGAGGTCGCGGATCCCCGCTATTGGAGCCGGCATCTTCGGGAGACCGTGCGATTCGCCGAGGGCCTTCGTACGCTCCTCGCGCAAACAGACCGCGCGCTGCTGGAAGTGGGTCCTGGTCAGACGTTGGCGACGCTGGCGGCGCAAGGCTGCGATGGAGTACCCGACGTGAAACCGCTGTCATCCCTGCGCCATCCGGGGGGGAGTACTTCAAACCTGCCGGAACCCGCTTCGTTGCTGAGCACGCTCGGCAGTCTGTGGCTAAGGGGCGTGTCCGTGGATTGGGTCGGGCTGCATGCCGGCGAACGCCGCCGGCGAGTCCCATTGCCGACTTATCCGTTTGAACGACGACGCTACTGGCTCGATCCGCAGCCACGGAATTCAGCGCATGCGCACCATCCGTCCGGGAGGAAGCCCGACATCGCCGATTGGTTTTACGTCCCGTCCTGGAAACGGTCAGTCCCGCCTGTCGGCCCTAAAGCAGATAACCCGTCGCCCTCTTCGTGGCTCATCCTGCTCGATGATGGTCCGGTCGGCCGGGATCTCGTCAGCCGGTTGGAGCGAGACGGGCACATGGTGACGACGGTCGTGATCGGGGAACGATTCCAACGCATTCGCGACGGCGCCTATTCCATGCAGCCGGGGCAGCGTGACGATTACGATCTATTGAACCAGGAGTTAGTCCGCCTCGGGCGGCTTCCTGACAGCATCGTCCACTGTTGGTCGCTGAGCGACGAGACGCAGCCGCCCGCCGCCGTCTTTGACCGCGCACAAGAGCGAGGGTTGTACAGTCTACTGTTTCTCACCCAAGCATTTGCGGGGCGCCGTCGGCTGACCATCATCGCACTCTCCAATGGCGTGCACGCCGTCACGGGACAGGAGCGCGTACGCCCGGAACGCGCAACTGTGCTGGGCGCCTGTCGGGTGATCCCGCAAGAGTATCCCGATGTCACCTGCCGCCACGTCGATCTCGATATCGACTGGAGCCAGGAAGAACAAAGGACCGCCTTGACCGATCGAATCCTGTCGGAGGCCAAGGTCGAGACGACGGAGTCCACCGTTGCCTATCGCGGGCTTCACCGGTGGGTCCCGGTGTTCGACCCAGTCAAGATCGGGCGCGTCGAGGAGTCACCCCTCTTGCGCCGTCGAGGCGTGTATCTCGTGACGGGAGGTCTGGGCGGGGTCGGTCTGCTGTTGGCCGAGTCTCTCGCCCGTACCGTCGAGGCGCGTTTGATCCTGACAAGCCGGTCCGACCCAGGTCCTGAACAGCGTCGCCGTGTGCTCGAGCTGGAGGGTTTGGGCGCCGAGGTGGTGGTGATGAGGGCGGACGCGGCTGATCCCGTGGCGATGCAGGCTGTCATGGAGTGCGCGCGCGAACGGTTTGGAGCGATCCATGGCGTGATTCACGCGGCCGGCATTCCCGGCGGCGGCATGATCGAGTTGAAAACCCCCGCTTCAGCCCGAGAGGAGCTGACGCCGAAAGCGATCGGGGCGCTGGTCCTGGACAGCCTCTTCAAGGAACAGCCGTTGGACTTTCTCGCCTTCTGCTCATCGCTCAATGCCGTGACCGGTGGATTCGGGCAGGTGGGCTACTGTGCCGCCAATGCTTTTCTCGACGCGTTTGCACACTACAGAGCTGCGGACGGATCCTCCTATACGCTGTCGATCAACTTCGATCGGTGGCGACAGATCGGTATGGCAGCCGACGCGGAGCGGCGGTTGAAAGCGCTCGGTATCGACGAGTCGGATCGCGGGATGACCGCCGAGGAGGGACAGGAAACGTTTCATCGCCTCTTGGGTCAGGCCGCCTTTCCTCAGTTGTTGGTCTCAACGCGGATGTTTCCCTCTCCCGATGAAGAGGCTCAAGCAAAGCTTGCCGCAGCCGCCCTCAAGACCGGTCCCGCTTCCAAACGTTCGGAGCTCCGGCATGCACGGCCGTCTTCCGCGGGCCCCTATGTCGCGCCGGGGACCGCCGCGGAAGAGCAACTGGCCGCCATTTGGGAGCAGGTGTTCGGCATCGAGCGCATTGGCACGCAGGACGATTTTTTCGCGTTGGGCGGAGAATCGCTGCTGGCGCTGCAAATCGTGAATCGCATTCGTGACGCGTTCGGGACCGAGGTGTCCATCCGCGAGTTCTTCGAGCGGCCCTCAATTGCGGGCGTGGCGGCGCTCCTCGTGGCGGAACGGGACGGCACCAGGGAGGCCATGGACGCCATCGTGCCGCGCGCGCGCGAGGCGCATCGTCTTGGTGACTCGGCACGTGGAGCTGTGGCCCTGTCCGTGAAAAGGGAGTCACGATGAGTCTGCTCCGCTGTCTGATGACCGCATCATGGCCGCTCGTCGCGCTTGCAGGGCTGGCCGGGCTGTTGAGCGGGCTCGGCGGAGCCGCTCTTATCGCGGTCATTCATGCGGCGCTCAGCCAGCCCGAGCCGTCAGGATCCGTATTGGCATGGAGTTTTGCGGGCGTGTGTCTTGTGGTGTTTGTGAGCCGCATCGTCTCCGAAGTCCTGCTCGTGCGCCTGGGGCAGGCGACGATTGCGTCGCTCCGGCTGCAGCTCAGCCGGCAGATCTTGACGGCGCCGCTGCGCCACGTGGAAGAACTCGGGACCCATCGGCTGTTCGCGACGTTGAGCGACGACGTCGCCGCCATTGGCGTGGCCTTTGTCCAGCTTCCGATGCTGGGCATCAACGCCGCCATGGTCGCCGGATGCCTGCTCTATCTGGGCTGGCTCTCCTGGCCGGTGCTGGCGAGCGTCCTCGGCGTGATGGGTGTCGGCGTCGTCGGTTTTCAAATCCAGCAGACGAAGGCCGTGCGGACGCTCCGGATGGCCCGGGAGACGAACGACCGTCTCTTTCACAACTTTCGCGCGCTGATCGAAGGCGTCAAGGAACTGAAGCTGCACCGCGGGCGCCGGGAGGACTTCCTGCTGACGAGCCTCCAAGGGACCATCGACACCTATCGGAATGAATTCGTCGAGGGGATGACCCGGTATGCGGTGGCCGGCGGACTGGGCTCCCTGCTGTTCTATGCGGTCATCGGTCTTCTGCTTTTTGCCCTGCCGGCGGTTCAAGCCCTCGATGCACGGACGCTGACGGGCTATGTTCTCGTGCTGCTCTATATGATGACGCCGCTCGAGCGGATCGTGGATATCCTGCCTCTCATCGGCCGCGCCAATGTCGCCTTCAAGAAGGTGCAGAGTCTCGGATTGTCGCTCTCCGATCAGACGTCGGAGGCCCAGACGCCTGCCGTCGATCGCTCGCCACGCTACGAACCGGGCGTTCCCCATCGTCCGGCCACCGGAATGGAACAATGGCAACGTCTGGAATTCGCGGGGGTGACCCATGGCTACCATCGGGAACAGGAGGATCGCAGCTTTTTTGTCGGGCCCATCGATCTGACCTTTCACCCCGGCGAACTGATCTTTCTCATCGGCGGCAATGGGAGCGGCAAGACGACGCTCGCGATGCTCCTTCTCGGACTGTATCCGCCTGAAGCCGGCGAGATTCGCGTCGATGGGCGACTGATCACCGAGACGAACCGGGAGGAGTATCGCGAGCTGTTTTCCGTGGTCTTCTCGGATTTCCATCTCTTCGACAGTCTGTTCGGTCTCGAGCAGTCACGGCTCGATGGCGAGGCACGCGACTATCTCGTCCGATTGCAACTCGACCATAAGGTGCGGATCGAGAACGGCACGCTCTCCACATTGTCGCTCTCGCAAGGGCAGCGGAAGCGCCTGGCCTTGCTGACCGCCTACCTCGAAGACCGGTCTTTTTATGTCTTCGACGAGTGGGCGGCCGATCAAGATCCGCTGTTCCGGAACGTATTCTATACGCAGCTCCTGCCCGCGTTGAAAGCAGGAGGCAAGACGGTGCTCGTGATCACCCACGACGATCGATACTTCTACCTGGCGGACCGGCGCATTCGAATGGAAATGGGACAGATCAGCGAGGTTGCCGAACCGGCGCTAGCGCCGCCGGAAGCGACCCCTGTTCGGTGAGACGAAGATGACGACATCGTGGCGTGACACCATGAGGGCGAAGAGCGAGGGGAATCATAGATGAAGACACATCTCGACGAAAACCGGCATTCCATACCGCACGGCCTCGGTTCTGTCGCCGCGAGCCTTTCCGATGGGTTTTTGGAGCGGCAGGCCGCACGCGAGTCCAACGCCCGGAGCTACCCCCGGCGTCTTCCCCTCGCACTGAAGAAGGCCGGCGGGATTTATGTGGAGGATATCGAGGGGCGCACCTACATCGATTGCCTGGCCGGCGCCGGCGCTCTGGCCTTGGGCCATAACCATCCCATCGTGCTGGAAGCGATCCGGAGCATGCTCGCCGATGGGGTGCCGATGCAGACGCTGGATCTGACGACACCCGTCAAAGATCGCTTCGTCGAGACCCTGTTTGCGAGTCTCCCGGCTGAATTCAGCCGACAGGCGCGCGTGCAGTTTTGCGGTCCCTCGGGGGCCGACGCGGTTGAAGCGGCCATCAAACTGGTCAAAACCGCCACCGGGCGACGAACGATGCTTTCCTTCCAAGGCGGATACCATGGCATGACTCACGGAGCGCTGAGCCTCACCGGGTACCTTGCCCCAAAGGAAGCCATCGGCGGCCTCATGGCCGACGTCCATTTTCTGCCGTTTCCCTACGATTACCGGTGCCCGTTCGGCGTGGGGGGGGAGGCGGGGGCGCGCATGTCGACGGCGTATATCGAGCATCTCTTGGATGATCCCAACAGCGGCATTCTGCCGCCGGCCGGGATGATCCTGGAAGTCGTACAAGGCGAGGGAGGCGTGATACCCGCACCGGACGATTGGCTGCGGGAGATTCGCCGGATCACACGGGAGCGCAACATTCCGCTGATCGTGGACGAAATCCAAACCGGGGTCGGGCGGACCGGCGCCCTGTATGCCTTCCAGCACGCGGGAATCGTCCCCGATGTCCTCGTGCTCTCGAAAGCGATCGGCGGTGGTCTGCCGGTCAGCGTCGTCATGTACCACGCCGATTTGGACCAATGGGGACCAGGAGCCCATGCGGGGACGTTCCGCGGCAACCAAATGGCCATGGCTGCCGGTGCGGCAACGATGGCCTTCATTCAGGAACAGGGAATGGCTGAACAGGCGGATCAGATGGGGGCGCGCCTGATGGGACAATTACATCGGATTCAACATGAGTCGCGCAGCATCGGCGATTGCCGTGGACGGGGCCTGATGATCGGTGCGGAAATTATCAATCGCGACGCCCCGCCGGATGGCCGCGGCAGTTATCCCGTAGATCCGGCTATGGCACAACGCATTCAGGCGCAAGCGTTGCGGCTCGGACTCATCCTCGAATTGGGCGGACGGCACAACAGCACCGTCCGTTTTCTGCCGCCGTTGATCGTCACAGCCGAGCAGATCGAGACTGTGGCGGCGATATTCGCCGAAGCTGTCAAGGCGGCGGAACGAGACTCATGCGAGGCGTCCGTTCGCTGATTCCAGACGAGGTTCGTGGGGCGCAGGCAGATATGTGGAAGGGGCTGATCAGCGTTATGGGCGGGGTGGTATTGCTCGCAATCGGCGGGGCGGGATACGGCCTCTTTATGTGGCGGGCCTCGCTGCCAACATTGGACGGCACCCTCGACATGCCGGGTCTCCTCGAACCGGTGGTCATCGAATCCGATGAGCATGGCGTGCCGGTGATCAGCGCGGTCTCCCGGCTGGATGCCATGAGAGCGTTGGGCTATCTCACTGCCCGAGACCGTCTCTTCCAGATGGACATGCTTCGCCGCCGGAGCGCCGGCTCGCTGGCCGAAGTCTGGGGCACGGCCGCACTGGAGGCCGATCTCGCTCAGCGGTGGATTGGCCTCCCGCATGCCGCGCGGGCGATTGTCGCCTCGCTGCCGCCTAATCAGCGCGAGGTGCTGCAAGCCTATGCCGATGGAGTGAACGGGTATATCGACCACATGCACACACCGCCCTTTGAATTCCTCATGCTCGGTTACCGGCCCGAACCCTGGCATGTCGAAGATAGCCTGCTGGTCCTGCTTGGCATATTCCAGACGCTGACGTGGAGCGAGGAAGAGGAACGCATGCAAAGTACGATGGTGGCGACGTTGCCGGCCGATGTGGTCGCGTTTCTCACACCCAGCATGGATCGCTACACCCGGGCGCTCTTAGGAAACGTAGACGAGCCGCACCAGACCCCGGTTCCAGCCGAGGCACTGGCCCGTCTGCGCCGGCCCGCGGAGACCGTGCCGGAGCCTCAGGCCGCCATAGTCCGGTTCACCGACGCCGCCGTCGGCTCGAATGCCTGGGCGGTCGGCGGCGGCAAGACGGTGGATGGTCGCGCGATTCTGGCGAACGACATGCACCTGAACTTGTCGGTCCCCAACGTATGGTATCGCGTGGCCCTGAGGTACGAGCATGCCGAGCTCAGCGGGGTCATCATGCCGGGATTGCCGATCATCGTCGCGGGCACGAACGGCCGGATCGCGTGGGGCGTCACTAATCTCGATGCCGATGTGCTGGATCTCGTGCACGTGGAGGTGCGCGCAGACGCGCCCGATGAATACCGCGTCGGGGATCAATGGATCACGATGGACCGCGATGAGGAAGTGATCAAGGTCAAGGGCGGGACGGATGTCGGTGTGCAGGTGAGGCGCACCGTGTGGGGACCGGTCGCTCCCAACCCGTTGGGCAGGCGCGTGGTGGCGATTCGCTGGACCGCCCTTGATCCGTCCGCGGTGGATCTCGGGCTGCTCGACATGGACCAGGCGGCCACCCTGGAACAGGCGATTAGAACGGTGAATCGCGCGGGCGCCCCGACCAGCAACGTGATGCTCGCGGACGACCAGGGACATATCGCCTGGACCTGCATGGGCCGAATCCCGGTGCGCACAGGGTATGACGGATCGTTCACGGTATCGTGGGCCGACGGACAAAACGGATGGACGCGGTATATCCAGCCCGACGAATTGCCCCGCGTCGTCGATCCTCCTTCGGACTTTCTCGTTTCGGCGAACCACCGGGCCATGGGCAGGGACTATCCTTTTCTCATCGGCCACACATTCGCCAATGGCTATCGTGCTTACCGCATCACCGAGCGCTTGCAAACGATGACGGGCATCACCGAGACGGACATGCTCCGGCTCCAGCTCGACACCACCACAGAGCTGTATGAGGGGTATCGGCGTCTCGCGCTCGAATTGCTGACTGACGGTAAAATCGAGCAAGAGCCTTTCCTGGCGGATGTGCGTGCCGCCCTCGAAGCCTGGAATGGACGTGCCGACGTGGAGAGCGTCGGATTCGGCCTGCTGGTCCGGTTTCGCAAAACGTTAGCCCAGGCCGTGTTCAGTCCCTATCTCTGGCGCTGCCGTGAGGAAGACGGGAGTTTCCGCTACGGAGGCGAGATCGACACTCCCTTGGAGCGGTTGCTGCATGACCGCGACCCCCGGCTTATTCCGGACCCGCAGACCTATCAGGAATGGGATGCGTTTCTGGCGGCCCAGCTGGAATCCAGCGCGCGACACCTGGCGGACGAGTATGAGACGACCTCGATCCAAAGGTTGACCTGGGGCCGCATGAACCGGGCCCGCATCAGTCATCCCCTCGCCGGGGCCTTGCCGGGACTCGGGTGGATCCTCGACATGCCGGACGATGAGTTGCCGGGCTGCGGGTTCTGTGTGCGGCTCACGACCGGCACGCTGAGTGCCAGTGAGCGATTCGTGGTCTCACCGGGCCATTCCCAGGACGGGATGTTTCACATGCCCGGCGGGCAATCGGGGCATCCGCTGTCGCCCCACTATCGTGATCAGCAGGGGCTTTGGGTCAGCGGTGCTCCGTTGTCGTTCTCCTTCGGGCAAACGAGGCATACCCTTACCGTACGTCCGGCCGAACGTTCAGCATTCGAGCGATAGCGCGAGCACGTGTTTCATCACCCACATTCAAGAAGGAGATCCTTATGACTGGAGACGAGCGGGAAGATACGACGACGTACAAGGTGGTCGTGAATCATGAAGAACAGTATTCGATCTGGCCGGCCTACCGCGAGAATCCGCTGGGCTGGAGAGATGCGGGCAAGTCGGGGCCGAAGGCCGAATGCCTGAGCTACATCAAAGAAGTGTGGACCGATATGAGACCGCTCAGTTTACGGAAACGGATGGAGGAGGCGGGGCAGGGCGCGCAAGCATGATAGCAGCCTCGCTCACCACGCCTTGGATAGTCCGCTACCGGACCGCCGGCAGGAAGCCGTCGTGCCGGCTCATTTGTGTGCCCTACGCCGGCGGTGGCGCCTCTGTCTTCCGGGAGTGGGCCCGCCATCTTCCCGAATCGGTCGAGGTCCTGGCGATTCAGCTGCCCGGACGGGAGGCGCGGCTCAAGGAGACTCTCTTTACCCGGTTGCCGCCGCTCGTACAGGAACTGGCTGAGGCGTTGCGTCCGTCATTGGACCGGCCGTTTGCCCTCTTCGGACACAGCGTCGGCGCGCTGATCGCGTTCGAAG
>CBDIWQ010000133.1:0-3889 GCA_965285965.1 uncultured bacterium | reverse complement strand
CGTCATGCGCAGCTTCTGGGTGCGGCGCTTGTCACGGCGCGCCCGTGAATGTTTATGTTTCGGATTTGGCATGGCGACTCCCTTCCTCTGGTTCAGCCGCTGACCCCGATGGGCAGCGCTCAGTCATACTTCTGTTTTAATTTCCGCAGGATGTCGAACGGACCACCCGTCGGCTCGGCGGCACAGCAACACGGACCCGCGTTCAAATCGTTGCCACACCGCGGGCAGAGCCCCAAACAATCCTCCGTACAAAGCGGGTGCATCGGCGCGGCCAGGATCAATTGCTCCCGGAGCATCGGCGCGAGCTCCAGCTGGTCGCCGACATAATGATAGATGTCGTCGTTGTGCTCTTCGGGCTCCACGGCGACGACCGGAGTCGGCTTCTTTTTTCTGGAGTCCTCCCGCTTGGGAGACGGCGGCGACTTGGACTCGCGCTCGTACGCCACCCGCACCGAAAAAGCGATCGGCTCTTCAAAGTCCCTCAGACAACGTACACATTGCCGAATCGCGGTGCCTTCCACCACCCCCGTGACGCACACCGTGCCGTCAACCGCCCTCAGGTCCAGGCCGACGGCCAACGGCCCGCTCAAGATGGCGTCCGCGTCCGTCAACCCAAGCTCCTCCGCCGTCACGTCCCCCGAGAGGGATAGTCCGTCATCCGTAATGTCGGCAATCTTTGGTGTGAGCAGGTCCATCGCGTTCTCCAGCGTTACGCCGCTGCCCCACGTCATTATACTATTCCGATTGCCCGTCACGCCGGTTTATCGTTCTTCTGCAAAGCTGATCAACGCAATCTGCCGGGCCCGCTTGATCGCAACAGTCAACTCCCGCTGATGGCCCATGCAATTTCCGGATATCCGACGCGGGACAATGCGCCCGCGCTCCGTCAGAAAATTCCGCAACAATCCCGCGTCCTTGAAATCAATCGGCGCCTTTTCCAGACAAAACCGGCAAGGACGTCTCCGCTGAAACAATCGCCCGCCACCGCCGCCTTCTCCTCGGTCCATCATCACGGCCTCCTCATCCCTGAACGATTAGCTATGTTCTTCAAATTCGTAGCCGGGCTCTTCGGGCATCGGCGCTTCTCCGCCGGCTCCGCTGCTTCCGGCGTCCTGGCGTTTCGGCATGAACGTCACCGTCTGGGCCACCACTTCATGCTTGCTGCGCTTTTGGCCGTCTTCTGTTTCCCAGCGCCGTTGCTGCAACCGGCCCTCGATAATGGCTCCGTTGCCTTTGCTGAGATACTGTCCACAATGCTCGGCTTGTTTACCGAACACCACAATGTCGACAAAACAAACTTCTTCCTTCAACTCGTCCGCTTGCTTGAATCGGCGGCTCACCGCCAATCCGAAACTGGCGACCGGCGTGCCGCTGGGCGTGTATCGCAGCTCCGGATTGCGGGTGAGATTCCCGATCAGGATGACTTTATTAAATCCGGCCACCGTCAGCCTCCTGGGCGGTGGCTTCCAAGGGACGCCGCGGCACCAGTTCTTTTTCCAGATGAATGGTCAGGAACTTGATGATGTTGTCTTCCAGACGATAGGAGCGCTCCAATTCGCCGACGGTGTTGTTCGGCGCTTTGAAATAAAAGTACGCATAGGTACCCTTACGCTCGCGCCGGACTTCATACGCGAGTTTCTTGCGGCCCCAATTTTCTGATTTGATGAACTGCGCGCCGGTTTTATCGGCCACCGCTTTCATTTTTTCAATGAGGGCGTTGGTCTCCTCATCGGAGACGGACGGACGAATAATGAACAGAGACTCGTAGAGCTCCATGCGGGGATCCTCCTGGACAAAGGCCCCGGGACCAGCCCGGAGCGAGGTGTAGGGCGCCTATATTGGCGCAAAGAACGGTGGACGGTATCACAGCCCTTCTCAAACTGTCAATAAACTGCGCTCCTAGCCGAATCAAACGGCACGACACACGCCGCACTTTTCTAAGCGGGTAGGTCGATCGACGATTCCAGATTTTACGTCCTCATCCGCTTGACTCAGTCCGTAAGGATTTTCTTGCATTGACACTCGGCGGCTCCGCTTGTAACCATTGGCTACGAACAAAAGACATCATGATACGGCAGATTATCTGTCTCCAAATTCCCTCATTCGCCATTGCGCTTGCGCGTCTCGCCGATGCGTCCTTGCGAAACCGGCCGGTAGTCATGGCTCCGGTCCATACGCCGCGGGCGCTGATCCGGGACGTATCGTCTGAGGCCTCACGCGAAGGTATCGTGCGCGGCATGTCCGTTGAACTGGCGCGCCAGTTATGCCCGCGGCTGCGTGTGGTCCCTCCGGATCTCGCACGCCTCCGTGCGGCACAGCATGAGTTACATCGCACGGTCACTCCCTTCGCGCCGGTCTGGGAACCGACCGGACTCGGCTCGCTGTTTGTGGATTTAACCGGCACCAGCCGACTGTTCGGCCCATCCATCGATACGGCCGCCCGTCTGGCCAGGGAAGTCACCCATCAGCACCACCTGCATAGTGTGATCGGGCTGGCTGGAAGCAAGCTGGTATCGCACCTGGCGGCCGTCACATTGGAGCGGCCGCCGCAATTATTGTCGGTCCATCCCGGTTCCGAACAGCCGTTTCTGGCTCCGCTGTCCACGACGCTGCTGCCGGGCCTCCAGCGGACGCAGGCCTCGCACGTCTTGCGACGACTCGACGATTTGAATCTCGGCACGCTGGGATCGATTGCCGCCGTATCGCGGGCCCATTTGGAATTGGCACTCGGAACAGCCGCCGGCTTGCTGCATGACTGGGCCTGGGGCATCGATTCCTCGCCCGTCCGCCCTCCGGTCGAGCACCCGTCGATCGAGCGATCGCTCCTGCTCAATCCGGATGAAATCGACGATCCGCTCTTACTGGGGCGACTGTACGGATTGCTGGAACACCTCTGCGCGACCCTCAGACAGCAGCGGCGCGTCTGCCGGCGCCTCCTCCTCACGGTCCGGCACAGCGATCATCATGAGCAGACGGCACGCCAGATGTTGGCGCACGGCACCTGTTGGGAAGCTGATCTCCGCCCGGTGCTCGCGCGTCTGTTTACGAACTGTTTCCAACGTCGCGTTCGTTTGCAGCGCCTGACGCTCCAAGTGGATCATCTGGAATTCCCGACCGAACAACTCTCGCTCTTCAGCGAACCGGCCTCCGCCGCTCCGCCAACACACCATCGACTGTCATTGGCGTTGGATCGGATCCGCATGAAGTTCGGCGAACAGGCGGTGTCGTGGGGAAGGACTTTGCGATGACCGCCCCCTTCGTGCACCTGCATGTCCACTCCGATTATTCGCCCATGCGGGGGGTCTCCTCGCTCGAGGCGCTCTGTGGATTGGCGAAGGCGCAGGGCATGCCGTCACTGGCAGTGACCGATACGAACGGACTGTATGGCGCCATTCGATTTGTCGATGTCGCCAAACAGCAGGGATTACGGCCGATCCTGGGTGCCGAATTGCTCACCGACGACCATCGCGCGGTCCTGTTGGCTCGAACACCGGAGGGCTATGCCAATCTTTGCCGCCTGCTGTCGGAACGCCACTGCGATCCATCGTTCGACTGCCTGACGGCTGTCCGGCGCTATCGAGGCGGACTCATTCTTTTGACCGACGATGAAACGGCCCTCTCGGCCTGGAGCAAGGATTCACCGCAAGACCTGTACGTCGAACTGACGCCGGGACCAGCCATGCTTTCCACACTGGAGTTCAGCCGCCGCACCGGCATCCCGCCGATTGCGACCAACGGTGTGTATTTCGCCGGACCGAACGGCATCACCACCCATCGCCTGCTCCGCGCCATTGCGCTCAACACCACACTGTCACGATTGCCGGCCCAGGCTTCCTGCGCATCCGGGCAATGGCTCATGCCGCCCGCCCGCATGGCTGCGCAGTTTCCT
>CBDIWQ010000132.1:0-8265 GCA_965285965.1 uncultured bacterium | reverse complement strand
AGAACAGCACATTGAGTGGGAGGAGCAACCAGGCAATGGACTCCAAACCCGCGAAATAAGCGGCGACGGATACACTCCCGGTCGCCATCACCAGCGCGAAATAGCCTGGGTTGAGATCACGAGCACTTTTGTCCAGCACATTCTGAGCTGGTGCGCGTTGTGGCCGGAGCTGGGTCGGTTGTTGAGTCATGCCCGCCAATCACTTTCGCGGCAGCTCTGATGCACTCCCCCTTCAGCAACTCCTCCGTATGGAGGTCGTCATCGACCGCAATGGAGAAGCCGTCCCAATCCTTGATGATGAAGCCGCCCGCTCCCGCTGCTCTGGCTGCGAGTAGCTCATTTCGATTCCCGCTTGTTGAAGGTGTGCACGTGAGCCACTTTGGTGACGAACAAAGCAGGAACCGCGCCGAGAGCTTTGGTGCGCGAGCCGACCGCTCCCGGCCGCGTGTCGCAGGAGGCCGGGGCTTCCACGATGCCGGTATCAGCCGACAGCAGCGGGTTCAGAACGACCACTCGGCACTTAACCATTTCGGCTTTGGTCTCGCCCCTGGCATTCGGCGATCGGCCGTTTTTCGACGACGAGAACCCTCAATGCAAAACCGTTGCGTTCACAGAAAGGTTCTTGGTTCGTGATGATCGCGAACCGGCATATCGAGACACAGGTGCGGCATCGTGGCAAACCCGGCGCCGGCGAAGCACGCGCCAACGCGTTCAACCGTGATCGCTGTGGTTCTGGTTAGATGCCCAGGCTGGCTCGGGGCAAACCGATGTACCGGCTGCGTCACAGGCCCAACGCTCGGACTCCCTTCGCACCTGTCCCGCTCCCCTGGATCGGAGGGGGCCATTGCTTGGCCTAGTCCGCCACCGACGGTCCCCGAGCCGGACCCGCTACGCCCACGTTGCTGCTTCTGCGTAGGTCGGTGGGCGGACGCGCAAGCCGCCGGCGTCGGATCGGCCTCCGGGATCTCCCAGGGACGCTCCCGATACTACCGATGGGTTGGAGAGAAGCGCGTGGTCTGTCCGATGCTGCATCATCTGAAAATGATTAAGCAAATGACAGGGACGGAACCATGAAGATGTCGCACCCGTCTACTTGTGTAGCTGAGTAATCCTCAGCCAAGCAGCCTACCGGCCGGGCCGCGTCGAGCCGCCTGTCAGAACGGTGGCAGGAGAGCAGGAGAAACCGATGCGACGAGCGGGTCCCCAGGTATCTCGCGGGCGGGCTCCGAAGACCGTGGTGCTGAGTTGGGCTCAAGGATGGCCGCAGCTGGCCGTCCGGATCTGAGCGGCTGGAGCGTGTTGTACACCACCAGCCGTCGGCAGTTCATCACCCACGTTCGTGGACGGGACATCGAAGAACCTTGATCGTCGCCTCCGTCTCGGCGGCGAATCGCGAGCCTTCGTAGCCGGTCGGCTCACTCACAGGAGGAAAGAGACATGACGAAGCTGCTGTTGCTTGTTGTCCTCGCCTTTGCCGGTCTGGCGGTCAGTACCGATGCAGGCTCCGCCGGATGTCACGTAGAAACACGCCGGCCGCGGACCGCTCGAAGTTGCCCAGCGTGCTTCCGAGGAAGAGCACCAGAAGGCAATGGTCCGGTGGGCGATGCGCGACCACTTCCCGCAGTCCCTCAAGGTAGGACCGTTCGAGGCCGACCAGACTCAAGCCGCCGAGCCCCATCAACTCTTTCCGGCAATTGTTCAGTGCTGAGGCCGAGATATCGATGGGGACATAGCTGATCGGCGCCGTTCGTCGGATCAACGCTTGGAGCAGCCAGCGTGTCTTGCGCGCGCTCCCGCTGCCCAATTCCGTGACGATCAGCTTGTGGGGTAGGCAGCGCACCATGCCGTCTGCGTGACGAGCCAGGAGGCGCTCATCCGCTCGGCTCAATCCGTATTCCGGAAGCACCGTGATCACATCGTAGAGCGCACTCCCGACCTCGTCATACAAGTAGCGGGAGGGAAGCTCGCGTTGGGGGCGAGTCAACCCGTGGCGTACCGCATCGGCGAACGCGTGAGTCGATTCCGCCGGGGACGCCGCGTCAGCGCTCAACGCATCGAAAGGCAGCGTAGACATAAGGATAACTTCCGCGGAACCAATTACGAAATGAGCGGCGGAGCAAACGGGCTGCCGTGACCGGCGAGCCCCCTTTGAGCACAAAGTGTTCGGCGTCAAAAAATGGCGCAGAGTACCCCGGATAGGACGCATGGGGGCGGAAGCCAGGGAACGGCGCAAAGACGGTGGAGGTCCATTCCCAGCCGTTGCCGACTAATTGCGCGATTCCGAACGCACTATCTCCCGACGGGGTGGACGCGACAGCGACGGGATCCCGGTTTCGACCATCGAAGTTTCCACGCGCCGGCGTGGGCGGACCATCGCCCCAAGGGTACGCCCGTTCCTTTCCTGTAGGCGTTCCGTAAGCAGCCCGATGAAACTGAGCTTCCGTTGGCAGTGTCTGCCCACACCAGTCTGCGTAGGCCGTCGCCTCCTCGTGTGTGACATATACCGGCCAGTCCGGCGGCAAGGGGACCTCGCCTCCGAGGGTGCGCCAATACCAATCTCTGCCCCGGCGCCGCCAGAAATGCGGCGGGTTCGCCCCAGCCTCGACGAACGTCAGATAGCGCCGATTGGTGACCTTGTACCGGTTGATCCCGAACGCGGATACGAAGACGGTCTGTGCGTCGAATTCATTATCCCACCCGAACCCATCACGGCCGATTCCCGGCTCCTCGCCCGATCCGCGGTGCTGACCCAGGGTGGCGAGGCCGGAGGGAATGGGAATGATCGCATCATCGTGGTTTCTCGAAGAGAAAGATGACGTGATCGCCAGATGGGGAAGTGCGCAGATCGGAGCGGCGAGATTGTGCAGCAAGTACGTAAATGTCTCTGCATGCATGAGCCGGTGCTCGATGGCGATGTGCAACATGACCGGCGGAATGTCGTGCACGGTCTCATCGATCTTCCTGCGCAGGGTCGCTATGTAGGCGGAAATGTCCTTCATTGACGGCCAGTCCGACGGCACGTCATCCGGGAGCTGGCCATTTTTTGGATCGATCCCGACGGCAAAGAGGTTATCGAACTCCGCCTGAGATGACGCAAGGCCCAAATAAGACCTGATCAAATTCCAATCGAAGGCCTCCACGTGGCCGGCGTAGAACGCGAGACGATGACGTTCCGGGACCGGTCGGTCGAACCACCTCCCGGATGGCACAAGAGCCAAGACGGCGTCCATGGAACGCCGGGCTTGTTGGAGTCCTTCTCGTGCACTCTGTTGAGCCGCCGGCATGCCGGGAACAAGCATAAGTTTCCCCTTAGGTGGCTCATACCTTGAGGCATGTGGATCGCGCCTGCGAACTGGGGAATCCCCGAGTTACTGGTGCTCCACTCCACGCAGAAGATGTATCGCAACGACTTCGCGCCAGGGACTGATCGAGGAGTCTGACAATGGGCAGTCTCGATGTGAGCGCCATCGCCTTTCCTATCCTCGACGACTCTCAGGTGTCCATACTGTCTCAATTCGGCACCGCTCGCTCTTTGCGTGATGGCGAATTATTGTTTCGAGCGGGGGACCCTGACTATAAATTTTTTGTCGTGACACGGGGCGCCGTCGAAATATGCGAAGATTCGAGCGGGAGGACGAACCGGGTCACCCTGCACGAACGACACGCGTTTGGAGGCGATGTCAGTCTTGTCACCGGTCGGCCCGCACTGGTCAGCGGCATCGCGCGCGGCGAGACCGAGGTCTTCGAGATTGCGCGCCCTGACATTAAGCGCATCATGGTTGACCGGCCGGTTCTGGGCGATGTATTGCTCCGGGCATTCATCGCTCGTCGAGAGCTTCTTGTCGCGTCTGACTTTCAAGGACTGCGCGTGATCGGATCCGGTTCATCACGCGATACGTTCAGGATTCGCGATTTTCTTGCCAGGAACCAAGTCCCGTTCACCTGGACTGACCTTGATCATGAGGCGCAGGTGGGGGAACTACTCCGGGGTTTCGGGCTCACGAACGATGATACGCCGGTCGTGGTGTTCGGATCGGAACCGTTGTTGCGTAATCCGTCGACGCGCGCCTTGGCCGAGCTCATCGGTGTGCGACGGCCGCTGACGAAAAAAACGTACGACTTGATCATTGTGGGCGGGGGTCCTGCAGGCCTCGCCGCAGCTGTGTATGGCGCCTCTGAGGGTCTGACCACTGTGGTACTAGACGCGACTGCTCCGGGTGGACAGGCCGGAACCTCGTCGAAGATAGAAAACTATCTCGGCTTCCCCACCGGGATTTCAGGCGGTGAACTGGCGAACCGGGCCATCCTCCAAGCTCAGAAATTCGGGACCCACTTTTCTTCGCCCTCCCGAGCCACGCACATGGAATTGGGTGGCGATGTGCACCGTGTGTGGTTCGACGAAGATGGACAGCTCACGAGCCGTTGTGTGTTGATTGCGACCGGAGCCGACTATCGCAAGTTGGACGTTGCCGGCCGGGAGGGATTCGAGGGATCCGGTGTGTACTATGCCGCCACGTTGACGGAAGCGCAAATGTGCCGCGATTCGGCCGTCATCGTGGTAGGCGGAGGCAACTCCGCCGGGCAGGCTGCGATGTTCCTCTCTGAACAAACACCCAGAGTGTTCTTGCTCATCCGCGATAGTGATGTCCGCAAGAGCATGTCGAATTATTTGGTTGAGCGAATAGAGAACGCCAAAAATATCGAGGTGCTCACCGACTCCGAAATCTGTGAAATGGTTGGTGAAGACAAATTGGAGGCCTGCAACATAAGAAACCGCCGGACAGGCGACGTGCGGACAGTGCGGACCGCTGCCGTATTTACCTTCATCGGGGCAATCCCCTGTACAGACTGGCTGCCTAAGGAGATCGAAACTGATTCCAAGGGGTTCCTGAAGACGGGACCTCTGGTTGCGCAATCGCCGCACTGGACGGCGAAGCGTGAACCCTTCCTATTAGAAACGAGCCGCCCCGGCGTGTTTGCTGCCGGCGATGTGCGAGTCGGGTCCACCAAGCGGGTTGCCTCGGCGGTAGGCGAAGGAGCCATGGCTGTCATGTTTATTCATGAATACCTGGCGTCGGTTTAAACAAGGCGGTCGGTTATGTGTGAGAGGTTCGAGGGCGCAGGAAGGCCTGAACTGCTCACGCCGCAATGTGCTCATGGTCGGTCTGGCGGTGTTTGCCGCAGCGCTGTCGGCGTTCACCAGCGCCGCTACTGAACAGGAGACGGCTTCAACTGTACCGATTCGCCGCACAGCCCGACACCACCAAAGATGGCATGCGCGGCGGCGCCTTCTATGGCTTCAACCGGGCCGGCGCGAAGGTATCACGAGGCGCATTGATTCCTTCTGGCTTCAGGGCATGCAGGCCGGCGTCAAAACCGTGTACGACTGCATCAGGGCGTTCTCGAGACAGACCAGACAGGGATCTCAGAAAGATGATGGTCCGACGCTGTTCATTCATGGCGATGACGATTAGATCGTGCGAATCGGTGCTTCTGCCAAGGCAGTGGGCAAGATTGCTCCCAAAGCGCAGCTCAAAATCTATCCCGGCGCACCGCACGGGCTGCCTACGATTCACAAGAGTCAGGGCGATGCAAATTTAGTGGTGTTCTTAAAGGACAGCGCAGCCAGCAATCTGAAGAGACTCTAATCAGCGGTTTTTGACCATTTGACCAACGATCCCGATGCCGATGCCGAGGAACAGATAGCCGGCGATCACATTCAGCATAACGACCGCCTGGCAGATCGGATGGGTGGGTTGGTACTCAACCAGCGCCAATGACGAGGTCACGTTGATCGCATAATAAAAAGCCGACCAAAGGGGAATCCAGGCGGAGGGGGTGGTATTGCCCATCGGTTCCAGCCAATGCAAGTGAAAGAACAGTTCATAAAGCAGGCTGAATGCTGCGAGAGTCCCCCCGATCCATGCAATCCAGCGGGGAATACTGGTGCCAAAATTACTCGTCGCCTTCCACGTCAACAGAGCCAACGGATGTTTCCCCTGCATTTTGGCCCAGGCGACCCGCGCGTTCCTTTCATTGAGATATTCCGTTTCAGAGCAGTCCAATTCGCCGGCCTCGGCAAAACAATGGTTCGCTTTCGAATAGGAACGGACCGCCAGATGCTGCAGCTGCTGTTGAACTGATCCGGGAGGTGCGGCCTTGGCCGCCCGCTCGGCAAGTTTGCCGGCGCTGGAGTAGGCTCGTCCTGCCTGAGTGGATTGTTGTAATCGTTGAAGTTGGAACGCGGCGCCTTGATAGGCATGAGCGGATGTGGCCGGGTTTCGGGTCTCTAGAAAATGCGCGGCGGCGAGATAGTAAAATGCGGACTGCATGATTTCCGTGCGGGCTTCTTGCTGTCCACACGCCTCTGCCTTGCGCAGGATTGCCTCGGCCGATTGTGTCGCTTCCAGCTCCGTCTAACCTTCCTGATAGTAGCGGAGAGCAATCGGATCGGAAATCGTCGTCTCGTCGCTCATAGAACCCCTGCAGCTGATTTATGGGATGCAATGATACTCCACTGCCGCAGTGGCGGCTAGAGTGCATTATGTGGAACACGACGACCCATGTGGGCCATCGCATGCTCCCGAGCCAGTTACTTGATGAATACGATTGTAAGATATGGCACACTGCACCGGGAACACTGCTGGATTGAGGGGAATGGAGGTTTTCGATGCGAGCTTACGGGAGGATGGTGGGTGCACTGATCGTGTTGTTGCTGGCTCTCCGGATGGACGGATCTCCGGCTGTAGCCATGTCCGGAACCAACACTGAAGCGATCGCGCCGTTTGCCGAGTTGAAGCAGATCAAGAAGTTCGTGTCCGTGGAGGTCCAAACCCAAGGCACTGCCGAGAAATTGGGCTTAACGAAGGGGGACCTGACTGATGTGTCGAGATTGGCGTTTTTGAAACATCTTCCCGGCGTCCCGCTTGAAGCCTCGGGCGGTCCCTCTTCCGATGAGAAAGAACGGCTCAGCCAACTTGGATTTCTTACGTGCGAGGTTTGGACGGTGGGAGAAGAATACATTGTGGCGTACTACATGGACTGCAATGCCGGGTCCTATCTCATGCCCAGAACCCCCGGGATCCTCTGGAACCGAGCCATCCTCGGATATGGACCCAAGGACGAGATTTCTGATGCCGTCCATAAAGGCCTGCGAAGCATGATCGAGCAATTCGGAACGACTTTTCTCAAGGTAAGGGGAGAAGCGAGCGTTCAGTAGTAGAGGAAGCGAACCGGCCGAGATCCCTTGGGGATCATAGGTCAACATTTCCGGTTTATTGAAACGGAAGCTGGATAAGGTTACCCCTCCTTTCTTTACGGCGTTCCCGCCAAACTGAGTTGCTTCGTCCTACGTTTCTCGGAGAGATCCCCGAGCCGTTGCTTCAACATCTGGCGTCCAGCCTGTTGCGGGGTGGCCATGCCACTGTTGGTAGTCGCCGACCTCCCGGACGATGATATCCCCCATACTTTCATTTCCTACTTCGTGAAGTCGGGACTCGTTTCAGACGACACCAAGCCGCAATTCCTCCACATGCCGCCCATCGTTGCAGCAGAGCCTGTTCCCGGAGACGGAGAACTGGCATGAACTGCTGTGAGCAAGCGAAAACGACGCGGGCAGGCGGGTTCGCATCCGGAGCCATGGTGGTGATTCAGATACCGGTAGAAGATCTGCTGCCGAGGCTGCTCAAGACATTCGTGTGACGAAAGTTGTGGGAAGGTCCATGAAGCCGGCTGCTTTGTCGATAACCGTTATGAGACCTAGGCGGCTTGTCGTTTGAAATACTGCACAGCCCGTTCGTGCTTTTCTGCAGCCGCACGCGTCTTGAAGGTGCCTAGGTTGCGGCGCTTGCCCGTCTTGGGATCCTTCTTTCTTGAGTATAAGCGGTAACCCCCGGACTGGAGTTTTCTAATCATGAGAGCCTTATCTTCGATCTCCGATGCTTTCTACCTCGGAAATGATCGTGTGCAGACCGCTCGCTCCAGCCGGCTGTGGCCTTACGATCTCTGCAATCTGCAACTGGCCTTTGGTGTCTGTCGCGCGGACGACGGTTTGGAACTTTCCCTGTTTTGGCGGCTTCCACGTATAGTTCCAGATTACCCATGAGTAGGGCGACATCGGCTTTTCAATCTGACACTCATTCCAGGTGCGGCTTGCGTCAAAGCTCAGTTCGACCTTACTAATCGAGTGGGGCCCGCCGAAGGCAATACCGCGGAATTTGTGCTCGGCTCCGCGAAGCGTTTGGTAATGCCCTGGTGAGTCGATGC